>CAZIVM010000007.1:0-32751 GCA_964542845.1 uncultured Victivallales bacterium
TTTTCTTTTACTTAAGTTGGTTTATTATTGGGTGTCTTGTTTTGCGTGTGATCAATGAGTATGCGCATTGGATTGAACTGCCATATTGTTTCAAGTGGATTTGGCCCGTTATCTCTTCAGCAGCCGTGGGTTATTTGACCAACTGGTTAGCGATTTGGATGCTTTTTAAGCCTTACGAACGTCGTTTTAAGATTTTTCAAGGGGTAATTCCTCGTGAGAAAAAACAATTAGGGATAGGGCTTGGCGAACAAATACCTAAACATTTATTGAATCCTGAACAAATCGCGGATGAACTCACCTTATGGGTGCGCGACACCCTTAAAAAAGAGGAGACGCGAGCTTTGATTTCTAAGAATTTGCAAGGTTATGTGAAAGAACGTCGGGAAAAACTCGTTGAAGGAACAACCGATTTGATTGTGAAAGAGACGGCACTCAAACAAGTCTCAACGCTTTTTCCTTCGGTTCGGGGTATGATTGAAAAACAACTCTATAAGATGTGTGATAAAGTAGCAGAAGATCAAGAACTTATGGATCATGCAGGTTCTGAAATTGCCGATAAAATTGAAGGGATGGTTGAAGGCTATATTCAGACGGAAGGCAAAAATGCCATCACAGAAAAACTGAATCTATCAGGACGCATTGAGTCGGCTGTCGATCGCATGGATATGAAGCAATTACATGAGATGATCAACGATGTTTCGGGTCGACACCTTGTCGCGATTCAAGTATTGGGTTTTTTAATTGGTGCCGTTGTGGGGGCAATTTTATCGTTGGCGTAAAAGTTATTGACGCTTAAGTTTTTCATTTGTCATGCGCGTAATCACACTCTCTTCATTCATAAAAAAGCGGAGTCGGGCCACTTTTAACGCATCTTGTTTTTCGTAAGTGCGCTGTGACGATGGCGTTGCACGGCTCCAGTGAGGTTTGCCAATATTACTATTTTGCATGAGTGTTGATTCAAGGCTCGCGCTCCGTTCCCCATTGCCCACGGTATAAGGGATTTCCAAATCGTATTCAAAAATTTCACCTTGACCTATTGCGCCAATTTTGCGTGTCGGTTCGCCGAGTCGTTCAATGAGAAAATCGCGTTTTTTACCCATCCAGAATTTTTCATCTTCGCTTTGCGCTTCGTGTTTACGATTGCGTTCGCTATCGAGTTGAGCTCGGACACGTTCGCCTAAAGTGGGGTCTTCAGGTTCGAAGAGTTCGCAAGCCGTATGACTCCACATAACAAAAGTTCCGATTGCAAAAAGGATGATATATTTCATAAATTAATCTCGTATTCTGAAAGTTTGCGATGGAGGGTTCGACGTGATATACCGAGTTTTTCAGCGGCGCGTGTACGATTTCCTTTACACGCATGAAGGGCTTCAATAATCAGTTCGCGTTCATTTTTTTCAATATCGAGTTTTTCACTTGCATGAAGGCGTTTGACCCCTTTAATTGAGGGACGTTGTGATCCGCGAATTTTAATGGGGACATTATCTAATGTGAGTTCATCTTCGCGTGAAAGCACGACCATGCGTTCTAATACATTACGCAGTTCGCGAATATTCCCGGGCCAATCATAACGCATTAAAGCTTGCATCGCATCTTCGGTGATGGTGATATGACCGCGCTGATTTTGTTGAGCAATACGATCGAGCCAATAACGGGTAATGAGCGGAATGTCTTCCTCGCGCTCACGCAACGCGGGGAGATGGATGTCAATGATGTTCAATCGGAAGTAAAGATCTTCTCTAAACGTCCCCTCTTTGACCATTTGTGCTAAGTCGCGATTCGTGGCGGCAACGATACGCGCTGTTGTTTTGATTGGGGTTGTTCCCCCGACACGATTAAACGTTTGGTTTTCTAAAACGCGCAAAAGTTTAACTTGTATAGAAGGGGAAATTTCGCCAATTTCATCGAGAAAAAGGGTGCCATCCATTGCGGTTTCAAAAAAACCTTTCTTTTGTTCGTTGGCGCCTGTAAACGCTCCTTTTTCGTATCCAAAGAGTTCTGATTCTAAAAGGTTCTCGGGAATGGCCGCGCAGTGGACAGGGAGAAAAGAGCCTGTCACGCCGGAGTAGCGATGAACAAGTTCGGCGGCAAGTTCTTTACCTGTTCCCGACTCCCCCGTAATCAAAATGGTGGTTTTAGTCGGGGCGACTTGACGAATCATTTCAAGCGTTTTGCGAATCACAAGACTATTTCCAATGGTATCGTTTTTGAGAAGTTCTTGGTTGAGCTTTTTCTTTAAAGTTTTATTTTCTGTTTTTAATCGATTTTCTTCAAGAATGCGTTTGACCAAAATTTCAAAACGATCAAGGTTAACTGGTTTTTCAAGGAAGTCGTACGCCCCTAACTTCGTGGCTTTGACGGCGGTTTGAATCTCTCCGTATGCGGTTTGGACGACACAGGGGGTTGGAGGTATGGTTTGGTTACACTTTTCGAGGACGGCAAATCCGTCACCATGATTCATACGTAAGTCTGTAAATACCATATCAAAGTGTTGTTCATTCAGCATGAGGATGGCATCGTTACCGCTGTGCGCGGTCGCGACATCGCAACCTTTACGGCGTAAAAAGTAAGCGACTGATTCGCAAGTGGTTACTTCATCGTCAACGAGAAGAATATGTCCTTGTAATTTCTTAGGTGTCTGCGTCATGTTAATTCATTTCTGGGGTTTCGTGTGAGACCAATTGACGCATTCGGATGCGTCCTTCTAATGGAAAACGGAGTCGGAACAACGCCCCTTCTCCTTTTTGAGATTCAATACTGATGGATCCGCCGTGTTCGCGCATAATACGTTCTGCAATGAAAAGTCCGAGTCCTGTTCCCGCTTTTTTGGTTGTATGAAAGGGATCAAAAACGTGTTGAATCTCTTCTGTGGAGATGCCACATCCTGTATCTTTGACATCGCAAATCACAAAGTTATCATCTTCATAACAGTGAATATTAATATTTCCATTTTGTTCTGTGGCTTGAAGGGCATTTTTAACTAAGTTCATTAAGACTTGCTGAATTTGCGCTTTATCACCATTAATAGGTTGAAAAAGTTTGAAATCTGCGCTAACATGGATTTGATGTTTCTCAATTTCTGCAGAGAGTGCTTGCAAAGTATTGGCCACAACTTCGCGGAGATCCACGCGGGTAAAATTGGGTTTAGTGGGGCGCATTGCCGAGAGAAAACGGCGGATAATGCCATCAAGACGTGTCACTTCATTTTGCGCCGTTTGCAACATAGAAAGCATTGTTTCCGTGTTCTCTATCCCTTCATGAACCTCCTGTTGCATGAGTTGCAAATTGATATAAATATTGTTGAGTGGATTCCCAATTTCATGGGCAACACCTGCCGCGAGTAATGAGACCATGCGCATGCTTTGATTTTCGATTTCGCGTGAAGACTCCTCCAACTGAATGGTGATGTCGCGCAAAAGCACCAAACTTTCGGGACGCCCTTCGAGAGGGAGTAACATCAGTTGAAGGCGTCGATACTGTGGATACATCACTTCAACTTCTGTACGGAAGGAGAGTCGATCGCTATGAAAAAACTCATCCCATTTTAAGTCGGGCAAAAATTGTGTTAAACGGTGTCCATCATGCGTTTCGGGTATGCCGAGAAGTTCAGAGGCGAGCTTGTTGTGAAACTTGATAAACGCTTTGCGATCAATCACAACTACGCCATCTTCAAGGGTGTCGAAAATCATCTCCAACATGCTGTTTCGCAAACTCATTTTTGCAAAATTCATGTTGTTAAGATAATAGGAATCTGGAATATCCATTTTGACCTCTTTTAATGTGAACTGTAACATTTTGTCACTATTAATATAGCACACTATTTAGAAAAGTCAAGTGTGAAATTTTGACACACCTTGTCGAATGATTTTGAGCGTAGAAAAGCAACTATCGTGTGAGTCTGCGATATTTAATGCGATGGGGGCGAACATCCTTACCAAAGCGTTGTTTATAGTACGCCTCGTATGATGCATAATTTCCTTCATGCCAAACCACTTGTGAATCCCCTTCAAACGCTAAGATATGTGTCGCTACACGGTCAAGAAACCAGCGGTCATGCGAGATAATAATTGCACAGCCTGCAAAGTTTTCAAGCGCCTCTTCAAGTGCACGAATAGTATTGACATCTAAATCATTGGTGGGTTCATCGAGGAGAATGACATTCGCGCCACTTTTAAGGATGCGGGCGAGATGAACGCGGTTACGTTCTCCGCCAGAGAGAACCCCGACCAATTTTTGTTGATCATTCCCAACAAAACCAAAGCGATTACAATATCCACGAGAGTGTTGACGCAATTTGCCGAGTTCAAGAAACTCTTGTTCATCGGAAATCACTTGCCATACGTTTTTCGTGTCGTCCAAACAATCACGAGACTGATCTACATATGCTAATTGAACTGTCTCTCCGACCGTTAATTCACCATTATCGGGTTTTTCTTGACCCGTAATCATTCGGAAAAGTGTTGTTTTACCTGCACCATTGGGTCCGATAATTCCCACAATTCCGCCTGGGGGTAAATCAAAGGAGATATTCTCCATGAGTTCTTTATCTTCAAACCCTTTACAAAGGTTCTTCGCACGAATCACCACATCCCCTAAGCGAGGGCCTGGGGGAATATAAATTTCGATTGCTTGTTCTTTTTCACGGGGATCTTGTTCAAGCAATTCATTATAACGATTTAAGCGCGCTTTGGATTTTGCAAGACGTCCTTTCGGCGATTGTGCCGCCCATTCGCGCTCGTGAGCTAATGCACGTTGACGCGCTTTATCTTCTTTGGCTTCATGTTCAAGACGGGCTTGTTTTTGCTCCAACCATGAAGAGTAGTTCCCTTTCCATGGAATCCCTGCACCGCGGTCAAGTTCTAAAATCCAACCTGCCACATTATCCAAGAAATAACGGTCGTGCGTTACGGCAATAATGGTCCCTTTATATTGTTTGAGATGCACTTCAAGCCATGCAATGGTTTCAGCATCTAAATGGTTTGTAGGCTCATCAAGGAGGAGAACATCAGGTTCAAGCAGGAGTAAACGACAAAGGGCAACACGACGGCGTTCTCCCCCTGAAAGGGTTTGAATTTTGGCGTCTGCGGGTGGACATCTCAAGGCGTCCATGGCCATCTCTAAACGTGAGTCTAAATCCCAGCCCCCTTTATCGGTAAGTATGTGTTCGAGTTCGGCTTGACGATTATAAATTTTCTCTTGTTGTTTGGCATCATCGGTTTCAGCCAGTTGCATAAATGTATCATCGTACTCATCCAACATCGCTTTAAGAGGGGCAACCGCTTCTTCTACAATTTCTTGTACGGTTTTGGCGTCGTCGAGTTGGGGTTCTTGAGACAACATTCCCACGGTATAACCTGGCGCATAAGTGAGTGTGCCATCATACTCGGTATCTGTCCCTGCCATAATACGGAGCAAGGTTGATTTTCCAGCACCATTTAAGCCTAGAATACCAATTTTGGCACCATAGTAGTATGAGAGATTAATATCTTTGAGAATTGCTTTACCGTTGCGCATCTTTGTGAGATGCGACATTGAACAAATGATTTTTTCGTCAGCCATTGAGTCCTCGCAAAATTATAAACGACAAGAGCGGATATCGGTCACAATAATCCCTTTTGCGCCAATGGTTTTCAAATCGTCCATCACTTGGTTTAAGCATTTGGACTCGATCATCGATTTGACAGCCACCCATTCAGGGTTAGAGAGTGGGGAAATTGTGGGGGATTCAATTCCGGGTGTAATTGCGCAAGCTTGATCTTTGGCAACCACTGGAATATCATATTCAATCATGGCATAACGACGTGCAACTAAAATCCCTTTGAAACGATCGATTAAAGTTTTGACTTCTGGAATTTCTGCAACGCTAGCATCTTTACCTACAAGAATCGCTTCTGAAATCATCACGGGTTCGCCAATGACTTTGAGTCCGGCTTCTTTGAGGGTCATTCCCGATTCAACCACGTCGGCAATCGCATCAGCAACGCCGAGTTCGATAGAGATTTCAACCGCGCCATCTAATTTGACGACATTGACATTGAGTCCGCGTTTTTCCATATCGGCTTTGACAATGTTTGGATAACTTGTTGCAATACGTTTTCCTTCGAACTGATCAGGCGTAATGTTGAGTGTATTAGGGACCGCATAACAAAATTTAGATCCGCCAAATTGAAGTGGGAGTAATTCAGTCAATTCTGTTTTGGAATCAAAAGAGAGATCACGCCCAGTGATTCCTGCCGTGACAATCCCTTTAGCGACATAGATTGCAATATCGCGCGGACGCAAAAAGATGAAGTCGATACCATGAACGGTGTCAGAAATCATCAGTTCACGCGACATCCGTTTGCAACGGTATCCCGCTTCTTTAAGCATGGAGAGGGTTTCTTCAGAAAGTGCACCTTTGTTAGGGACAGCAACACGAATCATAAATGACTCCTTTCAAGAGAGAGTTGAATATAGTTAATTTTGAAAAAGATTAGCCTTGGGGGTCTGCGCTTGAGTCGAAACGCGATTTGTTTCTAAACTCGGTGACTGCAGGCGCAAAGAGAAGCTCGACACGGCCCGTTTCACCGTTACGATTTTTTTCGATGATGCACTCGGAATCGACCACGGCATTGGGGTCATCGCCTACGCGGTCTTTTTGTTTATCACGGTCACGATGTAAGAACGCCACAATATCGGCGTCCTGCTCAATGGCTCCCGACTCACGCAAGTGAGAGAGTTTGGGGCGTGCATTTGGGGTGGTCCCTTTTTCACTTTCACGCGATAACTGCGCCAAAGCAAGGATGGGGATATTCAGATCTTTAGCAAGCCCTTTAATCCCTGCTGATATTTCGGCAACTTCTTGTTGACGTGATTCAGAATTTCCTGTTCCGCGCATCAACTGTAAGTAGTCGATGGCGATAAAATCGAGGGTGTGTTCTTGGTGGAGTCGACGCGCTTTAGCACGCAATTCCATGACACGCAACTGAGGGGTAGGGTCGATAAAGAGTTGCCAGTTTTTAATGCGCTCAATGGTGCCTGTGAGACGTTGCCCATAGGAGGAGGCAAACTGGGTATTTGGAGAGAGAGCGGATTCCGAAATTTTAGTTTCCGTACAAAGTAAACGGCGTGCAATCTGTTCATCCGTCATTTCCAATGAGAAGAAGGCCACCTTTTTATTTTGTTTCAACACGTTTGAAATAATATTAAGGGCAAAAGAGGTTTTACCAATTGAAGGACGCGCCGCAAGAACGAACATCTCTCCGCGTTTGAGTCCGCCTTGAATTTTGCGGTCAATATCCATAAATCCTGTTGAGATGGCACGCTCTTTTAAGCCCATAATTTCGTTATTAATATTTTTAAAAGTGCGTGTTAAAATATTGGGGAAGGAATCCATAGTTTTGTGTTGGACTTCGGAGCGTACTTTGAGAATGTCGCCTTCAACGCGGTCGATGGTTTCGGCAGGCGCAATCGGACGATTCTCATTATCGGTGAGTGTATAGCAACGTTGAATCGCTTCTGTACACGTTTGAATCATTTGACGTAGAATAAAGTTTTCTTGAATCACGGAGATCCAAGCTTCGCAGTTAGCTGTATTGGCAATAGAGTGTTGGATTTCTGCGAGGAAAGGGAGTCCGCCCATGTCGTCTAAAACGCCCTCTTTTTTGAGTTTTTCCGCCACCATGAAGATATCGACAGCTGTGCCGTGAGAATGGTTAAAGATATGAAGAATTGAGCGGAAGATGTGACGATATGCGGGTACATAAAAAGCTTGTTCGCTATGGAGCACCTCAATCGCTTTTCCCACGCAATAGCTATCCAAAAACATTGCGGCAATGACAGCTCTTTCCATTTCAGGATTGTGGGGCATCGACTGCGATGTTTCGGTTGACTTCGGGGGAGATTTTCGACGTGTGCGGGGTGCTGTAGATTCGTTAATCATAAAGATTTTCGTAGGTTAGAATTTAAAAATCGGAACGGAAGTTCGCGAAAAAACGAACTTCCGTGCCGTAGAAAAACCGTTAAATTACGCTTTGGTAATTTGCACTTTAACAACAGTTTCAACACCATTGTTAAGTGAAACAGGAACTTCGAAAGTTCCGAGCTTCTTGAGGGGATCAAGAAGATTGATACGGCTAGGATGGAGCGTGATTTCTTTTGCAGCAAGTGCGTCAGAGATTACACGTGATGTTACTGAGCCGAAAAGTGAATCGTCAGCAGTGGCTTCCATCGAGATGATGATTTCTGCTGCAGCAATGCGCTCAGCCATAGATTGAGCTTCGCTGATTGCTTGTTGACGTTTCGCTTCGATTTTTTCTTTGCGCGCTTCGAAGATACGAAGTGCAGCTTTAGTTACGGGAACCGCTTTGCCTTGTGGGAGGAGGTAGTTACGTGCGAAACCAGGGGCTACGCTAACTTCTGTCCCGGCAAGACCGAGGGATTCAACGTCTTCAATAAGAATTAATTTGACATTAGCCATGTTAAACTTCCTTTCTGTTCTCGATTAGAGAACCACGCTGATGATTCGTGCACGTTTGATGGCTTCTGCGAGCAACTTTTGGTGTTGGGGGCAGTTACCGGTTAAACGGCGGGAAAGGATACGGCCTTTCTCAGTTTGGAACTTGCGAAGGAATTCGCCATCTTTGAAGTCAATGTAGTTGACATGAGCTTCGCAGAGACGACAAACCTTTGGCTTGTTGTCGCGAACGCGTTTTTTGCGTCTGGGTGTGCTAGGTTTCATTTTAAACTCCTGTGTCTATTTGGTTTTTGACATTAAATTAGAACGGAATACTGTTGTCGCTCTCTGGACGGAAGGAATCTTCCGGAACAGGGGGCGGAGCAGGACGACGTTGGGGTTGCTGACTTTGTTGGGGTCTGTAAGATTGTTGGGGGGCAGCAGGACGGCTATAGGTTTCCTCACCATAAGATGATTCTTCCATGTTTCCATCACGCTCACCACCACGGCCTCCTAAGAATTGGACCACTTCAGCAACGACTTGTAACTTGGAGCGTTTCGCGCCAGTTTCTTTGTCATCCCACTGGTCAAATTGTAAGCGTCCTTCAACAAAAATAGGTGAGCCTTTTGTCATATATTGCGCAATGGTTTCGCCTTGACGACCCCATGCAATGACATCGACATAGCACGTTTCTGATTTTTCTTGTCCATTAGCCGTAAAACGGCGATTAATGGCTAATCCGAATTGACATACCGCACCACCAGCGCTGGTATAACGTAATTCAGGATTGCGGGTAAGATTACCCATGAGTAAGACTTTGTTGAACGAAGCCATATTGACCTCCGAGTGGGTTAGTTAAGAACGATGGGTTCTGCTTTGTAGTTTGCTGGACGATCGTCGATAACAATCATCAAGCGGAGCATGCGCTCATCAAGACGATATTTGTTACGAATGACGTCGATATTAGCTTCTGGCATTGCAAAGAACATGTCGATATAGTAACCAGCTTTGCGTTTTTTGATTTCGCGAACGAAAGGTTTGCGACCCATGAATTCTGTATTGTTCACGGTACCACCGTTGGCGACGATGAGTTCTGCGACTTCATTCGCAAAAACTTTGCCTTCGTCATCAACCTTGCGGGGGTCGAGAATGAGGATTGCTTCATACTTTTTCACTGTGAGTTTCTCCAGTAAGGGTGAATGAGGATATTACGATAAAATTTCTGTAAGTGGTTGCGCAACGGGCGCACTCACTTTTTTATTAAACTGGGTCATGGCAGCTTGGATGCCACGGGCAAGAATGAGTTTGACCATTTCTGTGGCTTGCTGAATTGAAGCGACAAAAGGGAGGAGTTCATCTGCATCAAAGGGAGAGAGCACAAAATCAACTTGTTTGCGACGTGCCTCTTCTTGTCCAATCCCAATCCGAAGACGTGGAATATTGGATGTGCCCAATTTTTCGATAATCGAAGCCATGCCATTGTGTCCACCCGCGCTACCCGATTTGCGTAAACGAATGTTACCTGTCGGGAGATCGAGATCATCATAGACAATGAGCATTTCTTCTGGTTTTAATCCAAAGTTTTTTTGTGCCTGTAAAAGCGAATCACCGCTTAAGTTCATAAACATCATCGGTTTAAGAAGTTGGAGATTTTCGCCACGCACGCGCGCTGTCCAAAGCTGACCTGAGCAACTGCGTGTCATTTCGGACACCGTTGGGAAAGCTGTGGTAAGAGCATCGATGAGCATGAATCCGACGTTGTGACGCGTTTGAGCGTACTCCGTCCCCGGATTTCCAAGACCAGCGATGAGGCGGATGCGAGATTCAGACATTTCAGATTCCTTATAGATTATTCAGCAGCAGCGGCAGCAGCAGCATCAACAGCTGGGAGTTTAACCGCAAAAGCGACAACCGCAGCATCAGTGATACATTTTACGCCAGCAGGCAATTTGATGTCGCCCACGTGGATAACAGCATCTAATTGAACACCAGATACGTCAACTTCAACCACGTCGATCATCGCACTTGCTTTGCATGAAATTTCGATTTCGTGAACGAGATCTTCGCAAAGTCCGCCTTGTGAAGCACCTTTAGCAGTACCTACATAGCGAACAGGAACTTTTGCTGTAACAGCTTCGTTCATGTCAACGGCTTGGAAATCGATGTGCACAACAATATCTTTCATGTAGTCAAAATCCATGGATTTCAACAAAGCTAAGGTCACTTTGCCACTTGGATCTTTTAAATCAACAAGGTGAAGTGATTTGTGTGCATACGGACGGAACTCGCGTGCATCGAGAGAAACAGCCACAGGCTCTGTGCCTTTGCCGTAAATGATTGCAGGAATTAAGCCTGCACGACGACAACGACGAGCTCCACCATTTCCTTGGGGTTCGCGAGGGGTAACATTGAGAACTACTTTTTCGCTCATGTTATTCCTTTCGTGTTTTTGGGTTAGTTTAGGTTAAGTTTAGATAAACAAGCTTACGCTGATATTTATTTATATATATGTATTAGACTTTTTCCACTTTGAAAAGTGAAGAAACTGATTCAGAATTGTGAATGCGTTTGATCGCTTCTGCAAGCATTTGCGCAATACTTAAACGTTTCACTTTGGGGCATTCAACTTCAACTAAAGAAGGAATGCTGTTGGTGGTGACCAATTCTTCAATATCGCTATCCATTAATTTTTGGATACCTGCTTCAATTAAAAGTGAGTGTGATACGGCTGCATAGACTTTACCAGCGCCGTGTTTTTTGAGCAATTTAGCTGCTCCAACGAGTGTTCCACAAGTTGAAGTCATATCGTCAGTAATCAAACAGGTGCGGCCTTCAACATCCCCTACCAAGTGTGAAGATTCCACTGAATCTGCGTCGATACGACGTTTTGAAACCACTGCTAAACCTGTGTTGAGCATATCGCCATAAGCGTGTGCTAATTTGACTGACCCTGCATCAGGGGCAACCACCACAGAGTTTGAGCCCAATTTTTCTTTGAGATAAGGCACCAATACGGGTGAACCATAAAGGTGATCCACAGGAATATCAAAGAATCCTTGAATTTGTGTAGAGTGAAGATCCATGGTTAAAATACGATCTGCGCCCGCTGCGGTTAAAAGGTTCGCTACAAGTTTCGCTGTAATGGGGACACGTGGACGGTCTTTACGGTCTTGACGTGCATAACCAAAGAAAGGAATCACGGCTGTAACGCGTGCGGCTGAAGCGCGACGAGCTGCATCAAGCATAATTAAGAGTTCCATCAAGTTTTCGTTGGCTGGAGGGCAGGTGGGTTGGACGATATAAACGTCTCCGCCACGGATGTTTTCTTCATACTGCACAAGCGTTTCGCCATCGGGGAAGCGCATAATGTTGACTTTGCCAAGTGGCATGCCCATGTGCAAGCCGATTTCTTTTGCCATTTCGGGGTTTGAAGTCCCTGAAAAAACAAACATCTTTTGTGTGCCAACGCACTCACATTTGCTCATTGGTGTTTTCCTTAGGTTGAAAAGGTTGGGGAGGGGATTTGAACCTTAATCCAAGGAGGGAGACTAAAAATAGGGAGGGTTTGAGTATCGACTTGTTCGACACACGCATGTACCTGCGCTTACTTGAGGTCTTCCGTACCTTGTGGTTTCGAATGCCATTTCGGCTTTGAAAATCTATTCGCTAATCGATAGATTAAGGCTCGGGGATTTAATGTATAATAATATACACCCTTTTTAAGAAATTACAAATTTTTTTGCGAAAAAAGTCTTTTTTACATATAAAACAAGCGAAAATTTGCTAAACGACTAAGATTTTTTGAAATAAGACGTCTAACACATGTTAAATCTCGAAACAAAAATCTAAAAGATGCGTATATACCCTATATACACATACCCTAAATATCGTAACCCAAGGAGACACGATGAGTCGCACATTACTCGTTTTGGTGGCATTATTATTGAGTGCCCCTGTCGTTGTCGGTCAGGAAACTTCGATGGAATCTTCCAAGAAAGAAGTGCCTGTTGCTGATCCAGTTTCGTTCGCATCCCACATTCAATCGGTGATGGTTTATCCCGATTGTGCCCGTGTGACGCGTACGGCAAAAGTTCAAATTAAATCAGGAGAGCAGACGATTAAACTGGTCAATGTTCCTCAAGGATTGTGGGATCATTCGGTGATGATTAAAGCGAGTCATGGTGCCGTGCGTATTCGTTCTGTAACCCCTAAAGTCACCCATATCAATGTGCGTGATGATGATCGTTTTTTAGAAGCCAAAAAAGTGTTGCAAGAGAAGGATAATTTTGTTCAAAAATTGAATGGTGAACTCGCGTATTCGCGGAAACAACTTCAAGATTTGCGTGCCCTCCAACCTGTGATTCCTGCCGCTACCGAAAAGGACGGAAAACCTTTTATTTTTGATATGAATGCGGCCTCTTCATGTTTGATTTTTGTTTCGTCAGAAATGACCAAAACACAGAAAATGATTCGCACGTATGAGCAACAACTCGAAGATGCGAATCTTGAACTGATGGTTGCCCGTAATAATTATTGGAAAGTCGCCAGTTATAATGTTAAATCTGAGAAAGTGCTTGAAGTGAATGTGAGCTCCACGCAATCGTTATCGGATGTTGTTTTAACGATCGATTACATGATCGGTAATGCGGGTTGGGCACCTTGTTATGACGTGCGTGTGAATGCCGAAAATAAAAATGTCGACCTTGTTTCTTATGGGGTTGTCCATCAAAAAACTGGGGAAGATTGGGCGTTTGTCCCTGTGTCGCTTTCGACAGCGAGACCTTTGTCTTCTGCCAATTTACCCGAATTCAAAAAAACAATATTTAGTTTTGACTATTCGGATGATGAGGATTGCGATTTTGCCCCACCGTCTTCGCCACTTCCACAACGTAGATCCGCACGTAATCTGCAAGCGAGTCCTATGGGGTATGGTGGATTTGCTGAAAAATCCAGTGAGAAAAATCGAGCAAGCGTAAATGCCGTGATGGCTAATGTAATTGATGATCAAGGGGATAATCAGTTGATTTTGAATACCAAACAAAAAATTTCTGCTCGAAACATTCGTCGTCAAAACGCAAACCTTTACTTTGAAGATGATCAAGGTTTCACGCAGATGGTGAGCAGTAAAGATGTGGCACTTGTCACTCAGAACTATTCGGAATCGGTAAAAATTGATATTCCGGTGAATCGACTCCGTAATCCCGCATTGGATTTGCGTGGACTCGATTTTCGTTATCAATTAGCGCGTCCTGAAAAGATTTTATCGACTGGAGAACGTCATAAATACTTGTTGAATACCGAAACGCTTCAAGGAGAGTTTTTCTACCAAATCGTTCCGACCGTGAACGAACACGCGTATCAAATGATTCAAATTACAAATGTAAAATTCCGTCCTATCTTGGCGGGTCCAGCGAATATCTTTTATGGTTCCGATTTTATTGGAACAACAGATATGGCCTGCTTAAATCAAGATATGAAACAAGAAATTGGTTTAGGCGTCGATCCTCGCGTGAGTGTGAAACGTGAGGTTCAAAATAACATCCATACGGTGGGGACTTTTAGTAGTTCTAAACGTAATAGCGTGAAGTCGACTCTCAAACTCAAAAATAATACTTCTGAGCCTATTAAAGTGAAAACTTTCGATGTTGTCCCACTTTCACAACTTGATAAAATTAAGGTAACTTCAGCTTCTTTTACCCCCTCAAAAGGCGGGCAATATGATGAGTCGAAAGGGATTATTGAGTGGAATGTTTCTTTGCCAGTTAACGAAGAAAAAACGTTCTGTACTACTTATGATGTTAATTATCCCAACGATTTTGTGTTGCAAAGTAGCGCAGATCGTGTATGGACATCTCAAACCCAAAGTAAATGAGGAATTTTATGAAAACATATTTAATTTTAGCTTTAATGTTAGGGGCGGTTGGCGTCGGTTTTACGCTTGATGCTCAAGAGGCAACCCCTTCGACTGTTGTTGCGCCTAATTATATTATTGACTCTTGCAAAGTGAAACACAAACCCTCTGAAGTGACCGTCTATACTGATCGCGCAGTGGTGGTTCGTTCGGGCGTTGCATCGCTTAAGAAAGGGACGAATGAAGTCCGTTTTGAAGGGATTAACGATAATATCGATTTGCGTTCTATTCGTGGCATTGATCCCAAAAATGGAGAAGTGGATATTCAAGGCATTAGCTGGCAACGCTTTATTAATAAGAAAATTGATAATGAAAAGTTGAATCTTTTAGAGTTGCAAAAACGCAATGTCCAAATAAAAATGAACCAAATTCAAGACGATAATCTGGTGATTGCCCGTCAAAATGAATTAATCACAACAACGTCTGCACTTTTGCGTAAATCCATTAACGAGTCTTCAGCGATTTATACCTCATCTGAGCAAGTTGCATCATGGGAAAAATCGTTATCCGAACTCAGTGCAAAGGCAACCGCAAATGCTACCAAAACTATCGAAAATAAAAATGCAATTCAAGCCTTACACGAAGATTTGAGCAAGGTGGAGCATGAGATTCGCGGACTCTATGGCGATGGCTTTCAACACTCTCAAATTACCCTCGTGCTTACAGTGAATGCTAAGCGTGAAGTTACGCTTCCACTTTCAGTCTCTTACACCACTTATTCAGCTTCGTGGAAACCCGCATACGATGCGTGGATCAATTCTGAATCGGGAGAGGTCGACTTCTTATATAGTGGCACAGTTTTCCAAAAAACGGGAGAATCTTGGCAACACGTTGCGTTGAAACTTTCGACGGCGCAACCGCAAGTTTCTGCAACGCCTCCCGCGCTTCAAGTGCCTCGTTTATTTGGTTATGAATCGACACAGCAACCTAAAGTTGTTGCCAAACAAGGCGATGTTGCTAATCAAGCGGTTACTGCTACTGAATATTTACTTATTGCTGATGATAATTATAGCGATGAGTCAGGTGAAGCGGGCGAAGCTGAATTGTCACAAGTGAACACTAAAGGTGCAGCGGTTACTTTTAATATCGCAACACCCCAAACCTTGCAAAGTGGCGATCAACCCACAACTGTCATGATTACCCGTCAAACATTTAAAGGGGATATTAGTTTTGAGTCGGCTCCTGAACTTCGCAATGGCGCTTATTTGAAAACTCAATTTGTGAACCAAACAGCCTATCCGATTTTATCGGGTCGCATCAACATTTATCGCAATTCAGGTTATATTGGCAGTTCCGAATGCAAATATGTGCCTGTTAATGCTGAATTTTCATGTTTTGCAGGGACGTTGGATGAGGTCTCATCCGCTGTCATTCCTTCTGAGTATTTCAATCGTGAAGTTGGGACATTTAGCAAAGCAACGGAGTCGTTTGAATCGCGTGGTTTTGAGTTCTATAATGCTGGTGAAAAAGCGGTTAAAATTCGCGTCAAAACCGTGATTGCGATTTCGGAAATCGAGACCGTCAAAATTGATATTATAGAAAAGTCGCCCATTAAGTTTGTGGGGACGACGCCTGGTTATGTATTGAATGCAGCGTCTGGCTTAGTTTATTGGGATGTTGAAATTCAACCTCAACAAAAAACAACCCTTAATCTTTTAGTTCGTACCACTCAAAAACAATAAATAATCGTCATGACTGGGAGTCTTGTTTACCTATGAGACTCTCAGTTTTTCTCTTTTTTCCTTAACCCATATTAATATATTTATGAAATGCTTTAACATCCCCTTATTCTCCGCATTGATTCCTCTTCTTTTGATTACAGGTTGTGCTGTAACTTGCCCTCTCTCCGATTTATCTATGGATGAAGGAGGCCCCGAATTTACACAGTGGGGAGCGATTCATCAAGATTTGTTTGAAGCTTGTGAAGTGATGGTTAGTCAACAAAAATTAACAGATGGCGGTCCATTTAAAGGGATGTTTAAAGATTCGCAAATGATGTTTACTTCGTGTGCAGACTCCATTTTTATTCCTCAAAATTTATCAACTCAAAAATTGACAGCGGCGCAACTTTATGCGCGTAATGTTGATGGCGTTATTGAGATCATTCATTTTAGACCCCGCGGGGAACCACATCCGTTATTTCCTGATTCGCCTTTGCGTGGGATGGCATCGGTCTCTTCAACGGGATTTGCGATTGCCCCAGGCGTTATTGTGACGAATCATCATATTGTGAAAGCGGCGGAATCGGGTTATTTATTGTGCGTAGATAAAGATAAAAATGTTTATTATCCGACGGCGCTTTTGGCCTATGATGTTGCTTCAGATATTGCGGTTTTTCAGATGAATCGACCCCTTCAAAGTGGCGCGTGTTTACACGCTTCAATGATGCGTCCGCCCGTGGGGGCTGATGTCTATTCGATTGCACACCCTGGAGGATATCGTTATTATTTGATGTCGGGGCATATTTCACAATATTATAACTCCAACTTACGTTATCGAATGAATGTATCATTCCCGATTGCTGGGGGCGCATCGGGCGGACCTGTTTTTGATCACTGTGGGAATGTGATTGGGGTGTTGTCGTCTACACATACGCTTTATTCAACGTTTCAACAAGGTCAATCGCGTCCACAAATGGTGATGTCGAATACGATTCCGATTAGCATTCTTAAATTGTTGATGCCTAAGAAACAAAAATAGATTGATGTCAATTTATTCGCCTTCTAGTGATGAGAAAGAAGGCGAGTCTCACACGGTTTAGGAACGTCCAAACTGGGCTTGTCGTTCCCGCACTTCAGCTGTCATTTTGCGGAATTTAGGGAGTGTGTAATCGTAAAAACGTTTCCAGCCCTCGCACAGATAACTCATTTGTTTTGCATCATTGTGCGGAGGTAGAATTCGATGTTTCATGCAGTCGCCTTGACAAATTTGAACATGTTTGCAATATTTACATTTCCCTGCATACTGATTTTTCTGACATCCAAATTGGGCATATTTTTCAGACGCAAGCATCCCTTTCCAACTCTCCATGCCTAAGTGTCCAATCTTGTGTTCTTTGCGGACAAAGAAGTCGCATGGAAATACGTCGCCATTGTGTTCGACCACGAAATATTGTCGACAATCTGTGCCTAGATGACAAATAATGCAGTGATCGTAAGTGAGTCGTGCAAGGAGGGCATCAAATAAGCGCACTGATACTGTATGACGGTGTGGATACCACGCATCGAAAATTCCAATGAGAAAATCGCCCCACTCTTCACCTGAAATAGCAAACGGGAGGAGCTTTCCTTTTTCATCAACTTCTACACAAGGGATAAATTGAATCCAATTGTAGCCGTTTTCAACAAAGTAGTCGAACACTTTTTTAGGGTGATGGACGTTGGATTGAGAAACCAAGCATAAGATATTGAATTCTGCATGATTACGCGTGAGAATTTCAGCACTCTCTTTGACGCGTTCATGAGAAGGGCCTCCATCACGTTTGCGTCGATACAAATCGTGAATATCGGGCGGACCATCCATACTTAATCCTGTTAAGAAATTGTATTCGGCAAAGAAGCTTGCCCACTCATCATCAATTAACATCCCATTCGTTTGAATAGCGTTTGAAACCCCTGCACCTGTGAATCCATATTTCTGTTGGAAGAATATCGCCAACTTAAAAAAATCGAGTCCGGCCAATGTGGGTTCTCCACCTTGCCATGCGTAACTATATTGAGCGGGATTAAAGGGGAGTCGTTGATAAGAAGAGATGAGTAATTCGAGGGTTTCGGGCGACATCATGCCACCGGCTGTTACCCCATAAATATCACTCACATCGCAGTAAAAACAATAAGCGCACTGCAAATTACAGTGCGCGGATGTTGGCTTAATTAAAAGTGAAAAAGGATTCACTTCAACCTCTTATTGTTTAGGAATGATAACAACAGTTCCTGCGCGTAAAGGTTGATCTTCTTTCAATGTTGGGTTCAATTCTTTGATATCGGCCAATGGGATGAAGAAGTCAGAAGAGATTGAGCGAAGTGTTTCGCCTTCAACTGCTGAAATGGGTTGTGTATTTGCGTTTACAGGAGGAACGGGAGCCACGTTGGTTGTTTCGGCTTCAGTGGTTGTGGTTTCAACATGATTGGTGGTATTCGTCGTCGTAGTTTTATTTCCGCCAGTTGTTGCTTCCATCGATGTGGTTGTGACTGTTGTGCCACCAGGGATTTTAATTTTTTGACCCACTTGCATTTTGTTGGGGTTTAATCCTGGGTTGGCTGCCATTAATGCGCTGGTTGTGATTTTGTGTTTGCGTGCAATTTTTTCAGGATAATCGCCAGCTGCAACAGTATATTCGCCTGCGACGGTATTGACCACTTGTGTTGAGGTTGTTTGGGTATTGGTTGTTTTCACTTTGTGTGATGAAGATACCACTTTTTTAGGGGTTTGAACTACATATTTTTTGCGTTTTTCAGGTGGGAGATATGCGCCACCAGCAGGAATTGTAAGTTTTTGACCTACTTTTAAGGTTGCTTTTTGAGTTAAGTGATTTTCAGCAATGAGTTCGTTAACAGATACACCATACATATTGGCAATGGTCCATGGATTGTCGCCTTTTTTAACGGTGTAAGTTACCGCGGGCGCTGCTTTGAGTTCAAATGCAGGGATTTCTGGAACGGGTTGAACAGGAACTTTATCCATTTCAGTATTGTCAACAGGGTTTTCAGGTGTAAGCTCGGGTTTGTTGGCTTCTTCAAATTCGAGTTCAGGTGCGCCCGCAACAGGTTGTTGTGTAGGAGGAGGAATATCACCTACGTTACCCCCAACTTCTGGATTGTTACATGCAGTGAACATGAAGGCTACGCTTAAGCTAAGGACTGATAATGATACGGACATCGTTTTCATGATTTTTCTCCTGTTGAAATGGACTCTATGGTGTTTTTAGAAATTAAATTTGACTTAAACAAAATTTTTCATTATATAAATATAGTACGCGTTTGCATTTTTGCAAGAGTAAACTGTATTTTTTTTACAAAAAAAGCAAATTTTCTTTTTTTTTGTTTCATTTGATAAATTTTCTCTAAAATTTTGGGCTCTTTTTTATTAAAAAACTTGCGAAATGTTTCATGATGGTGTAAATTATATCATAAATAATTAAAATTATAAAGTCTATCGTTTAATTTCTCACAGTGTCTCGTTTAAGGAGGCTATATAATGTCAAAACTTATCTCTGCATTAACTCTGATAGGGTGTGTGTGTGTTATGGTTTGTACCACAGCATGCAGTACCACTCGCGCTTATCCCTATTCCTACGATAAAGTAAAATCGGCTCTTGCCGAGCGATTCTATAAATATCAATGGTCGCCCATCTCCACCGAGTATGCCTCTTTCAAAGAGCCTAAAGCTGGCACAATTCTAGAAATTGACTATTATGATTGGCAGTTCCCTAATACAAAGATTTATATGCAAATTGAAGTGGAACGTATCGATCAAAATAATTGTGAGGTTTCTATTTTTGTTAAAGATCATGATAGCTGGTTCCATCCATGGGGCTACTATACATCGATGCAACATAATGTAGCAGATGCTCTTTTGCGACGTCTGCAAAATGGGACATGGGATCCTCTTGGGTATGAAACCATGCGAATGATGCAACCGACATCAAGTAGCTATAATCGTCAGCAAAATCCACCACCGTTTTCGGGGTCAGGTACTGGGACTCAACCGCCTGCATTTGGTGGCGGAAATAACGCCAGTGATATTCCGCCCGCATTTATTGAATAAGGAGTTTTCAATGACAAAATTTACGGTAAATCGTTTTAAAAAACGGATGGATACGGGTGCTCCTTTTGCAACAGTCACCGCCTATGATGCGACAATGGCTGCCCTTGTTGAACGTGCCAAGATTCCCTTGATTCTTGTAGGGGATTCTGTGGGAATGACCCAGCTAGGATATGAAACAACAGTTCCTGTTACGATTCAAGATATTTTACATCACACGCAAGCAGTGCGTCGTGGGGCTCCTCATACTTTTATTGTTGCAGATATGCCCTTTGCTTCTTATCATATTTCCGATGCTGAAGCGATTCAAAATGCCGCCATGTTGATTCAAAAAGGGGGAGCGGATGCAGTGAAGCTTGAAGGCGGTGCAACGATGGCGCCTTTGATTCAAAAAATGACTCAAGCCGGGATTCCTGTCTTGGCGCATATTGGACTCCTCCCGCAACATGTTATCTTGAATGGTGGTTATTTTCTTCGTGGAAAAACTCCTGCCGATATTGCCGAACTCCATGCAGATGCCTTAGCCGTTCAAAATGCGGGTGCTTTTGCGATGGTGTTAGAGGGTGTGATTCCTGAGGTTGCCGCCGAAATTACACAAAAAGTCCGTGTTCCGACCATTGGGATTGC
This sequence comes from uncultured Victivallales bacterium, assembly GCA_964542845.1. Classification (GTDB taxonomy): domain Bacteria; phylum Verrucomicrobiota; class Lentisphaeria; order Victivallales; family CAZIVM01; genus CAZIVM01. Next base: position 20,737 of record CAZIVM010000007.1, read on the forward strand.
ATCAGGGACGCAGTGTGATGCACACATTCAAGTGTTAAACGATTTGATTCATCTTTCAACAAAGCCGTTGCCTAAACACGCCCATCCTTATTGTGATGTTGCTGAAATGATTACATCGGCATTGACTGCTTATAAAAATGAAGTGGAGTCGGCCGATTTCGGCACGAAATAAGTAACGCATGTGAATGTGCTGTTGAAGTTCACGACACTGCCTTCTCGGCAAGTTTTAACAGGGGTGGATGCCGACAATATGGCACCTCTCTGTTTTCGTGAGATTGTCAATAGCGATTTGCCCGTGATTCTTTTTGTTCCCCAAGCGCGCATGGCGGATCGACTCGCCAATGAACTTTTTTTGTGGCAAAAAACGGAAGGTAAATTATGGGATATTACATTGATTCCAGAGCCTTCAGATACGCGCAAAATTAACCCTGAAACAGAAATATTGCGTCATCGCATCGCGCACCAGTTTTTAACCCAATTACCGCGGGTTTCGATTACGACACCGACAGCTTTTTTAGCCCCAGCATTGTATGATCAAGACACGGCGCAATCTGCGTTTATGTTGCGCGTTGGCGACCGTATCTCGCCCTTTGAACTCCTCGAAAAATTGGTTGCGTTAGATTATGATGATGAACTCGAAATAAATATCCCTGGAGAGTTTTCGCATCGTGGGGGAATTATCGATATTTTTGCCCCTAACGCCCACTATCCTGTTCGCGTTGAATTTTTTGGAAATACGATTGACTCATTGCGTCTTTTTTCCGTCTTGGATCAACGCAAAATTGAGACCGTTAAGTTTTATGAAATTACTCCTAAACCGCTGAAAAGCAATACTGAAGGTCGCGATTACTTAGATTGTTTGGGAGAACAAAAATGCAAAGTGGTGATTGTACACCCTGATCGCTGCGATCATTTTTTCTCACTTGGCGGAAAACCCGAACGTTATGAGGTCTGGGATACTTTTTCGCAACTTCACGCACTCCATGCCCCTATTCAGTTTTGGGAGGGAATTGCAGAAGATGAAACAGGAGAGATGGCGCAAACTTCTGATGTTATTCCATTTATGCAAGATATTATTCAATCGCACGCGCATGTTGAAGAGGTAACAGCTCTGGTTCGTGAACGCATTGCTCAAACTTTTGCGGAGTATATTGCAAAAGGGTATCAAGGGGTGATTGGAACCAAAGATTTGCGACATAAAAAGGCGATTGATAATTATTTAGAGGAATATCATATTCAACATTTACCCATTAAAGTGATTCAATCTCAAGTGCCTACAGGTTATGTGTTTGAACATGAGCGGATGGTGTATCTTTCGGAATACGAGGTCTTTTATACCCAACATCAACGTAAAATTATCCCTGTGAGCCGCTCGGAACCTCTTCCTAAAATTCAAAACGGGGCATTGACAGAAACGCAGTTTGCCGAACTCAATGAGGGGGATTATGCGGTTCATTTGGTCCATGGGATTTGTCGCTTTACCGCGATTAAACCTATCGCGCTCGAAGGGTTAGAGTATGAGACGCTTGAATTAGAATTTGCTGACGAAAAATTTCTTTATGTCCCTATTTATCAAATTCATTTAGTTTCACGTTATGCGGGGACGGGTCGGGGCGCCCCTGTTTTGCATAAATTAACAGGAAAACGTTGGGAAAATACAAAAACTGAAGCGCTTGCTGCCATTAAGCGTCTTGCTGCAGATTTGCTCCGACTCCACGCGGCACGCACATCGATAGAGAAAATTCCATTCCCGCCTGAAACTTCGGATGAATACCGTTTTGCCGCAATGTTTCCTTATCGTGAAACCCCTGACCAAATGCGTGCCATTATCGATACACAAAATGATATGATGTCGACGCAACCGATGGATCGATTGGTGTGTGGCGATGTGGGGTATGGAAAGACAGAAGTGGCGATTCGTGCGATATTTAAGGCTGTTTGTGCAGGTAAACAGGTGGCGGTGCTTGCCCCTACAACCATTTTGGCGCAACAACATTATTTTACGTTGTGCGAACGGTTGGCAGAATATCCGTATACGGTCGATGTGATGAGTCGTTTTCGCTCTACTGCAGAGATTCGCGATATTCTTGCGCGACTCAAAACAGGGGGGATTGATATTGTGGTCGGGACGCATCGATTGATTCAAGACGATGTTCGTTTTAAGGATTTAGGGTTGATCGTTGTCGATGAAGAACAGCGTTTTGGTGTTGATCACAAAGAGAAGCTGAAACGGATGCGACTTTCCGTGGATATTCTCACCCTTTCTGCAACGCCAATTCCGCGTACGTTGTATATGTCCATGACAGGGCTTCGCGATCTCTCTACACTTTTTACAGCTCCTGAAAATCGTTTGCCCGTAGAGACTTATGTGATTCAGCGTGATATGCCAACCGTGGTGGATGCGATTCAGAAAGAGTTACAACGTGGGGGGCAAGTTTTTTATCTTCATAATCGTGTGCGCACAATTGCTAAAGTGTGCGATAATTTACGCCAATTGTTGCCTGATGCCCGCATTGAATTTGCGCATGGTCAGATGGAGGAGGGGGAGTTGGAATGGACGATGTCTCGTTTTATTGAAGGCGAACTTGATATTTTGGTTTGTACCACGATTATTGAGTCGGGGGTAGATATTCCTAATGCGAATACGTTGATTATTGATGATGCACATTTTTTCGGACTCTCGGAACTCTATCAACTTCGTGGGCGTGTAGGACGTGCAAATCGTCAGGCCTATGCCTATTTCTTGCTGCCAGGGTTACAGTCGCTCACCTCTGATGCGCGGAAACGGATGCTTGCCATTCAAAAGTATACGCAGTTGGGCGCTGGATTTAAGTTGGCGATGCGCGATTTAGAGATTCGAGGATCGGGTAATTTACTGGGTGCGGAGCAAAGTGGACATATTGCACATATTGGATTTGATTTATATTGTCGAATGTTGCGTCAGACGGTTTCACAGTTTAAGGGGGAAACCATTCCGATTTATCCTGATGCGGAACTTGGATTACTCTTTTTACGTTTGGCATATCAAGTCCCCGACGGACTCCTCGCAGCAGCGATTCCTCCAGATTATGTGCCTGCACTGTCTCAACGCATTACGTTATATCGTCGACTCGCCAACTTATCTTCCGAAGATGCGATTGAAGCGTTAGGCGATGAGCTTCGCGATCGATTTGGACCGTTGCCTGAATGTGTTCAGAATCTTTTGGTCGCCACGCAAATCCGACTCTTAGCGTCGCAACGTGGATTCAAATCTGTCCGTCAACAAGGGGAGTGTCTGCTTCTTGAAAAAGCATCGGGTCGATACTGGCGAGATGAACGCGATGGGTTCCCTGTGATTCGCGGTAAAAATTTGCAAGAAAAACTGCGATGTGTTTTACGAATATTACGTTCGTTCAATTTTTAGGAAAATTTTAGATAATCTTGCTTGAAATTTATTGTAAAGGGTGTTATATTACGATGAAAACATTTCAAAACAGAAAGGTCATATTTCATGCGTTTATTTACTGCGATAGATTTCTCTCCCGAGATTACAGAACTTCTTTCACAAAAAATGTCGAACTTTGGTAAAACGGTTCGCTGGACACCTCCCGAACAACTTCATTTAACTTTACAATTCTTAGGCGAAGTGCCCGAATCCTTGCATGTGAATGTGCGAGAGGGGCTTCGCAACGTGAAGGCGGATGCGTTTGAACTCTCTTTTTTGGGGGATGGCGTGTTCCCTTTACAAGGTCCTCCACATGTTTTTTGGAAAGGAATTGACGATGCCACAATAGGTCGCGCTCAACTTCTTACCCTTAAAAATGCCATGGATGAAGCGTTGCAAAAAAATCGTATTTATGTTGATCAACGTCGTTATATCCCGCATGTTACCTTGGCGCACTTCACGCCACAGTTTCAAATGAAGATGTTGCAGTTTTTACGTGAAGCGTACGAGAGCGTTAATGGCGCAACTTTTGCGGTCACGCAATTTCATTTGTATCAAAGTGAATTGACCCCTAAAGGGCCCATTCATACGCGTATTGAATCTTATAATTTAAATGGTTAGGAGACTGTATGAACAATTTTGATTTTTGTAACCCTACACGCGTTGTTTTCGGAAAAGGGACAATCGCTCAACTTAAAGATTTACTCCCACAAAATACGAAGATTTTAATGACTTATGGCGGTGGCTCTATTCATCAAAATGGGGTTTATGACGAAGTCAAACGCGCCCTTGAAGGCTTTGATTATTTAGAGTTTGGCGGTATTGAGCCTAATCCAAAGTATGAAACCCTCATGAAAGCGGTTGAGATTGTAAAATCTGAAAAGGTAGGTTTTCTCCTCTCGGTAGGGGGCGGATCTGTTTTAGATGGAACAAAATTTATTGCCGCTGCGGCTTGTTGGACCGATTCCGAGGATCCATGGGATATCCCTTTTAAAGGACTCCCCATTTCTGATGCAATTCCTTTAGGCGATGTGATTACCCTGCCGGCGACAGGCTCAGAAATGAATGGGGGTGCAGTGATTTCGCGTAATTCCACACAACAAAAATATGCGTTTATTTCAGATATTGTCCGCCCGAAATTCTCTATTATTGATCCAGAAACCACTTATACATTACCTCCGCGTCAGACCGCGAATGGAATCGTGGATACCTTTGTTCATGTTTGCGAACAATATATTACCTATGATGTCAATACACCGCTTCAAGATCGTATGGCGCAAGGGGTACTTAAAACGTTGATTGAAGAAGCCCCTAAGGTGGTTGAAAATCCCAAAGACTACGATGCACGCGCAAATTTGTTTTGGTGTGCAACGGTTGGGTTAAATGGATGGACTTCTGTCGGTGTCGTTCAAGATTGGGCAACGCACATGATTGGACACGAATTGACGGCGCAATATGGTCTTGATCATGGTCAAACACTTGCAATCGTGATGCCGAACTTGTGGCGTCGATATCGCGTAGAAAAACAGACTAAACTTTTGCAGTATGCGCGTGAAGTTTGGGGGATTACCGATTTAGATATTGATTCGGCCATAGATTCTGCTATTGAAAAAACATTGGCATTTTTCCATTCGTTCGGGATGAAAACGAGTCTTTCCGATTATGGCATTGATCCTGTTGAAGCGGCAGAAGCCGTTCGAAAACGTTTCTTTGCCGTTAATATGCAAGCGGGAGAGTACGGTGAAGTGAACGGCGAAGAAGCTTATCAAATTGTTTTAACGTGTTGATATGAATCTCCTTTTATTCCGTACTTCTGAAGTTGTCGAAGATCAAAAAACGGCACTGATTGAAGATCCAGTTCGCATTAAACATATATCAGACGTCTTGAAAGTTCAAGATGGTGCAAACTTGCGTGTGGGAATTATTGGCGGTAAAATGGGAATGGGGCAACTTATTTCACTTCAACCGAATGAAGCGTTGTTTAAACTCAATTTAATGCAACCGCCTCCACCCAAACTCCCCATGCACTTAATCGTTGCGCTTCCACGCCCTAAAACTTTTCGTAAATTGTTATGGGGTGCGGTAACCGCAGGCGTCGCCTCGCTGACTTTTGTGAATAGTGCGCGCACTGATAAAGGGTATTGGCAATCGCCGTTAATTGATCCAGAAAATGTGGAAAAAGAGATCTGCCTTGCCCTTGAACAGGCACGAGATACGGTCTATCCTGAAATCTCCTTTTATCCTCTGTTTCGTCCATTTGCAGAAGATGTTTTACCCGAACTAATGTTAGGTAAGGCGGGTTATGTCGCGCATCCAGTTCAAGCAATACCGTGTCCGTACAACATTACAAAAGAGATGATTGTTGCCATTGGCCCTGAGGGTGGATGGGTCCCTTTTGAAATTGAATGTTTCGAAAAAAACAATTTTGAAAAGATTACATTGGGTTCGCGCATCTTACGCGTTGAACAGGCTGTTCAATCGATTGTTGCACGAATGAACCCAATCGTTTAGTAAATTTTTATTGGAGAAAATGATTAGTCCGAAGGAGCATCCGTATAAAGGGTGTTGCCTTCAGTATCAATGGCAACGATAACAGGGAAGTCGTTGACTTCAAGCTTATGAATCGCTTCTGTTCCTAAGTCTTCATAACAAAAACATTCGCACTTTACAATCGATTTCGCTAAAAGTGCGCCCGCGCCTCCAATTGCTGCAAAATAGACACATCCTTTGGTTTTCATTGCATCTATAACGGCGGCGTTACGGTTACCTTTGCCAATCATGCCACGGAGACCACATTCAAGAATGAGTCGTGGCGACCATTTATCCATGCGCCCACTCGTGGTTGGCCCCGCTGCCCCAATCACATTGCCTGGGCGTGCAGGACTGGGTCCTACAAAATAGAGAATTTGATCGTGGAGTTGAATGGGTAATGGTTCCCCAGCATCAAGGGTAGCGATTAAACGTTTATGAGCGGCATCACGCCCTGTCCAAATGGTGCCGTTGAGATAGACTTGATCGCCAGCGCGAAGTTGGCGTGCATCGTGTTCGGAGAGGGGGAGTTGAATGGAAAGAGTCATGTGTAAAAAACCTTTAAATGTGTGAATTATATATTTAAAATAGCGCAAATGTGATTTTAATCAAACTTTTTTGTAAAAAAATACTCTTTTTTTTGAATTAGAGATTTGTATTGAAAGCGAAAATGCGTTATATTATTATTAAACAATTAATGAATAAGGGGTTACTCAATGCGCTATGCCATCATATCAGATATTCACGGAAACCTTCATGCCATGGAAAGCGTGGCAGAAGATATTGCTCAACGAAACATCGATTTAACAATCTGTCTGGGTGATATTATAGGGTATGGACCTAAACCCCAAGAAACTGCCGATCTTGTTCGTTCGGTGTGTCGTTACTTTATTATGGGTAACCATGATGCGGTGATTGCTGGTTACATGGATCCCTCTCTTTTTAACCCTGCTGCGTGCTTCGCGATTGAGTGGACGGCCAGACAGTTAAATGAAGAGACCATTGCATTTATTCGTGATATGCCTTTTGAACTTGATGGATCCAATTTTGCATGCTGCCATGGTGAATTTATGGTTCCTTCTCGCTATGGCTATATTTTGACGTCTGAGGATGCGATTGAATCGTTTGCTGCGAATAATAAACATATTTTGTTTACTGGTCACTCCCATGTCCCTTTATACTACACCATGGTAGATAACCAAACGCCAGAACCGCATAAGCCTTCTAAAAAAGTTAAATTAGATGCTAATACACGTTATATTTTCAACGTGGGGTCTGTCGGTCAATCTCGTGATAGTGATTTGAGATCCTGTTATTGTATCTATGACTCTGAAGCTGAAACCATTGAATACATTCGTGTCGCTTACGATATCGATCGAACCCGTTCCGAAATGATTTTGGCCGAAATTCCGCTTTCCCCTGCAATATTCCGTGCAGTTCCTCCTATCGAAGAAGAGGAAGAAGAGACTCAAAGTATTCCCGAAATTCCTATTGAAATAGACGATTTTACACCTTTAACAACTGCACTTTCCGTGAAAGAGCGTCGTGCTCAATTTATTTTAGAGAGTGAAGTGGTGCGTAAGCCTATACATTTTTCTTTAGTCATTATGATTGTTTTCTTTGCGGTGGTGTTGGGCTGGGTTCTTTATGCCAATGCGATGCCAAAAACGCAAGAAGTGAATGAGGTCGTAGAATCAACATTGGTTGATGATACGCTGGAAATGGTTTCGTATGATGATTTGAAAGATATTCGAAAAATTAAAACTACAGTATTAAATACAGATGAAGAAAAATTGCCAGAGATTGTGTCTCCTAAAAAGGAAGTCGCACTTCCTGACACGCCTAAAACTGTTGTTCCTCCTAAAGTGGTTGAACGTTTAAAGAGTTTTTATCCCGCGATGAATACGGCTACATTTATGTTGAATGTAGATTCAATCTACAACTTACCATTCAACCATATTATGGAAGATTCTTCATTGTGGGCGGTTACGCTTTCTGCTCCTTACGATCAACGTGTTGTTTATAATCATCGCGATCAATCGGTTTCGTTAACAAATGAAGTTGCCTCCAACAAAATCAAGTTGATTTCTGCACCGATTATTGGGGTTGCCACAGAACCGCTTTGGATTGATGTGAATATGACCGGATTTGATTTAGATTCAGAATCAATTATTTTGAATGTGATTGATGTTGCAACTAATTTACCCTTACAAGTGGTGAATATGCGTGATAAATTGTCGAAAAGAAATAGTGGGTCGATGCATCATCAATTTGTTTTGAATGCACAATCAACAGTTTCAAGCGTCCGCTTATCCTTAACCATGGGATGCAAAGGCGCATTGAAAATTAATACGGTGCGTGTAACTTATCCGCAACGTGTTAATCCTCCTTTAAAATGGAATGATGAATTTTTAAAACAAGTTGATTTGTCGACAACGTTACCTGAAAAATTATTAACATCTTCAATGCCTGAATTTAATATGAAACGCGTGATTGTTTCTGATGCAACACAAGAAAAAAACTGGACGGTTTCTTCAGATAATATTGAATTCAAAACTCGCTTTGGCAAAGATATTGCTTTCAAAAATACTTTAACCAATCCCATGAAGTTTGATGCAAGAAATACAGTGTTTACTCTCCCGGCTAAAACGGTACAACTCCGTTTACGTTACACTTGCGCTCCTACACCTTATACTGGGACTGCTATTTTACAAATTGTGGTGATCGATGAACAAGGTCGTGCATGGAATGCGGTTTCCGAAGATCTAACGTCGGTAACCACAGGAAAAAGTCAAAGTATGCTTCTTAAAAATATCCCAGCGAATTCAAATTATAAATATTTAATTCGTATTTTTGGAGATATTACAGGGGAATTAAAATTTACAGAATTTGTGTTGGAGCGTATTTAAATGTTTTTAGAGCGGTCTGTAGATCATTTTCTTCAGAATTACCCCAATGTTTCTACAGCTCGCACTTGGTATTGCGCTTTGAGTGGCGGGGCTGATAGTGTTGCATTATTTGCATTACTTCATGAGGTCGCGCAACGACGGGATGTTATTTTTGAGGCGATTTATGTGCATCACGGACTCCGCAAGCGTGCCGATGAAGATGTTACATTTTGCGAGTCTTTGTGTGAACGCTATGGTGTAAAATTGCATGTGGTTTATTGTGATGTTAAAGCTCAACGTAAATCGAATGAGAGCATTGAAACCGCTGCGCGTCGGTGTCGATATACCGCTTTTCAATCTGTGATTTCATCTTTGCAAACGTCTGTCTTATTTTTAGCGCATCATCGTGATGATATGATTGAAAACTTTTGGATACGCGCCATGCGGGGTGCAAATCTTTCAAGTTTAATTTCGCCTGAACCTTCTGTTGTTTGGGATGGACTCCATTTGGCGCGTCCTTTTTTGAATGTACGGAAGGATGATATTTATAAGTTTTTGAATGAAAAGAAGCTAGTGTTTATTGAGGATGAAACGAATTTGGATGCGAAATATGCGTTGCGCAACTTTTTGCGACAAGATATTTTAGCCCCGATTTATCAAAAATATCCGTATGCACGAGATGGGATTTCTGTGGCAATAGATCAACTTTCAATAGATAAAGATTTTATTGAAACAGCGGCCCAAACAGCTTTGGAGGCTTGTTTTGTTGAGGATAAGCTCAAACGACGTGTTTGGTATAAATTTCATCCAGCGATACGTTTTAGAGTGATGCGTGATTATCTAAGAAGAGTATATCCCTCTTTTCAGATGCGTCAATCCTTAATTGATGGTTTGATGAAATTAGATGAAGATATATGTGATGTGAAACGAATTTCGCTTGATGATTCAGCTTCGCTTTATATTTCTTCAGACTGGATTCATATTGAATCGATTGTTCAAAAATGTGAGGAGACCCTTTGGGATTTTACACAAAATAAACAAATTCAATGGGGCGAATATACATTAATAACGCAAAAAGTTGATGGTGTTGAAAATCTAAAATTACCACCCAACGAGGCGCTATTTGCATTTCCAAGGGAGATGTCGATTTTAGTATTACGGCAGTATACTTCACAAGATGAGATGATTCCTTATGGAAAAAATTCAACGGTTTCGATTAAAAAATTAGCAACCAATCTTAAAATGTCTGCCATGCAGCGTAATGGGATGATTTTGTGTTGTAACGCGCAAAAAGAAGTTGTTTGGATTCCTTTTTTAAGACGGAGTGCGCATTATACTGTTTCAAAAGATTCTAAAAATATTTGGCATATTCAGTGCATTAAAAATAAATAATGCGTGTTTTTACTTCGTGTGAAAATGAGAGTCAATCACACGAAGTATGAGCGGAGCAATATACCACACGAAGTGTGTTAGTAGGCGCCGTCTTCGGAAAAAAGAGCTTGAATATAGTTTTGGGGGTCGAAAGGTTGAAGGTCGTCGGGTTGTTCACCTAAGCCTACAAACCAAATAGGAAGTTCGAGTTCACGACGAATCGCAACGACAATTCCACCACGACCTGTTCCGTCTAATTTGGTGAGGACTAACCCCGTGACGCCTGAAACTTCGCGGAACGCATTCGCTTGAGCGACCGCATTACTGCCCATAGATGCATCAATTGTGAGCAAAACATGGTGAGGGGCTTCTGGTAATACTTTTTGGATGACGCGTGTAACTTTCGCCAATTCGTCCATTAAACCTTTTTTGGTGTGTTGTCTGCCTGCGGTATCAATAATCAAAATGTCCATTCCGCGTGCAAGGGCTGCGCTTACCGCGTCAAAGGCGACTGCGGCAGGATCTGCGCCTTGTTTGGCGGAGATGACAGGGCATTGGGTGCGTTCGCCCCAGAGATGGAGTTGTTCGACGGCCGCTGCACGGAAAGTATCAGCGGCTGCGAGCATGACTTTATAACCTTGGTCTTTGTAACGTTTGGCGAGTTTACCTGTCGTGGTAGTTTTGCCTGTTCCGTTAATGCCGACCATGAGAATGACTGTGAGTTTTTTATCTTGAAGGGGGAGTTCGGATGCTTCGCCTAAATTTGCGCGAATATCATTGGAAATGGTTTCGACAATATCTGAAGACGTTTTGATGAGACCTCGTTGGTAACGATCACGAATATCTTTCATGAGTTCGCGTGTGGTTTTGAATCCAAAATCGGATTGCAATAAGGTCGCTTCAATTTGTTCATACGTGGATTCATCCCACACTTTCTGATCGGAAACAACCGACATAATGGTGCGACTCAGCGATGTAGCTGTTTTTTGTAATCCGCGTTTGAACTTCTCAAATATTGAACCAAAAACCATTCTTATTCTCCATCTTTATCTTCACGACGTGGCTTGAACCCGCCTCTATCACCAAATGGTTTGCGACTTCCGAATGACTTTCTATCGCCAAAGGGTTTGCGGTCACCAAAGGGCTTTCTATCGCCAAACGATTTACGCTCACCGAAAGGTTTGCGATCTCCGAAAGGCTTACGATCACCGAACGAGCGGCGTTCACCACGGTCTTCGCGGTCGCCGAAAGGTTTTCTATCGCCAAAGGGTTTGCGATCCCCAAAAGGTTTGCGATCTCCGAAAGAGCGACGTTCCCCATCATAAGGACGACGTTCACCACGATCTTCACGATCTCCGAATGGTTTACGATCGCCGAAGGGTTTGCGATCCCCAAAAGGTTTTCTGTCGCCAAACGAGCGACGCTCCCCGAAAGGTTTGCGGTCACGATCACCGAAAGAGCGACGTTCTCCGTCATACGGACGGCGTTCACCACGATCTTCGCGATCTCCAAAAGGTTTACGTTCGCCAAAAGGCTTGCGATCCCCAAAAGGTTTTCTGTCGCCAAACGAGCGACGTTCCCCGAAAGGTTTGCGGTCACGATCACCGAAAGAGCGACGCTCCCCATCATAAGGACGACGTTCACCACGATCTTCGCGATCTCCGAAAGGTTTTCTATCGCCAAAGGGTTTGCGATCTCCAAAAGGTTTTCTGTCGCCAAATGAGCGACGTTCCCCGAAAGGTTTGCGATCACGATCACCGAAAGAGCGACGTTCTCCGTCATACGGACGGCGTTCTCTGCGGT
>CAZIVM010000008.1:0-31775 GCA_964542845.1 uncultured Victivallales bacterium
ACTCAATGTTAGTTAATATTACAATATATCATGTTAAAAAGTATTTGTCAAGCCATATTTTATAATTTTTTGTAAATTTTCACAATTTTTTATAAAAAAACATTGCTTTTTGTCATTTTTACTGGTATATTATATTATTAACTAACATTGAGTGAGGTAAAAATCATGGCGAATTGTAAAAACATTCAAAAAATAGAGATTCACGACTTTATCAAAGATGCTATTCGTGCGTATGTGAAAGAAAATCATATAAGCTATGAAACCCTTTCGCGCAAACTCGGATTATCTAAAACAGTCACCCGCCATTGGGTAAGTGGAATTATTAAGGCAATCGACCTCCCAAACTGGATACGTCTTTATCCCTTGATCGCGCCTTATATATCAGAAGAAGATAAACTTAAAACCACACAAATTGAATCCACTATTGATTCATTGACGCTCTCGCCTATGCCCGTTAATCCCAATGCGAATATAGAAGTATTAAAAGAGGCTCTCGGTGTATTAGAAAGTGAAACGTTGTCCGCCGATTCAAAAATCAAAATTTTAACTATGTTAATCAAAGTAGAAATCCAAAGACAAGGAGTTAGTTATGAAAAATCAACATGAAAAAAAATCAAACTCAAAGTTTTTTATCTTCTTAACACTTAATATCGTGGCTCTTGCCGTTTTATTTATCCTCTGTTTATCCCCTAAATCTGCCCCCGTCTCAACCGATGATGATGCAACCACTTTAGCCGAATATATCGAAGGCTGGAACCAATTAGAATATACACCCAAAGAAAAAGAATCTAGAATGAGGATTCTCGTTACTCTATACACGGATAATTATTTTAACTTTGTATTTAATGGAGTGATAGACGAACGCTTAAAGGTTGTAGGATCTCCCAATGACAATATCATTCAATTTTTAATCGCGCAATATCCCCATATCAACGAAGCAGTAATAGAAAAATTTTACAACACACATCATAAAACCATTCTTGAAGCTTTCGCGCTGGGTAAAATAAATTTATTAAATTTGTCGGATGCTGACCTCAAAATCATTCAAGATAAACCTAATGACGTACAACATCGCTTGAAATTTAACTTACACTCTATCTATTGGTCTACACGCGCGCTCGCATGCGATCACGCTATCAAAGAGGCTTATTATGGCAATAAGAATTAAAAACGGAATCTATTTTTCCTACTGGAAAGATGGCGGTAAAATCTTCTCAAAATCCCTTAAAACGCGCAACCTCACAACCGCACAAAAACGGGAAGAGTCCTTAAAGTCGGCGCGCGAATCTGCACGATTTGCCTTAGAGTGTCAAAAAACGTTCATTCGTACCACGGCGCCCGAAAATATACCCGTAGTCGAAAAATTAAACACCACCCTTTCCAAAGATGTAGGCGTTAAACTCTCCGATATGTTCGATATCGCACTGAAATATAAATTGCTAAGCCATACAGATAAAAAAATATGGAATAAGTTTTTAGAATTAATCCAATCCAAATGTACCTACGCTTCAGATGTAACCCCACATGTTGCCTTACAATTTATGCAGGAATATTACGGACGCGGAAAGGCAAAGCCTAAAACACATAATAATATCAAAACGATATTAAATAAAATTTTTAAGCTTTGTCTCATTGATGCCAAATTAAAAGAATCCCCATTTGTCAATATATTAAATAGAACATTGGATGAAGTCGAACACTACCGCAACTTCTCTCAACAAGAAATAGATAGCATCCTCAACGAATCCACAGGCTATGTATACACCGCTTGCTTAATCGCACGTTGGACGGGTCTCCGTTTCTCCGATGTGGCGCAACTCCAATGGGAAGATATAGACTTTGCCGATAAATCAATGACGGTTAAACCTAATAAAACCGCACGCTTTAACCGCGCCGTTTATATCCCTTTGCTTCCCCCTCTGCGGGATCATCTTTTATTTTTATTCGTTAAAGATAAAAAAGGCTCTATCCTTGAATCTTTCGGATATACCAATTATAAACGTTTTAATCGCGCATTTAATACTATACTTGAAAAGAAAAAGATCGTTTCAACCCCTGAAGGGAAAGCATCTTTTCACAGCTGGCGCGCATCTTTTATTACATGGCTAGAAGAACAAGACGTATCTCGAAAAATCATTAAGGGAATTGTCGGCCATCGCTCGGATGATATCTTAGAGTTGTACTCTCACGATAAAATCTCTGCCCAAAAATTACAAGATTTATTTGCTAATTAATTATACTGCGGTATGCCCTAATATAACACATTATTACAATTTTAACTATATTTGAGTGTAAAATTTAAAATAAAAATGGCGGAAGGAGTGGGATTCGAACCCACGGATGCTCGCACATCAACGGTTTTCAAGACCGCCGCCTTCGACCGCTCAGCCATCCTTCCGCGCTAATCAGTATACTTTAAAATACATCTTTTTTCACAAAAATCAAGCTCAATTTCAAAAAAAATGGCAAAAAAGTAAAAAAAAATCAAAATTTAGAAAAAAAACACCTATTATTCGCTTGCATAATTACACACTCCTATTATATTATTATTAAGGTAAAAAAAGATTCGTTCGAATTTTTACAACATAAACGAAAGCGAGAACATTATGATTACGCCTGAAGAGATGATTGATTTAATGGAAAACATCGGTTATGATGCTGCGATCCTCCCCGAAAAGTCGTTACAGGTTTTTGACCCTTCTGAAGAAGCGTTGCCAATCTTAGCGCCCGTCACCGTCAATTGGCCTTCGGAAGAAAACAGTTACCGCTTTGAGTGTCGTGTTTGGTTCGATTGCGAAGAGATCCATGTTGCGCCTGAAATTCTAAACGATTTTGTAAATCGTTACAATTGGGGACATGGGCCATGGAAATTACTTTTTAATGTAGATGAAATGGATTTCTGCTTTCAAATTGTTTGGCCCACAGGCGACGAATTTATCAACGCCGATATCTTTTTTGAGGAACTCCTCTCTGGATGTTGCTTAGTCCATTGCGCCTACGCTGCAATGTTGGCATTGGCCGATGATGTTTCGGTTGACAATGCATTGATTAATTTTGATGAAGAATTTGAAATGCTAGCAAAGCTTATTGAAGAAGAAGTTGCTGATGATTCCCCATCAGGCCCAGTCGCAGAAATTGCAAAGGGGCTTAAAGGAAACAAAAGCAAAAAGCCTTCCTCAAAAGATGATCAAAATAAGCAAACCCAACCCCAACCCAAAGGATTGCCAATGAAAAAAGCTCCTGCGAAAAAAGCCGCGCCTACCAAGAAACCTGCCCCTAAACCAGCTCCTGTGAAGGCTCCCGCTAAGAAAGTAGTTCCTGCAAAGGCTTCTGCTAAAGTTGCACCAGCTAAGGCTCCTGTCAAAAAGGACTCCGCAAAAAAACCTGCACCTGCGAAAAAAGCTATGCCTGCCAAGAAACCTGCTCCTAAAGCAGCTCCTGTGAAGGCACCCGTCAAGAAAGCTGCACCTGCGAAAAAAGTAGCAGTATCTAAAAAAACGGCACCAGCTAAAGCCCCTGCCAAAAAAGCCACGCCTGCCAAGAAACCTGCCCCTAAAGCTCCTGTGAAGGCACCCGTCAAGAAAGCTGCGCCTGCGAAAAAAGTAGCAGTAGCTAAAAAACCAGCACCTGTGAAGGCACCTGCAGCAAAAGCTCCAGTAAAAAAAGCAGCGCCTGTCAAAGCGCCCGTCAAGAAAGCAGCTCCTGCAAAAAAAGCACCTGCTAAGAAAATTGTAAAAGGCAAAAAATAATGTTAACATTACAAACTTTAACTCACGAAATGAAACAATGTGGTTATACGCTCCGTTTTGATACGGAGCGTGACTTCCACATTCTCGAACCCAACGAAGCATCTAATCAACATTTTCCAGAAGCGATTGTGCTTTGGCCAGAAGAGGAAGATTCTACGCTTGAAATTTTAATACCGATTATGGAATATGATTTTAAGAAGAATTTGCTTGAAGTATTAAAGTTTGTAACATTATTTAACTGGGAGTCGGTTCCCGGAAAACTCGTATACACAAGGGAAGATGAGTTATTTTACTATCATCTTATCTTCCCTGTTTCTTTAAAGAGTCTTACACCGGAAGATGTTGCGATGAACTTTATGAGTGGAGCGATGTTTATTCAAAACATTTTAGAAACGCTCAAAGAGTTAATCTCAGGCAAATACGATGCAGATGAAGCCCTTGAATCGATGTCGGAGCTTGAAGAATGTCTAATGGCTTCCATGAAAAGTATACAGTCACCTACAGAATAGAAACCCTAAGGAAAACGAATGAAATTATCTTTAACAATGTTTGTAGTTTTACTTCTAACATTAACAACTCTCTCTGCTTGCGGGAACAAATACCAATCTGTTGTATTACCAGCAGATAGCGATGAAGAAATTGATTATAGCGCAACGCGTGA
The DNA here is from genome assembly GCA_964542845.1 of uncultured Victivallales bacterium. Taxonomy (GTDB): domain Bacteria; phylum Verrucomicrobiota; class Lentisphaeria; order Victivallales; family CAZIVM01; genus CAZIVM01. The sequence continues at coordinate 4,411 of CAZIVM010000008.1, forward strand.
TGCAATTGCAGAAGAACCCGTTGACCCAAGCACAATGCCCCCTCCATTTATTGAACAAACCGTAGACAGTTCAAAGGCTATTGAAACAGACTCAGCTCTTGTTCCTGCCCCAGCAACATTGGATACAACCGTTGTACTAGACCAAATGCCAACAACACTCTAAATGGAGTTTTGCGCAAATGAAACATCTTTTTCTACTATTTATAATAGCGATGTTATGCATGTTATTCACTGCATGTAGTAACACCTATAGAAATACGCAGTCGCAACCCGAACACTGGCGTTCGGACAACATGGCCAAAGAGGGTCGCGAACACAATGTGACAGTTCGTGAACGCTCTCTTGACACCATGACAATGACTCAACAAAAGGGGACGGATCGTGCCCCCTACCCTGTTATTACCGAAAAATTCACACGCGACGTTCAGGAAAGTCACAAGCCATCGGTGGAGATTTCCCGTTAATGAGTGTGATGAACATATACAATATTAAGTCGAGCATCTCGCAATGGGAAGGATCTCATCGCGTTCTTTTTCCGAAAGAACCGCATTCATTTTTAAAAGACACAGCCTATTACAAATGGTTGCAATACGCTTCCAAAGTGATGCACTATATTTCAAAAAATTTAGAAACTACGGATCATTTTTTCCCCATATTCACCGAGGTAACCTCTATTCATGAGGAAGACCCCATTGATGTATTGAACTGTTTTTATGAATATTCAGCGGCTAAGCCACTCAATGCGTGGATGGATCCGTGTATTGTTGAAATGTTGATTCAGCGCAAACTCTTACCCTTCACTGATGATGATCAAATTGAAGAGGAGGAACTCGCGTTTTATCTCAAACATGCCAAACAATGGTCATCGCATTTTATTGCGATTATTCATACATTTTTGAATGAACAAATGCCTGCCATAGAAGTGAGTCGACTCCATCCAAAGCTCAAAAAATATCTCACATCAGCGCATTGTTTGTTTGTTGAAGAAAATTTAAATGCGCAAGATGTTGTAAAGATTGCTAAAATTTATGATCCGTTTGCACTCGAACGCAGTTACCAATGGAGAGATGGCGTATTTACAGCGGTGCAACTCCATTCGATTCGCCCCATCTCTGAATTTTACGGATACGAATCGTTACGCGCCTTTTTCAAAAATTATTTCTATCGCTTTATTCAAGGCGAAAACTATGTCCCATTGCTCATGACGAGCCTGCCCGGTTTAGGCAAAACCCACTTAACTATTTCCAATATTTTAGCCCATGACAACCTGACATTAATTTTGGGGGCTCCTGAAACTTTAACCCATGATTTACCTCAACTTTTTGCGAAGTTAGCGGCACGCCCTTATCGTAAATTTGTCATATTTATTGACGACATTGATACACGCAATGTTGACTGGTATACCTTCCGAACCTATGTCGGTGGAAGTTATACTTTACCGAAAAATGTAACGCTAGCCATTGCCTCTAATTTCCCATTCCCTCCGAATGTTCTCAATCGTGGACAAAATTGTTTATTTCCGCTTTTCGATCCCTCACGTTGCAATGAGATGATTCATGATTTTCTTTGCAGTATGGGGATGAAAAAACCACCCGAACGTTTAGTGATGGTGATTGCGGCAAACTATACGGAAGAGGTGGGACAAAAAATTTATGAAGATTTGAGTCCACGCACATTGATTCGTTATCTCGAACTTTTCCGTGCCGATCCCGAAAAACGCAAACGGATGCTCGAACTCTCGCTTTCAAATGTATCGACACGTCCTGATCCCGATCTCTTTTTTGAGAGCAATATTCAACGTTTACGCGCACTGTATGGCGAATCGGCAATCGATGAACTGCGTCATGAAGTGATGAAAAGTTATGGGTTAACCTCATGATAGAGATTCAAGATACATCCCCTCCCCTTTTGACACGCGATGATGAAGCTTTTATGCGCATTGCAATGCGTGAGGCGGCACGTGCTGCTGAGATAGGCGAAGTGCCTGTCGGTGCGATTGCGGTTCAAAACGGCAAAGTGATAGGCAGAGGGTACAATCAAGTGGAGTTGCTTAAAGACGCAACCGCACATGCCGAAATGATTGTCATGACCCAAGCCTCTTCTGCTAAAAATGATTGGCGTTTAGACGATGTAACCATTTATGTAACGAAAGAACCGTGTCCAATGTGCGCAGGTGCCATGGTGAATGCACGTGTCAAACGCGTAGTATATGGTCTCTGCGATCCGCGGAGTGGCGGAGCCGGTGGCGCATTGAACATCACCCAACACGAAGGGATGCTCCATCGCGTTGAAGTCACATCAGGCTTCTTAGAAGAAGAGTGTAAGGCGATGTTTCAAGCCTTTTTTAAGTCGGTCCGACAACGTCGAAAAAATGGTGAGGAGAAAATAATTTATGCAGACTGAAAAAGATCAATACGAACAACATATTTTGCGACGTCGTATTTTTGGCATTACCATTATTTTGTTCACGTTTGCCAATCTTATATACGGTATTTACACCTATCAAAAGGCATCCACGCAAATTACACCTAAAGACAATCCCTTTTATGCATTTCAAAACATTGTACAAGCCACCAATATGATTCAACGCAATTATATTCAAGGCGAAACGGTAACGCGTTCTAAACTTACGGATGATGCAATTACAGGGATGATGAGTCAGCTAGACAAATTTTCATATTATAATACTCCTGAGATGGAACTTCATCGTAAACTCATTCATAAAACAGATATTTGTGGCATTGGAGCCAAACTCGTTCGTGTGAGAAATCAAGTTATCTTTTTTACCGTTGACGAAAATAGTCCTTGCGCAAACGTCGGCATTCGTGTAGGTGACATTCTCACCCATATTAATGGAAAATCCACCATAGAAATGGGAAATATTGCACAGTGTAATGATTTATTAATTGGACCGACAGGCTCTACCATATCGTTAACGGTTGCTCATCCAGGAGAAAAGGCTTTTCATTATGAAGTAATGCACGCGCCATCTCAACAGAGTTCAGTAATAGGACCGCGTACAATTCAACGTTCCAAACAGATGCTCATTCGGATATCGCACTTTGACTATAACACTGCCGACAAATTGCGTCATGCCGTGATGGACGCCAAAGAAAAAGGGGCTTATAGCCTGATCATTGACTTACGGGGATGTTCGGGAGGCGATCTCTCAGCAGCTGTAAAATGTGCGGACTTCTTTTTGCAACCTGGCGCGCGTATTGTTGCCTTGAAAGAACGTCAAAATCAAGCCGAAGAGCTCATCTCAATTTTTGCAGATCCGCATACATTAAAAGAACATGCGCTTCCGTTGTCTCTCCTTGTCGATAATCTCACAGCGAGTTCTGCGGAAGTCTTCACGGCGGCAATTAAAGATAATGCGCGCGGTCTTGTTTTTGGCGAAAACACCTATGGAAAAGGGGTGGCGCAAAAGCGGTACGAACTCCCCAATGGTGGCGCAATTCGCATGACCACCGCCTACTATTATACCCCCAAACTTTATAATGTGAGCCCTGGCGGAATTCCCCCCTCCATCTTTATTCAGGTATCCCACAATCAACGGGCACTTTTGGCACGACAATACACGATGTATCCCGGAGAAATTCAACCTAATCTTGAAAACGCGATTGAAGACTTAGTCTTAAAAAATGCGTTTGAACACGCACAAAGAAATTATACAGAAGCCCCATGAAAAAAAATACACAATCTCAAACTCAAGCCCACGACATTCTCCCATTTTCGACACAACTTTTAGAACGTTGGGAAAGTGAAGAGACCTCGTTAGATGATCTTCTTGATAGTTTACCAGCGCACTTATCACCACGCGTACGCAGTGGAATAACCAGTTTGCTCTTTACTTATTTCCGACACCGCAGTGCGATTATCAAAGCGATACAAGTGGCGCCCTTTAAGGTTAAACCACGCTTTGCGCGTATCATTCACCTTGCGCTGTGTCAAGCCTTTTACCAAAAAGGGATCCCTGCCCCTGCAGTCGTTGACATGGCGGTCACTTATGCGAAACGTCGATTTGGACAAATCCCCGCAAACCTTATCAACAAAGTGCTTCGTTATTTTCTCACCCTACTTGAACTCCCGCTACATGAAGTTCCGAATCCCCTTGCAACGATTTGGCAAAAACGTTTTAATTCAGAAGCGTATGAGCGTATTGCCCAAGCCACACTTTCACCGGCTGACTTCACCTTTAGAATGTTGAATCAAACGTCTATTCCAGAAGGGGTAGACGCTCAAGAAATCAAAGCCGAATTTCTGCCCGAAAAAACATTTTATCAAACGCAGAAAATTAAAGATTTATTGACATCGGACTCTTTTCAAAATGGGAGCATTTATATTCAAGACCCCGCCACATTTTGGGCAATTCATCTTGCATTACCTCTAATTCAAGCTCCCATTGAATCTATTCATGATGTGTGTGCAGCGCCTGGGGGAAAATCGATTTTGTTGGCAGAATATTTAAAACCTAAAAAGATGCTCCTCTCGGATCGCTCGGAAACGCGTCAAAAACGCACCGAAGAGAATATTGCTCGTTGCGCTAAAGCGTTGTCGATGACCCAATTTCGCATCAATGTATTAAATGCCACGGAAACCATTCCTGAGGATTCTTTTGATCTTGTTTTTCTTGATGTCCCTTGCTCCAACACAGGCGTAATGCGACACCGTCCAGATGCATTATGGCGTTTCACGATTGAAAAGCAACAAGAACTCGTGGCGCTACAATCACAAATTTTAGAAAAGCAAGCCCCAACAGTGAAACTTGGAGGACTCCTTATTTATAGCACGTGTTCGATTGAACCCGATGAAAATGAGTTGCAGATTCAACGTTTTGTAGATCAAAACCCCAATTTTAAAGTGTTGACACAAGGGACACTTCTCCCCTCATGTCAACACGATGGTGCTTTTGCCGCCGTATTACAGCGTATCTAACCTTTTTTGATTAATGATTTTTTCCGCGCATTCCTAACCCAAACACAAGTGATATTACGCATAAAACAGTGCATAAAATCCAAGCATTCGTGATGTTATTAGCATTAACAGTGAGAAGTTGAAGTGCGCTTAAAAGGGGAAGCGATACCCCCATTCCAATCACAAACATAAATGCGTTGCCATCTCCTGAGGCCGCCATAGTGAGCTGTCGACCCGGGCATCCCCCCGCCAGTGTAAACGTGATTCCGCCCGTCAACATCGCGAAAAAGCTGAGTCCGTAAAAGGAATGAGACGCTGCTTGATTTTCAAATCCCCAATGAAATGACCCCAAAAGAAAAGCAAAAATAAGTGTCGCTACAGCAAAAGATGCAATCCCTAAAACAGGCCGAATGTGTCGGAACAAAAAGAGGTCTCTAAACCCACCAATCGTACAAAAACGTGAACGTTGTAAGATGACGCCAAGTATACATCCGATACCTAATGCGATCCAAAATGGGGCATGCAATTTAGCTGGACCAGTTGTCGAAAGCAGAGGAAGAAGATGCGTGTCTTGAGTCGGAACACACGTCGGAGGCACAAAACTCAAAGCGAGTAATCCCACCGCTATAACTGGTAAAATCCACTTTAACAAAGCACTTTGCGCTTGCTTAACACCGAATTGAAAGTTGAGTTTCAAAAAATATGACCCAATCGCCACGCCCACAATTAAACCCACACCCCCTGTTAATGCAGTCAAATCTCCACTAAAAAGACGTCCAAACGCTCGCCATGGGCACCCCAAGAAGAGTAAACTACTCATCATCCCTGATGCGCCTAAAACAAGCGAAACTAGTCCATTATTTGACGCACGCGCCTTGAACTCTCCAAAAATAAAAGCACTCAACATCGCTCCTAAAATAATTCCAATGAGTTCGGGGCGAATATAGCATCCTCCCCAAAAGGTGTGAAGCCCCAAACTCCCTGCAGTATCACGCACAAAACAGGCCACACAAATGCCCATATTTTTAGGATTACCGAAATATGCAAGTCCCACAAAAAACAAACCTAAAAATAAACCTGCAATAATCGGTGCGTTTTGCGTTGAAATCCAGCGCAATAACTTTTGAGCAAATTGCTTCCATATAGGAGTAGCTGTCCCCACATCACTATCCACATAAGTAAATGCACAAACCGCATTGGGTGAAGGATTATCAGCTTTCTTAAAAGTGACTGCCTTTCCCTTTTCCCAAGGCTGCTGAGTCGGTTCACAGACGATTTCGGCATCGCAGTTTGCATCAGTAACCTGCCCTATTTTTTCACAAAGCATCCCCTGATTATTCATGCGTTGGATATATATTTCTGCATCTTTTTCAGAGATAAAAACGAGGAGTCCTCCCGAGGTTTCAGGGGAAAACAACACATATTGTTGAGGTTGTGAAAGATTAGCAAAATCAATTTTAAAGTGGGTTAACGATTCCATATTATGATTTAAAGCACGAGGATAAATCGATCTTGAAACACACGATTTAACTCCATTAAAAATCGGAATTTTATCAAATGAAAGCGTTGCTTTGACCCGACTCTGCATAAGGATATTTGAAAGATGGCCTAATAAACCAAAACCTGTGATGTCGGTTAAGGCATGAACGTCTAAACCTTCTAGCGACTCAGAGGCGATTTTATTTAATGTTTTCATACTTAAAATCGCTTGTTCAAAATCGGATGGAGAGACCAGTTTGTGTTTATGGGCAAAAGCGATAATCCCATTACCAATGGGCTTGGTCAATAAAATAACATCCCCTTTTTGTGCCGTATGATTCGGAATAATCCGAGACTTGGGTAATGTGCCAACCACAGCATAACCGCATTTAATTTGGGGATCTTCTATGCTATGCCCTCCAATCACAGCGATATTAGCTTCCGCTAATTTATCTGCACCACCGCGCAAAATTTCACGCATCAAAGATGACGGTAATTGTTTAGCAGGAAAGCCAATAAATGAAAGTGCGGATTGGGGCTTGGCGCCCATGGCATAAATATCGCTCACCGCGTTGGCGGCTGCAATTTGCCCGAAATCATACGGATGATCGGTCATGGCAGTAAAGATGTCGAGGGTTAGGACAGTGCCTTCTGTTTCAGAAAGCATAATCACGCCTGCGTCATCGCCACTTGATCCATCAATCACAATGCGTGAATCTTTAAATTGTGGTAAATCTTTAAGGGTATTTTGTAATATATTTTTAGGAATTTTTCCCGAACATCCGCCGTCCAATGAGAGCGGAAGTTTGTCATCTGCATCCAAAGAATGCATAGAAATATTCATCGACATAAGTCAACCTCTTCGTTTCTAGAATTTTGCCGTTAATACGGCACGTCAAACAATAAATTAGCCTTTAATAAGGTTGTGGTTCAACGAACCCCAAGATGCAACTCAAGTGCAATCATAAGCATAAATATAATATCTCATGTGCTGCTCCTATGGGGTTAGAAAGATTAGAGGTTAGAACGATACGATTTATTTTCAATAATTATAATGTACTACTCTTTTGAAATTTTACAAACTGATTTTTAATTTTGTGGATTTTGAGTTTTCTTATATCGCGGGGTATAAGGGGATGTTCCGACAGGGAAAATTTGACTGGGTCCAAGTTGGATTAATTTTCCAAACTCAGATAATTTTTTTCGATCTACCGATGAAAAGTCGCCAACCATAATCAAAATTTTCGGACGCGACGCGATATTTTGAGTGAAAAAGGATTGAATATCTTTCGTAGTGACCTCTTGCATTTGTTGATACATCAACTTTGGATAATCAAGGGGCAACTGATATTCACGCGCATAGTTCAACACAGGGAAAAGACGATCCTCTGAGTAACGTTTTGTATAGATACTCAAGATTTGTTTTTGACGCACCGTTTCTAAGTCTGAATCTGAAATCGGACACTCTAACTGCGATAAAATAGGTAATAAATCTAAGATTTTATCCGTTTGCGTGGTCACTTGAACCTCAAAAATTGCACGTTCATTTAAATTCGTTGGCACCATATATTTTGCACTACACGCATAACATAAGGCGCGCGATTCACGCAACGTTTGGAAAATATAAGAGCCCTGCCCTACGCCATAATACGCATTAAAAAGATCATACAACCCAAAACTATCTTTTGAGGGACGATCCCCAAAAACATACATAATAAGCGCAACTTGTTTAACACTTCGTACATCCAAGAAATAAATTATCGAGCTATCATAGTTTTGATACTGAACCTCTTTCAAATTAGGAATTGTCGATTGCGAATCACGCGTCGCTAAAAACTGTGTCAAAGTTTGAGAACACATAAACTGACTTGAATCAGGGGCATACATTTGAACTTTAGGGGTATGTTTGAATAAACGATGCGTTGCAGTCACCATATTTTTCGGTGTTAATCGTCTAAATGCTTGAGCGGTGAGTGCATTTCGCCAATAGTTAAATGCACCATAACGCGCATACGCTTTCATCCCGTTGAGGAGTTGCCCAACCTGCGTAAACATGGTGCGTTCGTCTTCAAATTTATTACGAACTAATTTTTCGAAAATCGCGGTATCGACAGCAGGAGAATTAACCACTTCAAAAACAATATCAACTATAGGTGAAAAATTCTCATAGAGTCCATTAATTTTCAAAATGGATTCCTCCTCTTTCACGGTCACGGAAAAACTCCCCGCATATTTGAAAAGACGTGCCATAATTTTTTCGCGAGTTGAGGAGTCGGATGCACAATAGGCTAAGTAGTTAGAAAGAAAAGGATTAATTGCCCCATGTTTGAACCCGCGAGGGAAAGTAATCATCATCGCAAAATAACTATCTTTGCTATTTGCTACAAAGTCAAAAGGTATCTCATTTGCACCATAGTACAAAGTATCTTGAGAGATATCTTTTTTCAAATCGGGAAAGACTAATGGTAATGCCGTTACGGTATCTTGAATAAACGCATGATAGTAAGCCGACATCGTATCGGTTTGTAATGGGAGTGGTGAAATTTGTGGCTTTTCGATTTCTTGAGGTTCGGGTTTGCGACCATATTTGCAATGGACAGTCACAAAGCGTGAAGAGTCGATATTCTCACGGACGAATTGTGCCAAAGATTCAGGGGTAACTTGCGAATAACGCGCACAACGATTCAAATAGTCATCATAACTATACTTGCCTAAAAAAACAGCATTATAAACATTAAGACGTCCATCATGTCTGCGCAACTGCAACGATTCGGAGAGTTTTTTCTGCATCATAATATCGTGAATCATCTCTGAATCGTAATCCATGCGCTCAACAGCCCCCAACGCATCATGAACCCAATGAATCATTTGTGAATCAGGTGTTCCACGATATGGCATTAATGTGATGTTCAAACCACATGAAAATATATCCATTGAACCACCCCAAATCGAAAGATTTTTCACTTTTTGAGTACGAATTAAAGTGGAATCTAATATACCCACAGAACCATTGGTTAACACACGTGCCAAACATTCAAGTTTTTCACTAACCTCAACCGCGTTTGAATCTACGCGCCACGAGATTAAAAATTCTTCATCTTTAGAGAGGGTGTAAAATGCAGAATCTGCTTTAAATTCTGGGAGCGGAGGCACCGAAAGTGGAGGTGATTCAATCGCAGGGAGTTGCCCCAAAGTCTCACTTAACATTACCAATGTTTTTTCAATATCAATATCCCCAACCAACATCACCGCCATATTGCTAGGAACATAATAGTTTTTATAAAACCGCATCACTTCTGAGGGGCGGGGGTTGCGTAATGCCGTATCCGTGCCAATCACTGTAATAGCATAAGGGTGATTTCCATAAAACAAACTTGACCATAAATTATTGGTCATGCGAGAAGGACGCTCCAGCATTCCATTATATTCTTCATAAACAGTCTCTAATTCAGTATGAAATGTGCGAAATACGGGATACATAAAACGCTCATACTGCAATTTTAGAAAACGCTCCAACTGGTTCGATGGGACCATACTCACATAATTTGTATACTCTTTAGATGTAAATGCATTCAGCCCTGTTACCCCCATTTGAGAAAGCAGTTTTTCATACTCATTGGGGATATAATATTGTGCAGCGATGAGCGATAAGGAGTCGATTTGCGCATAAATAGATTTACGTCGCTCCATATTGGTATCAAGCGCATATTGATCAAATAAAGACTCAATTTGATCCAAAATAATTTTTTCAGAATCATAGTTTGTCGTTGATAAATGGGTAGTTCCTTTAAACATAAGATGTTCGAGATAGTGGGCTAACCCTTCATTCCCTTCAGGATCGTGCACGGCGCCTACTTTAAAGAAAATACGCGCTGAAACCTGAGGGTCCGCATGATCAGGTGAAAGAAAAACGGTGATTCCATTGGCGAGTTGATAAATTGAAGTTTGAGTGGGGTCTGTCGAAATGGGTGCATGTAAAACTTGCCAACGCGTATCTTGATGTGTTTCTTGAGAGAGATTTGCACAACCACAATTTGTTTTCTCACCGCAACACTCACATGGCGCTTTAGTCATCTGAAAAAGGATAAAACACGCCACACTTAAAAGTATCAATGTAGAACTTATTCTGATTTTTCTTTGCATAAAATACACCTTTTATTTGTTGTTGATTATTTATTTTTAAATGGTAAATAGAGCGTAAAGCAAGAGCCTTTATGGGGTTCGCTCTCTACAGATACACGTCCGCCATGAACTTGCGCAATGTGTTTGACGATTGACAAACCTAGACCCGTTCCGCCCGTATGTCGACTCCGCCCTTTATCCACGCGATAAAATCGATGGAAAATATGCGGCAAATGTTCAGACTCAATCCCAACGCCTTGATCTTTGACAGATATAGCAATATTGCAATTTTTAATTTGAGCAGAAATTTGCACTGTCGTTTGAGGGGGAGAATACTTTATGGCATTACTGATTAAGTTGTTAATCGCCTGCAAAATCAGCGAGCGCGCCCCTTCAATCAAAATGACGTCATTGATTTGATTGACGAGCGTGGTTTGCGTCTGATGAGCGAGGTGTTCACAATTCTGAATCGACTCCTTAATCAAGGTTGAAAGATCAAAATCTTCGAGTTCAAGACTTTTTGAACGTTCCATATTTTCAATACGTGAAAGCATGAGCAAATCATCGATAATCGCATTTAGACGTAGGGTATTACGCGCGATCGTTTCAAGAAAAGTATGTGCTAACGCCTCTTGTTCAAGCGCACCATCTTGCAAATTTTCTACCGTATTTTGGATAATGGTAATCGGCGTTTTAAGTTCGTGCGACACATTCGCCACAAATTCACGTTGAAAATTCTCCATTCGACGAATCGATGTTACATTATGTATCGCTAACAAAACTCCATAAGGTTCACTCATCCCAATTCCATTAAAAATTAAAATATAAGGAAAATCTTGTTGTTTAGGATGATAAGTCACTTCCACACGATGGGTTTGATTCGGAGATTTTTTGAGTTGTTCAACAAAAGCATGAACTTGAGAATTACGAATGTATGCCGAAAAGGGTTGTTCTGAAAAATCAGATGGGAGCGAAAATAGATCTATCGCTGCTTGATTGGCAAGTTGGATACGCCCCAAGGGGTTAATCATCATCACAGGATCAGGAATTGAAGTAAAAATAGATTCATATTGTTGTTTGACATACTCAAATTCTTTAAGCTTTTCACCTTTGTACTCGACCCATTGCGCGTAGGTATTGATTAAAGGATGCAGTATTTCTGGGTAGTCTTTCGGAAGCGTGTGACCTTGCGTTTGAAGTTGCAAACGTTGCACTTCATCGGCAACAGCACGAACTTCATGTGTGAAGCGAGACTGCAAACGAAAAAGGAGTCCACAGATCAACAAAATAAAAAAAAGGGCGCCCATTCCAATGAGGAGTCGGTACAACAATAATTGGTTGGCAGAAACTTCCCATGGTGTTTGATACGAGTTGAGCAACCACGCGCCCATCATGATAAGTCCGCACAACGCAAAGAAAATCAACCACAAATAGTGTGTCAAAAATTGTACCCTACGCATAGAAACCAAAGCCTCGAATCACCAAGATCCAAAAAAGAAGTGCGACCCCCAAAAAGACCCCATAAGGAACTGTCGGACAATGCGTGATGCGACGTCCACGACGAATTCGCACCCCACAAACATAGCCTATAAATCCAAAAGAAAGTATCGATGCTATACAGATAATCCAAAATACATCTACCCCACCTAAACAAGCCACCATCGCCACAATCATTTTAATATCTCCCCAACCCAAAATCTCTTTACGCATCCAAAGATACCCTATCCCACGCAACATCACCAATAATACCGCTGGAATAAAGGTATAAAATGCCACCATCATGAGTCCGCGAAACTCTCCGAGTTCATAAAAACCCAAATGATACGGATCTGTAAACGCTGAAGGAAAAAGTGCCGCCCAAACAAAACCTAAGACAATTAAAGGATATGTCATTCCATTTGGAATGATGCGATGTTTCCAATCCACAAAAATAGCCCCTACGGCCAAACACGACAATCCCCAAAATAATGGTAAATGAAATACATGCACCTTAAAATAAAGAACCTGCAACCACGAAATTAAAAAAAGCGTGCCAATCAATAATTCCATCGCCAAATATTGAATGGAAATATGACATTGACAGGTACGACATTTCCCGCGTAGCCATAAATAAGCGAAAATAGGAATGTTATCATAACCCGCAAGCGGCGTATTGCATTTAGGACAATGCGATGGGGTGGTGACAACCGTTTCGCCACGTGGCATTCGGTAGATACACACATTCAAGAAACTTCCAAAACACGCGCCCACAAAAAAGAAACAAATATTCCAAAAAATCGCGAACTGAGGATCGCGTAAAAAATAAAGTATTTCTGAAACTATAGGCGTATTTTCAATCATACGCGTGTCGCAATTGCACGGTTTAATGCATCACGCATCACCGCAAGCGGGGCTTCACGCCCAGTCCAATGTTCAAATGCATTCGCCCCTTGATAAAGGAGCATATCACGACCATCACAAGTACGAAATCTTGCATCACGACACGCTTTCAAAAAAGGCGTTTCCCAATAAATCATATCGTAAATTAATGCACTTTTAGGGAGTAAATCTAGCGCAATGGGTAAAGGATCCGTTGCATGCAAGCCTAAACTTGTGGATTGGACAATCACATCACATTGTGCTAAATGTTTAGCAATACGTTCTGAGTGGTCAAGACCATCAGCCGTAATCTCTGTTTTATAATGCGCCTCCATGAGCTGTTCTGCTAAAAGATGCGCCTTTTGAATCGTACGATTAACCAACACAATATGTGCCACATCAGCCATCGCCAAATAGTGTGCAACCGCTTGTGTTGCGCCACCTGTCCCGATAAAACCAATGGTTTTACCTTCCAAAGAAGAGATGTCAAGCGCACGAAGTAAACCTTGTTGGAGTCCATACCCATCCGTGCTCATGCCTGTCAAACATCCCCCTTGGTTCACCACGGTATTGACACTGCGTGAACGCAAGGCGGTTTGATCGACCACATCTAAATAAGGGATGATCGCTTCTTTATGGGGAACCGTGATGTTGAATCCATCAAAGGTTTTACGTGCAAGTTCAACAAAACGACCGAGGTCTTGAGGTGCAACATCAATGGGTTCATAAGAACCCTCAATGCCCAACGCTTCAAGTGCGGCGTTTTGCATGATTGGCGAAAGGGAATGTTTGATGGGATGTCCAACAATGGCCAATTTCATAACAACCTCCAGAAGAGAATTTTACTTATTATTTATATATAGTATTAGATATGATCAAGCGTTTTCTTATAAGATTGTGCAATTGCATCAATTGAAGCACAAATTAAACGTTCGTCTGTCGGAGTTTTAAGGCAAACATTTTGATGTTCGGCCACGGTTCCGACAATCGCAAAAGGAAGATCGCCTAAAATTTGAGCAATCGCTTCGCGTTTTGCAGGATCTGCAGTCATAACAAAACGAGTGTTCGACTCCGAGTAGAGCAACTCTTGAATTTGTTGAATACCATCCGATGGAATTTTATCTAACTGAATGTCAAGACCCAAACGTCCACCCATGGCCACTTTGGCAAATGCAACAGCTAAACCACCCAAAGCAGGTGTATGTAAAGAGTGCGCTAAATCAGCTTGCGTAAGTTGAGAAACGCGTGCATACATTTTGTTCGCAAAATCAGCATCGACTTTAGGGACATTATTACCTGTTGCGTTCATCATGTTGAAGTATTCACTTCCGCCGAGTTCAGGACGTGTAAGGCCTAAGACATAAACATCATCCCCAACACGTTTAGCATCCAATGTAACAGCATGACGCACATCTGGCATCACCGCAACAGTGGAGAAAAGCACAGAAGGTGGAATTGAAATTTTGGTTCCACCGCGTGTGGAATCGTTTTTCATAGAGTCTTTACCCGAAACACAAGGTACTTTAAATGCTTTTGTGTAATTATAAAGCGCTTGGTTTGCACGAACTAACTGAGCGAGTTTATATTCACCATCAGGTGTTTTTTCAGATTGAACAGGATCCGGCCAACAGAAGTTATCTAAGCCTGCAATTTTATCAGGTGTTCCGCCAACAGCAATAACACGACGAATTGCTAAGTCAATTGATGATGCCATCATGTGATAAGTATCAATATCAGAATAACGTGGAAGAATCGCAGCAGACAAGATAAAACCTTCAGTTGAAAGGGGTTCAATCATCGTAACCGTAGCATCAGAAGAGACATCGCGACATTTCCCAACAAAAGGTTTCACCACGGAAAGACCTTTCACCTCATGATCGTACTGACGTGCTTTAAACTCGTCTGAACAAATATTGAGGCGTCCAACCATACCCAAGAAGTCGTCTTGGATATTACGGTTTGCAAATTCGGGTTCTGTAAATGTAGGTGGCACCCATTTTGCTTTGAGTTTCATGCGGGGTAAACCGCCATGCATAAATTCCATATCTAAATAGGCCACAGTTTTATCGCCCCACATCATGTGGAATTTACCATCATCCGTAAATGTTCCCAACTGCGTAGCTTCAACACTGCGAGATTCTGCCAATTTCATAAAGGCATCGATGTGTTCGGGTGGCACGGCAAACGACATACGCTCTTGTGCTTCAGAAACTAAAATTTCCCAAGGTTGGAGTCCGGCATATTTCAAAGGGACTTTAGCCAAATCGAGTTGTGCACCACCACTAAAGGTTGCCATTTCACCAATTGATGAAGAGAGACCGCCCGCGCCGTTATCCGTGACAAAACGATATAAACCGCGATCGCGTGCATCATAAATAAAATCGCCCACTTTCTTTTGTGTAATGGGGTCACCAATTTGAACAGCGTGTGTGGGACTCTCTTCATGAAGTTCTTCTGAGGAGAACGTCGCCCCATGGATACCATCTTTACCTACGCGACCGCCCACCATCACAATGATGTCGCCCGCATTAATTGATTTTTCAAAACCTTTACGATCCCCAATTTTGCAAGGAAGCGAACCGACTGTACCACAATAAACAAGTGGTTTACCTAAGTAGCGTTCATCGAAATATTCCCAGCCATAAGCGTAAGGAATTCCAGATTGATTTCCGCCATCAATCACCCCTTTATGAACCCCATCGCGCAAGCGACGTGGGTGTAAAAGACCTTCGGGCACATCTTTCTCTTCGGTGAATGGAGAACCTAAGCAATAGCCCCAAACGTTCGCTAAAAGATTAGCGCCTAAACCTGTTCCCATGGGGTCACGGTTTACCCCAACAATACCCGTCATTGCACCACCGTAAGGATCAAGCGCGGATGGACTATTGTGAGTTTCGGCTTTATAAACGAGATCGAGTTTATCATTAAAACGAATAACACCCGCATTATCCCAGAACACAGAAACTAACCAATCAATTTGTTCTGAAATTTCAGTGGTACTCTTCTTAATATAGCTTTTGAATAAAGAGACGATATGTTCTTGATTGCCTTTGTCGTCGGTATAATCAATTTCAGCATCAAAGATTTTGTGTTTACAGTGTTCGGACCATGTTTGCGCCAAAACTTCAAGCTCTACATCTGTAGGCATCTCAGGAAGACCCACGGCTTCACGACCCGCTGCTGTTTTATAATAATTTTGAATCACTTTCATTTCATCAAGCGTCAACGCCAAAATACCTGTACGGCTAATGTCAATCAACTCCGCATCGGAAACGTTAAGATTAATGGTATTTACTTCACCACCGCCTGTCGCTTGAACTACAGGTTTGTGAAGCGGAATACCGTTTGTCTTCACTTCGTCGGCAGAAAGAACAGTCATTGATTCGATCAAGACATTTCCTAAAAGTTTTTTAGCGACAAGTTCAGCTTGTTGAGCGGTCATTGAAGGGGCATTAATAAAGTATTCAACTGAAGAAAAGAATTGTTCGTCATCGGAGAGTTTGCGCCCTAACACGTCAGCCGCTGCTTCGTGCGCCGTACGCCCCACGTTATCCGTCACGCCAGGACGGAACCCAACACGAATCATCCAGTGATAAGGAACTTCGGGAAGCGACTCACCTACACAGACACTTTGGAGAACAGGATTTGCGAAAGCCTCACCAATTGCACGTGCTTGTGCTTCGTCAACATTCGCAGAGAGTGTAAAAACGTTACGTGTAAAAATGCCATCAACGTTGAGTTTCAAGAAGTCAGTAATTTGAAACTTAACCCCTTCAGCGCGAGCATCGGGCCAAGCGGGGAGCGGATTGAGTTCGATACGGAAGTCGTTCATAATTATTCCTGGGTTATTTGTGATATAGTTATCGTATACAAAATTATAATGATATAATTTAGCGCAACTTTCCATAAAAACAACCCCGAAACCACGAAAAGGGCACTTTTTTATTCAAAAGGGAAGTTTTTTGTAAAAAAAAAGTAAAGGGAGCTTGCAGAAAGTGGAAAGATGTTGTAAATTAGTATATTAATGATTTTAAAAACTAAAGGATGGAATCTAGTGAAAACACTCAATTGGTATATCACAAAAAGTTGCTTAGCGACACTGGCGATGTCGATTGGACTGCTCACCTTTGCAGTTGTCGGATCGCGTTTAATGGAGGTGTTCAAATATCTTGCCAACGGCGGAACACTTTTAATGGCAGGAAAAATTATTCTCTGTTTCATCCCCTACGCAATGGCACTTGCGGTTCCGCTCGGTTTTTTGGTGACCATCATGCTCATCTTTGGTCGTCTCTCCGCCGATAACGAAATTACAGCAATGCGCGCTTGTGGAATCTCCATTTTGCAAATTATATCTTCAGTCGTGTTAATGGCGTTTCTACTTTCATTTACGTGCGTGTTTATTAAATTGGAATTGGCGCCAGTCTACCTTGACCGCGCAAGAACCATCGCACGCGATATTGCAACTCACGAACCCTTATCTCTTATTGAACCCGGCGTACAAACCAATATTTCGGGAATGATGCTTTATGTTCGAGAGCGTCCATCCGAAAACATCATCGAAAACATTGATATTGTCAAGGTATCAATTGATAGCGGCGCTTATTCAACTCAACATATTAAAGCAAATTCGGGCGAAGTTTTTACCGATTTCAAAAATCAAAAACTTGTGCTTAAACTCAAAGATGCTCAAATCACATCCTATGAAAATCGCGAACGCCAAACCATTAATATGGATGAATTCAAAATCCCCATTGACTATAGTTCAAAAAGTTATTCTTCATCCCTTGGGCGTGCAGCACACTATCTCTCTTATAAAGACCTCTTTGGCAAAATGAATCTTTATCAAGAACTCTATTTGAATTCCCAAAATGAGAGACAACGCGATATGCTTCGTAATGAAATTTGTAAACTTGAAGTAGAAATCAACAACCGTTTTGCGATGGGGTTATCCCCGATTTCGTTCTTATTGCTTGGACTCCCACTTGCGATTCGTACCTCGCGCAGAGAGACCTCAATTGGTTTATTTTTTGCCACCATTTTATCGTTAGCCTACTTGGTTTCAATTACTATCATCAGTAATTTATCAGGATACCCTCATTTGTATCCACAATATCTCCTTTGGATTCCCGTGTTTCTGTACCAAATTGTGGGAGGATTCCTCCTCTGGCGATTGGTTCGAAACTAACCTTTAAATGGATACGAAAGGCTAGTATTGTTTTATTTTATATTTTCATATTTAAATAATAAAATAATGCGCTAAAATGTTAGTAAATACGCTTGTATTTTTAGAAAGCAATGTTATATTAAGCGATAGTTAAAACGATATCGTAAAGGACAACATGGCATTTCATCTTTATCAAAGCAATAAACTCAAAGTCTTAGGGTACTATTTCCAACATGCGGTCTATAATCCGCAAACGGCAACACATCCCATTGGGTTATTTGATTCGCACATTGTCATTGTCCAATCTGGAGGAATGGAGGCGTGGCTCAAACAGTTCTTAGCCGAACAATCTCACATCGCGGCAAACATGGAATTTCCATTTATGGCGAAGTTTGTGAACGAACAACTCGAACATTGTCCTGCACCGAATAACAGCCGTGTTCTCCCCGAAGATGAAATCTGCCATCGCATCTATCGCGAACTTTTTCTTAATCCACAAAAGTATCCAGAGTTGGCGCCCTACCTTCAAGGAAATCGTCCTGACCTTAAACGTTGGCAACTTTCCCAGCAACTCACGGATCTCTTCGACCAGTATCAAGCTTACGCTCAAAACACGTTTGCGTGGATGCAACAACAAGCAGACTCCTCATGGCAAAATAAAATTTATGAAGCGATTTTTGCACCCAATAAAACGCGTGATCAGCGGGTCATGGAGTTTGAGCCCAATCCCAACGATAAAGGGAAGTCGATCAACATTTTTGGGGTCAGTTCGATGCCCCCCATCTACATGACATTTTTTCAAAAGCTTGCTAAAGTATGGGAAGTTAATTTTTTCTATCTCAACCCAGGGGTGGAGGATTGGAGCGATTACATCCCCATCAAAGGGCCTCTGGCAATTCAACAGCATCGACTTAAAGAGATGTTTGGTCTTACCGCCTTGCAAAAAAGCGATATTAATCTCAATCCCATATTAAATAATTGTGGAAAACTTGGACGTAATTTTTTAAATTTACTTAAAGAGCGGTTCCCTGATTTGATTGACAATCATGCCTTTGTTGAACCCCAAAAAGATACACTGCTTGCTCAACTACAATCAGATATTTCTAAAAATGTGTTCCCACAAAAAAATGAAGATGAATTTACATTAGATGATCGTACCATCCGCATACATAACTGCCATGACCCCTTACGCGAAGTGGAGATATTACATGATCAACTCCTTCAGATTATGGACGAAACACAAGGGGATGTTCAGCCTCGCAATATCATCGTCATGGCGCCCGATATCACCCAATACGAAACCGCGATTCGCATGGTATTTGGTCACCCCAAATCCCCCTTTATACATAATTATAATATTGCGGATAGAACATTAGAAACGGGAAGTAAAGTTTGCGAGACATTGCTTAAAATCTTCAAACTCACCCGAAGTCGTTTCACGGCAAATGATGTTTTTGAGATATTGAAACGTCCTGAAATATTCGCTCACTTTTCGTTATCCGATGAAGACCTCGAAAAAATTACGGGATGGATTCGAGAAACACACATTCACTGGGGGATTGATGAAAAAATGCACGAAAGTGTCACAGGCATCCCATTCCCGGAATACACATGGAAACAAGGTTTTGAAAAGTTATTACTCGGAATGGCGCTCTACCCCAATAAAGAAAATTTTGATGCGTTTGAGGTTTTGCCTGTCGACTTAGTTGAATCCGGGAATGGTGAAATTCTCGGACAATTTATTTTGTATGTTCAAAAACTTTTTAAATATGCAACCGATCTCAAAGGGGAACGACTCCTCTCGCAATGGATTGAAATTACACGTCATATTCTTGAAGACTTTTTTGAAGTTACCCAAGAAACGCAAAATGAAATCCGTCTTATTCAAAAATCGTTATCTGCATTTCCCGTTGAAGAAATTGATAATATCTACCCTGAAGATGTCTTTGAATCGATGTTGAAAGATACGTTCTCTAAGCAAAAGGAGTCGGGAAAATTCTTAAGGGGAAAAGTGACCTTTTGTTCCTTAATGCCCATGCGCTCAATCCCAATGAAAGTGGTCTCAATTCTCGGGCTCAACGATCGCGCGTTTCCACGTCGACGCACCCAGTTGAATTTTAACTTATTGCGTCATGACAAACATCTCATGCAGCACTATAAAACTTCACAAGTTGAAGATCGTTTTCTTTTCCTAGAAGCGATTCTTTCGGCAGAAGCGTATTTATTACTCTCATATCGTGGACAATCCCCAAAAACGGGGGAGTCATACCCACCTGCCGTCCCATTAGGCGAACTCATCGACTATCTTCAAATCCGCTTCGGAATCCATGTCACCCAACACAAACTCCAAGGGTTCGATCCTGCATATTTTCTCCCCTCGCCCGAGGTTCCAGACTTCGTTTCGTATCAACAAGAATATTATCAAATTGCGCAAAACCGACGTTATCTTAGCGAAGAAACCTCCTCAATTTATACGGGGATATCCAGTCCAGCATCCACCGAACCGCTAAATGAACTATCTCTTGACACCCTCATTTATGCCCTCTCAAATCCCATCGCATACCATCTTGAAACCGTTTTGAGTTTATCTTTTATCGATAGTTCGGATATCGACATTCTTAACGATGATGAACCCTTTAATTTAGACTCTTTAGAAAACTATAATTTAAAACAAAATCTTGCCAAACTTTGTTTTGAAGAAAAAATCACATCCGAAGATGAACTCATCTCAAAAACTTATAAAAAAGTCAATTTACCCATCAAACCGTTAGGGGATGAAATCATCCGTAAGGCCACCACATATCTTCAACAATATCCCCCCCAATGGATTCAGCATTTCTTAGAGCAAACCCCTCTTAAATTGTGCGAAAAAATTGAAAATACGCTTATTGAAGGAGTCTGCAACTGGGATGAAAGCACGCAATGTTCCTATTTAACAAGATATAGCAAAATCAAACCTAAAGATTGTGCGCGTGCATGGTGCACGCATCTTTTGCGTTCGACAAAATTTCCAGGAAGTACCACACAAATTCTTGCCGAGTTCAATAACAAAATCGTTCGCTTTTATTATCCTGCGTTAACGCGAGATGAAGCCATTCTAAAATTGACGGATCTCCTTCAACTCTATCAAGAAATTTTAAAGCGCCCGATCCCCGTATTTGGCATGAATTCACTCGAAATATTGTTAGGGAACGAACTTAAATACATCGATTATGATATTGCAGAACTTATGCCCAAATGTTTTGAATACAACGATTGGAAAACATTCATGACGGAACATGAAGAAACAATTCGCGATTATGCTCAACGCATCTATGGAATCTTTGAATTACGCGACCCCGAAACCCTCTGCAATGTTGGAGAAAATCATGTCTAATATCCCAACCCCATTTTCACTCAGTTGTCCGACAGAAGAACTCCGAAAATCGATGATTGTCGAAGCCTCAGCTGGCACGGGAAAGACATATAATATCCAAAACTTAGTTGCCCGTTATATTGTAGAATGCGATATTCCTATCGAAAAGATTTTAGTGGTCACGTTTACAGAAGCAGCCACGGCAGAACTTACCGAACGGATTCGTTTAATTCTTAAAAATATTTACTATGCCCTCCAAAAAATTCCTGTATCTGAAAAATTTCAAAATCAGGTAACCCAACTCATTGATAAGTTTCATTCGCTGAACATTAAAGACGATGTCATTTGCGGAAAAATCGAAGAGGCGTTAATTCATTTTGACGAAGCTTCCATCTCCACGATTCATGGTTTTTGTAAACGCGTGATTTCTGAAAACACATTTGAATGTAACAGTTTATTTGATACAGAATTGCGTCTTGAATGCCCTGATATCGTGGATGCACTCGTCACCGATTTCTTCCGCAAACATCTTTATCATAATCCTGCGTTAATGGAAAAAATCAAAGCGTATCCCGACACACAAAATAATCTTAAAACTGCATATTTCACATTGCCAGATATTCGTGAAGTGGTGATTAAATGTGTCAAGAAATTCGACTGGAAGTATATTTATCATGACAATCAAAGTGTTGTTTTAAATGGAACCCTACCCGATAATTTCTCTGAAAAGCTACTTCAAACAAATGATATTTTTATTAAAGATGAAATCATCACACTTTGTACACTATGGGTGCAAGCCCAACTCGAACTTATTAAAAATAATGATAATTTCATGACGTCGGACGACCTCTTATTGCGGGTCCGAAATGTTTTACGTCATCCCGAAAATGCAACCCCACTTTTAAATGCGTTACATGAAAAATATCATGTCATGATTATTGACGAATTTCAAGATACAGACCCCATTCAATTTGAAATTTTCGACGCCATGGAAGATACCGATCACCCGATGGTGATGGTTGGCGACCCCAAACAATCCATTTACGCATTCCGAAGTGGCGATATTTATACCTACTTCAGAGCTAAACAAAATCTCATTGCAACGTATGGAGCGAACTGTCTTAAAACGCTCAACCATAATTTTAGAAGTTCACCAAGTCTCATTCAAAAAGTGAACGAACTCTTTATGAATCACCCGTATCCGTTCGCCTGTGAACGCGATTTTAACGGCAAAGATATCGCCATCGATTTTCCCGAAGTCGGTGCAGGAAACACCACTGAAAACCCCGATTTTTCGCCACCGTTACAAGTAGTCCCCCTTGAAACAGTTGGTGATGTTTTGGATGAATCGATTGTGGCATGTGCGGATCAGATACTGGCACTTTTATTACGTCATCCCAATCTTTCCCCCAAAGATTTTGCCATTATCGTGGCAACATGGACTCGTGCCGATGAAATTGCACAAACATTAAGAGATAGAAATATCCCCGTTGTCAATCGTAAACGCCCTTCTATTTGGAAAAGTCAGGAGATGGGCAATCTTATCACGATTTTTACAGGTATTTTATATTCAAATCATCCCCGAAAAGTACGAAGTGCGTTGCTCACTCATTTAATGGGCAAAACGTTCACGGAAATCGAAAAACTCAACTCTCTTGACGAGATGGAACCTCAACACGATATTGAAAATCAAGAGATGTTATTTAGTTTCACGGACTATCAAGAAGCGTTCAAACATTTACATGAAACTTGGAAAAAATTAGGGTTCTTGGAAATGTGGACTCAATTTCTCTCAGTGTTCAATATTCGTGAACGTTTTGCAACGCATATTCGTGGCGCTCGCGTGATTACCAATCTTAATCAAATTACCGAAATCCTATCCGAGGCAGAACACCAACACCATTTCGCCCCCGAACAACTTTTACGCTATATGTGCGAACAATCTCAATCACCTGATGGGGATGAAAATGTAAACGAAATTAATCTTGAAGATGAGTCGGATGCCGTCACAATCACCTCAATTCATAATAGTAAAGGGCTAGAATACAATATTGTTATTTTACCCGATTTACAAACAAAAAAATTGCGTCGCATCCAATACGATGTGCAGCTTTCATTTCATGACGAAAACCATGAACGTTGCACCCTTATTAAAAATAATCAAACCCCTGACGCCTACGCCACGCAAAGTGCCATCGAAGCCCTTCAAGAAAATTTAAGACTCGCGTATGTTGCAATTACACGCGCCAAAAAAGCGTGTTATATTTATATGGAACGGAAAAGTAAGGGGAGGACCAAATATCACTCTCCTATGGATTGGCTTTTAATGTCGGGGAATACCACTCAATCGTGCTATCAAATGGCTCTTGAATTCAGCAAAAACGGGAATGGAGGCGTCCTATCAACGCTTGAAGAAACCCTCAATGCACGCGGAATTCTTGGAAAACAACTCACGCCAGAGTGTGGATTTTATACCCCTCCACCTCCCCCCGAACTCGCCCCATTACGCGCCTTTTCTGCGCCAATCAATACGGCATGGAAAATCACCAGCTTTTCTGGTATCAAACCGCATCATACCCCGTCGCCTTCTACGTTTACGACACAACAAAAAGATGATGAACCTGAAGAGAGTCCGCACGATGGCGTTGTCGCATTCACCCCAGAAGCGTTGGATCCCGTATTTGCCCTCCCTGCAAACAATATTTTCGGTAACGCGTTTCACCATTTGATGGAAAATCACGACTTCACACAAAAGATTGAGATGAATGAAGTTCAAAAGTGTTTAACGGCGTATGGGATTGCATGGGATGACAATCAGCCGAACGATACGATTCTACATCAAATTGTATCCGCCCTACTCTCTATCCCCCTTGCGCCCAATGAATTTAGTTTATCGGATATTTCGCTGAAACAACGTCAAACAGAGATGGAGTTTTATCTTAAGATGAACCCCAATTTTTCATTAAAAGATTTTGCCGAACTCCTTAAAAAACATGTTCAAGCGCTAGGGCAATCCCCCGCAATCTGCGACACCTTGCACGCCCAACACATTCAAGGCTTTATGAATGGTTTTATCGACTTATGGTTTGAACACGAAGGAAAAATTTATATTCTCGACTGGAAAACCAATTCACTTGCACGAAAAATCGAAAATTTTACACCAGATAAACTCAAGAAAGCCGTGTGCGACGATTTTTACTTTATGCAATATTTAATCTATATTATAGCAATGGTAAAGTATCTTAAACATCGCACGGGAATGACAAACACTTGCGAAATTTATGATCGCTATTTTGGTGGCGTATACTATATCTACGCGCGCGGAATTCAAGCGAAGTCCGACCGAGGGATATTTTTTACGCGACCCGACGCAACTTATATTCAGGAACTCGAAGAGGTGTTGACATGCCTATAACCCCCAATAATACATTGCCCATCGATACTATTTTTGCATCGTTCCTTCTCGAACACGGAAAAATCGAAAACAAAAATTTACTCCCTATTTTGCAACGCGTCACGCAAGATATACGCGCAGGGCATAGTTGCACTCTACTCTCTATTGAAGAAGAGACATTGCTCAAAAATTACCCACAAATTATTGCACAAAACACGTCTGATATTACCCCATTGGTCTTGCATGATCATAAACTCTATATGCAACGTTATTTTGTCTATGAAAAAATGATTGCACAATCGATTCAATCACGCATACAAGGTTGCACAAGTCCCCACCCCATCAAAATCGATACCCCTCCTTATAGTCAGGAAATAGACCACCAAAAATTGGCGATTTTCGCAGGACTCAATCACCGTTTTTCAATCATCACGGGCGGTCCGGGAACAGGTAAAACAACAACGATCGTCTCTTTAATCCATCGTATATTACAAGAAAACCCGCAAGAACGCATCGTCATGTGCGCCCCAACAGGAAAAGCACAAGCCCGAATGAAGGAGTCGATTCTCGAAGAACTCGCTAAACGTACCGACATATCCGACGATGAAAAAACAAAAATCCTGCCCCCGTCAATGACCATTCATTTACTTCTCAAAATGAAATTTAATAGCACTCAATTTCGCTATAATCAACAAAATCTATTACCGTACGACACCCTAATTATTGATGAATGCTCTATGATTTCCTTAGCGATGATGGCCAAACTCCTAGATGCAATCCCGTTAACCTCACGCGTTATTTTCTTAGGCGATAAAGATCAACTCCCCTCGGTCGAAGCGGGTTCAATTCTTGCAGATATTTGCGACTTGGGTCTCCCAAACTGTTTTACAGAAAATGAACAGATCCATCTTAAAGAAGAAACCCATTGGGATGTTAACCTCATCCCTGAAAATCCCACGCCCCTAACAGGTTCTATAATCGAACTTCAAAAAAATTATCGTTTCAAAGACGATGCCCCCATCGGAGAAGGTGCAAAACGGATAAAAATATTAGGTTATGATGAAAAACAACTTCCACAAGCCGTAAAATTTTTTGAATCCCATCGTTATGACCACTTTAATGATGAACTCCCCGATTTCGGAATTTATCCCACGCACGACATGGAAAAACTCCTCTCGCGCATCCTTCATGCCCCGCAGTTAAAAATACCCTATCAGGGCAAAGAATTCGTTCCTTTTAGTTTGCTCGGGAAACTCAAAGAAAATCCAACACCCGAAAATCTATCCCTAGCATTCAAACTTATTGATAGTTTCAAAATTTTATGTACAACAAATCAAGGTCAGTATGGCGTACATGCGATTAATCAGTGGGTGAGAGAAGCTTTAGGCTTTCGTCAAAACGAAAACATCGGCGCCCCCATCATGATTCTTGAAAATGATCATCATGCCAATTTGTTTAACGGTGACATTGGTATGATTTGGTTGAAAGACCCTCATCATGAATCCTCCAAACGCGCTTACTTTACAGACCCGCAAACCGGAAAATTTAGAGAGTATTCATTATCTCAGCTCCCCAGCTATCAAGAAGTGTTTGCCATGACAATTCATAAATCTCAAGGTTCTGGTTTCTCTACCGTGGTGACCTTGCTCCCTCCTGCCGAACAAGCACAAAATCTTTCACGCGAACTCATCTATACGGCACTCACGCGTGCCAAACAACGTTTCTACATGACCGCCGAAAATCAAACCATTTACAATGCACTTCGTTATCGTACCGCACGTTTTTCTGGGCTCGCCTCTCATTTTAAAACAGAAAATAATAATTAAAAGGTTGACGCATATATGTTAAATATTCGAACAATATCAATATTTAACCCCCTATGCGCGTATGTCAAAACCTCCTCTTATCACGTTTTTCTTTTCTGATAGCACTTATATCCAACTCCCTTGCGACAACATTAATCCTGCTTCAAAAACCATCCGACTTCCCGTGAATCAAAACTTTCTTCTTTTTTGGAGAAAAATTAGCCATGAAACACAAAATCATTATCTGAAAACAACTTTCGGAATCGGTTTTTCAAATAGCAATAATGCCATTCAAACGTTTAAAAGATGTGCCATTTCAAAACTGCACTTCTCTTTGAAACCCCATCAAAACTGTTTTTGTGAAATCTCCTATGAAACCTTAGGCAATTACTATGTAGCGACTCAACAAGGGGCGTCGATTTCAATTGTGTCCAACGCCCTCCCCTTTTCTTGGGACAACGCGCTGTGTAAAATCAATCACACCAATTACAAAATCCATCAATGCAATATCTCTTTTGAACAAACCTTACATCGTCATTATTTAATCCATCACGACGAATCAACCCGTGATTATCATTTTGCAACCGAAATCGGACTCCATAAAATCAAAATCGATTCCGTTCCCTTCATTCACATATCGCAAATTCATTTATTTCAAATTGAGATACAAAATCCAGCTGGGAAAAAAATCAAAATTGAAATGAAAAATTTACAACATGATGCGTCAGATATTAAACATCTTATGCGTGAAACTTCAACCTATGAAATGAG
>CAZIVM010000009.1:0-31251 GCA_964542845.1 uncultured Victivallales bacterium
CCACTCAATACTTTAAATTTCTTCAAAAGTTTTAACACGCTCCGGCACTATGCCTCATCCCATCGTCTGAAATGACTTTAAAAACAAAAATGTCGATTATACAAAGTCAAATTCCGTATAATCGACGCAACAAATAAACATTTAAAATTTGTATTTTAATCTATAACTGCAAACCAGCGTTCGAGAACCAGTTCGGAGGGATCTTCGATCTCTTCCGTATTTTCAAACGCAGAACCATCTGAAAGCGCCACTAGATCTGAGGGCAACGATTCTAAGCAAATTTGTTCAATATCGTAATTAACCTCAACAACAGATGGGGTCGTATTCAACATCAAAAAAGCAATCGCCACGCATGCCACAGAAGCTACACTCCATACAATGCGTTTCACCCAGCGACGACGTTGCAATACGCGTTGTTGCGCTTTTGCCATTTTGAAAATAGCCAATTCGCAGCTTTCGCTCGGCATTTTATCTTCTGGTAAGCGTTTCAACGCATTGATCAAAGATTCATCATTAGGTAATGTGTAGTTTGAGTTCATAATCCACCTCATCTCATGTTCGATTGTCTTTATATTTTGTTTTCTAGATACTTTTTCAAGTTGCGCATCGCATCATGCATTCGTCCTATCGCTGTATTGAGCGGGACGCCTTGAATTTGGGCAATCTCTTTAAATGAAACCCCTTCTTTTCGCAACGACACTACTTCGCATTGCGAGGGCGACAAATTCGCCATCGCTTCTTCAAGAAATTGAAGTTGAACTTCGTAGTCCATCTCTTCGCCAGGGGTAGCAGACTCAGATACAATCGCATCAAAAGTCTCCACCGCGACCTCTAATTTCACTTTGCGTGAACGGTAATGATCCATCACCAAGTTATGCGCAATGCGTAGTGCCCAAGAGAGAAACTTCTCTTGATGTGCATAATTAGGTAAGGAGGCGATAATACGCATCCAAAGATGTTGAAAAAGATCATCCGCAGTCGTATATTGATTTTGGAGCATCCGATTGAGATACGAAAACAGACACGCTTTGTATCGCATATACAGCGTTTCAAAAGCGCCTTCATCACCTTTCAGGTAAGCTGTAATGAGTTCGCGGTCTAATGGGGATTCAATCATATTTACTCCTGCTATACAAAAAACGAACCCTACGCAACTTTATTGCTCGGATTCGTTATTTTTTGCAAATTTATTTTTGAAACTTAGATTTTTGTGCCCATTGCACCATCACCGATTTCGCAAATGAGAGTTTCGACACTCTTACCTGTTTGCGCACGATAGGCCGATTGGAGTCGTGAACAATATTCGCTGGCGACATCGCTTTTCACCAAGTGAATGGCAATTCCACCAAATCCGCCCCCAGAAAGACGCGCCCCAATACAACCTGGGATCGTTTTTGAGAACCCAACAAGGATATCGAGTTCATCACATGAGTTTTCGAAGTTGACACGTGAACTCTCATGGGATTCCCAAAGCAATTGACCAAACGTGAGAATATCGCCTTTCGCTAAAGCTTCTTCTCCGCGAAGAACGCGATCGCCTTCACCTACAACATGTTTAGCACGACGATAATCAACATCGTTCATCAATACACGACAATCTTCTAAAACTTCAGGCGTCACATCGCGTAACGCTTTAATATCAGGGTATTTTTGTTTAATCGCATCGCGCGCGGTTTCGCAAGATTGACGGCGCACATTATAGTCGGATTCCACCAAATTGTGTTTCACCATTGAATTTGAAACCACAAGGAGATAACCTTCGGGCAAGGTCAAGTTTTTCAACACTTCAACGGTACGGAAATCACAAAGAATCAACGCATCTTTTTTCCCGAAGATAGAACTAAATTGATCTAAGAGACCTGATCCTAAACCTAAATATTTATTCTCAACATATTGTCCAATACGCGCCCAGTCTTCTTTAGGCAACTGAATACCAAACGCTTCAGAAACCGCAAAACAAAACGCCATCTCCAATGCTGCAGATGAACTCATTCCAGCAGAAAGTGGAACCGTACTCACAACTCCCGCATTGAACGCTGGAATTTCAATCCCATGTTGACGCAATGCAACAATACATCCTTTGACATAATTCCCCCAGTCGCCTTTGACGGGTGTATCAATCTCATCTAAATCAAACTCACTCACACTATTATCGCGGAAATCAAATAAGCGGCAACGCTTACCCGCAACAGGGGCTAAGCAAACATCCGTGCGTTGTCCAACCGCTGCACTCAAAACCAACCCTTCATTATAATCTGTATGGTTTCCTAAAATTTCGAGTCGACCTGGTGCTGAAGCGTACGCGGTGGGTTTCACACCAAAGTGTGCGGTAAAACTTTCGATTAAATTCATGAGATTTCTCCGTTGTTAATATAATATAGTTATTAAAGTATTAAAAATATAACATTTAAAAAGATAGCAGTCCTAACCCAATTTGTCAAACGCAATTGGTTAGGACTGCCTATTTTTTTGAGATTTTTTTAGCCTAAACGCTGCCAACGCGCAAATATTTGCGACAAGTTCGCTAAATCTGCTTCAGTTTCAGGGGCAGCATTTGCCGCAAAATAGCGGGCTTCAAGTGATGCAATATCCGCCTTTAATGTGGCACGTTCTTCGTCACTTAATGGCATTTCTGGCGTATCTAATGAACGCAAATAATGCAATACGGTAAACGAAGTCAGCTTTTTAGGCACCGAAAGATGGGTTTTCTCGGATTCAGGACGGCAACGGAACATTTTCCATAAAAATGTAAAAATCCCGCCCACAACGCCTAAGCCTAAAATAATGTAAATCAAACGTAATAAGTTCGGATAGGTTAATGCAAACATTTCATAATTTTCTGAAACCCCTTCTGCACTACGAACCGCACAGACATCACTACAAGATTTGAAATTGACATCATGTGTATATAAGTAACGCGTGTTCGCTTTGGCTTTACAAGCAGGGAATTTGAACGAAAGCGGAATATTTTTGGCATCTTCTGGTTTCAAATGGAACGTCCATACGCGTTCAAAAGAAACTTTCATTTCACCATTTTCACTCTCGACTTCTTTAATTTGTGCTTGACCATCTTCAAAATCTGCCACTGTAAAACCTACAAATGAGGAGTCGCCCATAAATGAATCCCATGGACCAATCATCGCATCCCCCGTCACTAATACTTCCAATGTCGCGCGCCCTACCCCACGTTCTAAATCGCGGAAATTGACACGTTGAACAATATCTAAGTTAGCAGGTGGGACTTGTTCAGCATCAGGACGGAACGCTATCGGACAAGCCTCAGCAACCGTTGGCAAGTAAACAATGTCACCATGATCCGCAAACTCTAAATCAAAAGAAACTGACGGTATTTGATCTACAGTAGGATCTTTGGGGCGAATTAAAAAGTAGGCCACAGGAATCGATTCATAGCCATCTTTTTCTTTGCGTGGCGCAGCCTTGGGATCGGCAAAAGCAATACTCAATACTTCAAAAGATTCTTCAAGACACATGCGCACTTTGCGCTCAACTTCTTCACGATTGGCAATACTTGTTGGGGTGGGAACCCCACCGTATGTCATTGCTAAAGCATGTGAAGGATTATCTGCGGGGCGAAGATAACGAGAGAATCCACCCGCTTCACGAGATAACTCAGGAGTGTAATAAAGACGGAGTCGGATCCCCACTTGCGCATTGGAAACACGTCCTTGATCTTGATCCACTTCAACCACAAGTTTGGCTTCACTTAAAAGGTTATTATAATAAGTCAAACGTTCTTTAAAGCGAGGTTCAATACGGGTCCCTTTAATCACACGCAATGCCGTTGTAATATAGCTACGACGCTCATAAGGGCCTTGCTCCGACATCTTCGAATACATGTGATTTGCAAATTGCTCCAAATGTTTTTTAGCTGCATCGGATGGCATTTTCAAAATCGATTCACGAATCGCTTCAACATTAGGACGATCTTTGACCGCATTTTTGCCTGTTCCCACAATTAAAAACGCTTCAAGCCATAAATTATAGAGCTCAATGCTATATTGCGACTCATAAAGATATTGAACGCGTGAAGCGTATAAATCACCTGCACGTTGGAAACATTGTAAACCTTGTGTACGTTTTTTTTCCACAAATGTTTCAGGCGCCTCTTTACTCTCTAAGTAAGCCGCTTCTTCATAGAGTGTAATCCCATGAATCGCATGTAAAACAGGATTACGCCCAGCTTCACCTTTTTCGATTTCAAGCAATAACTTATCCATTAACTCATAACCTATACCTGTTAAGGCTTCGGTTTCTTTTGGCGTACGACGTGTTTGAAGCTCGCTTTGGGTCTTATCAGAACTCCAGACTTTTAATTTTCCTCGAAGATGATTGGTTAACCCCATCGCTTTATCAAAAGAGAGTTTAGAAGGTTCGCCGAGTGCCATGACAACATCGTCATAAAGATAAACTTCGGCAGGACTATGCATCGACTCAAACGCACGCAATTTTTGTTCAAAAGGAATCTCAATCCCTGCGGAGTCGAGCTGCGTCAAAACCCCACGGAACTGACGAATATTTTCTTGTTGACGTAAACGTGTAATTGCAATGGCAGATTTTGCCATATCGCGTGAATTACCATAACGATCCGTTTTATTATTGTTCACCTGCGAATTAGGATTTAAACTTTCGGCCATTTTGGCAAGGAGTCGGTTCGCTTGATTAATTTTTTCTGCCATAGGTTGTGTCCCAGACAAAATCAAAGAAAGCGCCTTTGAATAATCGTCTTGCAACATACATAAATTGGCAAAAATATCTAAGTAAACATCCATTTTGTTCGATGATTTATAAAAATCCAACCACGCTTTTTCAGGAGCCATATCCATCAATTCTTGTGCATCAACAGAGGTCATAAAAGCATGGCTATTTTTCTGTCTGTTGTAAATATTGCGCGCGTTACGCATGCGTGCTTCATTATCACGAATTAAACGTTGGGTATTAGTGACCCAAAGTCGTGCAGCATTCGTCAAGGATGTCTTGAGGTTTGCGGGAGGATTTACAGATGCTTTTTCGCAGACCCACTTCAAGGTATTATAACAATCACGCCACCAAAGTTTATCCACCACCCCTTGCGGAGCAGAACGATTCATGCGTTGTTGAGTTTCCGACAAAAGCGCTTGCACAAACGCCGCATTTTTATTCGGTGTAGCAAGAATGCGATCCACCAATGGCGTGGTCTCTACGCGAGGCAAACGGTAAACGAGTTGAGGGATATAACGATCCACTTTTGCCGTTAAAGGATTTCCGGGTGTCGTGTAAGCCGTGTCGTTAATCACGCATGCGATTTGTTTCCAAACCGACAAAAGATCCTTTTCGCGTCCGCTCGACTGAGCACGCTCAAAAGAAGCATCGAGCGTTTGAACCGCATCATTGTATTTTTTTGCGTTAAAAGATTCGTAAAAATCGGGGAAGAACAACAACTGTAAATCGAGCATTTGTCCATCTTTGAAAAATTTTGCAGCAGAAGCGCGCCCTTCAGGAGTCGAGCCCCCAATACCAGCAATCCCTTTTTCAAAAACGGAGTGAAGTTTCATCATATCTTCATGAGTAGTCGCCGACAATTTAAACGCATCTAAAAAGATCGTTTTCTCAATTTCCGTAAGAGGACCTTCCATCAATGCCATAAATTGGAGCACTTGATCCAATTTAATCTCTTCATAGTTGGCTAAATACTCTACACCGCCAGCAATTTTCTCATTACGATCTTTGCCTTTGGGCATTTCTTTGACTTTGAGTAAGGCTAGAGTTACATCCCCATCCGCAAAAGGATCCGTCTCGGTGGTTACGTTTTCTTGTGCAAAGACCGCACAAGGAAGCGCGAACATCAATAAATAAGGCCATTTTTTCATGTAAGTAGTCTTTCGTTAGGCAAAACTTAAGGTTGTTTTGCAGAGTCAATATTTGATTGTTCTTGATTATCTAATTTAGGCAATTTTTGAATTGCTTCGTCTAAATCCGCATAGCGTTGCATCAACTCAAAAAGAGCTTGATCCGACTCCATAATAATCAACATTTTTCGATTAATACGGTTCTTTTCTTCTTGGAGTTTTTTGAGTTCGGGATTCTCACGCATCATCTTCTCACGGTGCGCTTGAATTTTCTCTGCGAGAGCACGTTGTTCTTCGCGCAACTCAGATGCGCGTTGCGCAGTCGTGGCATATACACCGCATGTTATACCTAATAATATAAATGCTAAACACCATTTTTTCATCTTCACCTCTTTTTTAATTTTAACGACCACCAATGATCATTGAATCGACACGAATCGCAGGTTGACCAACATTCGTTGGCACACTCCCACTAATCGAACCACACATCCCTTGCGCTTGGGCTATATTTTGCGCAACGCCACTGATTAAAGGAAGCGTTTCTGCGCCGTTACCAATTAATGTTGCGCCACGAACAGGTTCACAAATTTTTCCATTTTTAATTAGGTATCCTTCTTGAACCGCAAAATTATAATCTCCAGTCGCGGGATCAACAGAGCCACCGCCCATGGTTTTCGCATAAAGACCATCATCAACAGATGCAATCAAAGATTCAAGCGTCTCTTTTCCGGGCGCAATAAAGGTATTACGCATGCGAGATGTAGGGGCGTAACGATAACTTTCGCGACGTCCACTTCCCGTACAGGCATACCCCGTTTTAAGCGATCCAACATAATCGCACATATACGATTTTAAGATTCCATTTTCAATTAAAACAGTGCGTTGAGTTGGACGTCCTTCATCATCAACATGCGTTGATCCCCACTCATTGGGAATTGTCCCATCATCAATAGCCGTCACCGATTCGTGTGCAATCTTTTCGCCAATTTTGCCACAAAACACCGATGCATTCTTCGCAATCGCTGTTGTTTCTAACGAATGACCACACGCTTCATGGAAAATCACACCGCCAAACCCGTTATCAATAATCACAGGCTTGGTACACGCAGGCGCATAAGCAGCGCGTGTCATTGTGATTGCACTCTCCGTAGTAGAACGCACCAAAGATTCAATATCTAAATTTTCTACAAATTCAAAACCAGCCATTGCACCTGGCGCATTAAATGCACTTTGACGTTCATTTCCTTCCGTCGCAATGGGCATAATTCCTAAACGCGTATAGCAACGTCGATCCGTGACGAGTACGCCTTGCGTGTTGGCAATAAGAACATCTTGGAGTCGCTCCGAAATCGAAGCATCCACTTGCGTAATAATATCGCCGTAAGAGCGGGCAATTTCGTCAATATTTTGAAGAAGATTAACTCGCACAATTTTATCAACCGTTTGGGGTAATTTTTGATAAGGATGAATATTCACGTAATCGCGACGTGTTAAGTCCATAATTGTAGGATGTGCCGTGCCGCGAATCGCACAAGCAACCGCTTCAGCCGTTTCCAACAAATCATGTTTATTGAAACTATTCGTATAGGCGTAAATCACCGTTGTTCCATAAATAGCACGGATTCCTACACCTGAGTCGCAACCCGACATCGATTGTTTAATACGCGAATCGTTCAACGCAATACGACTCGTAAACGTGTCCTCTGCAAAAATTTCTGCAAAATCTGCACCTCCAGAAGTCGCTTTTTGAAGCACTGCGCGAATCGTCGATTCATCAATTAACAAATCTTGAAAACTCACACGCGCACCATCCATCCAAAAATATCTTCTGCCTCGCCATACTGAATGGCTTGATAGTGATCAAACAACTTTTTGAAAGTTGGACCACAACCCTCAGTATAAGTATATGTTTTATCGCCGTGTACAATTTTTCCCACAGGGGTAATCACCACGGCGGTTCCGCATGCAGCCACTTCACTAAACGAAGAAAGTTCGTGTTCATAAACATGACGACGCTCAACCGTCATTCCAAAATGTTTGGCGACTTGTTGTAAGGATTCATTCGTAATACTGGGTAAAACGGAGTGTGAATCGGGCGTAACATAAGTTGTATTTGATTGAATACCAATAAAGTTACTCGTTGAAAATTCTTCAACCATCGTATGGGTTGCCGCATCTAAAAATAAGACAATCGGGAAACCCGCTTTTTTCGCTTGATACCCCGAATAAAGTCCAGCAGCATAATTGCCACCCGCTTTAATATGCCCTGTTCCACGCGGAGCTGCACGGTCGTAATCATCTAAAATCACAGCATCAACAGCGTGTAATCCATCTTTATAATACTCACCCACAGGCATCACCATTACAATAAATTCATATTCATCTGATGGACCGACACCGATTTGTGCAGCAGAACCAAAGACAACAGGGCGAATGTAGAGTGAACCGCGAGATTCATAAGGAGGAACATAGTCGATATTCGCTTCCACCACACGTTTACAAGCATCCAAAAACATCTCTTCGGGAATTTCAGGACACAATAAGTAACGCAATGAACTGTTTAAGCGACGTGCATTCGCTTCAGGGCGAAAAATACGCACTTCACCTGCCTTGTTACGAAAAGCTTTTAAGCCTTCAAAACAAGCTTGACCATAATGTAAGGCACAGGCTGCCACATTGAGTTCCATCGTATCTTCGGAATGGAGTTGACCTTCATCCCATTTGCCATCTTTGTAATGAAAACGAATGTTGAATGCAACCTTGCGATATGAAAAACCGAGGTTTTTCCAGTCTAAATCGACCATTTTCTGTATCTCCTGTTGGGTTTGAGAAAAATTTTTAATATTTTTTTAGATTTTGCTTTGATTATTTGCATATATATATTATATTACATTATTGCGATTTTACCAATCGAATTGATAACAGAAACGGTTTTTTTTGCCATTTTCTTTAAATTTCGACATAAATCTCTCAAAATTTTCTCAAATCCCTATAAATTCTCACCCGATTAAAACAAGGAAATCCCTATGAAAATCACTCATTTGATCATGTCTGCCTGTCTCGTTGCTAGCGTAACATTCCTCACCGCCTGTAAAAGCGAAACACCCGAAACAAACGTAAGTGATTTCGACACAACGAATACGGATTTCACACCAAATGGGGGTGAAGGTATTCCTGATGATATCGCAAATAATCCAGATGATAAGACAAATTGGGAAACTGATATTGCATCAAAAAATGGAGAATGGGATACTTCTGCATTTTCATGGAAATTCCCAACCATTCACTTTGCCTACGATTCAGATGCATTGGGTCAATCTGAAATTCAAAAACTTGCACAAGTGAAAGACTACATGGTACAATACGCCAATGTGGGCGTGATTGTAGAAGGTCATTGTGATGAGCGCGGAACCGAAGAGTACAACCGTGCTTTAGGTGAGCGTCGTGCACTTTCAGTGAAAAACTACCTCTCTAACATGGGCGTTCCAGAAGCACGCATTAAAACGCTCTCTTTTGGTGAAGATCGTCCTGCAGTTCAAGGTTCTGGCGAAAGTGCATGGATGCAAAATCGCCGTGCGGAGCTCCAACCCGCTAAAATCCCAAGCAACATTCAATAATTTTGCTTTCATTTTCAACGCCAAAGAACAGTTGTTTTTTGGCGTTTTTTAGTGTCTTCATTTCAACCCATCGGATGCGATATTATGCGACTTCTCTTTCATTCACAACTTCCTGATGTTCAAAATATTATAACTCTTAATCACAAAGATGCGCGTCATCTCTTTAAGACCTTACGTGCGCGCAAGGGCGAACAGTTTGAATTGATTGATGGCAACGGGGGGCATGCTATTGCAGAAGTCATTGATGGAGAACAACTTAAAATTTTATCTAGAACACAAGAAACCCCGCCCGCCATTCAAATCAACTTAGCGGTAGCGGTTCCGCGTAAACAAAAAATGGATCAACTCTTACGTCAATGCACCGAAATAGGGGTAACGCATATCTTACCCCTCTCAGCAGAACGCTCGGTATCAACCCCTGATATTAAAGAAAAAGACGAACGCTATCAAGCGTTAATCATCGAATCGTGCAAACAATCGCGCAACTACTTTATGCCCAAGATATTACCTACAATGTCGATCCAAGATTTTATTCAATCTAGAGATTGGACGCAAGAGGCAGGTTTTCTCGGTCATCCCTACGATGCGACACGGTCTCAGACGCCCCCAACAACTCCTACTGTCTACTGGTGGATTGTTGGACCTGAAGGGGGATTTTCAGATAAAGAAGTAGAGATGATTTTATCGCATAATATTACACCTATTTCACTTTCAAACTATATT
This sequence comes from uncultured Victivallales bacterium, assembly GCA_964542845.1. Classification (GTDB taxonomy): domain Bacteria; phylum Verrucomicrobiota; class Lentisphaeria; order Victivallales; family CAZIVM01; genus CAZIVM01. The sequence goes on from CAZIVM010000009.1 coordinate 10,187, forward strand.
TTGCGTGTGGAAACAGCTGCTATTTTAGGTGTGGCTTACTTAGTTCAAAAAACCATTAGCGTATAAAAACTTATCTCTTTGAATAAAAAGGTAAACAAAAAAATTATGCGCGAAAACGTTTAGGATCAATACCCATTTTTCGCAATTTATAATGTAAAATACGTTCACTGGTTTGCAACGCACGCGCAACCGCCGCCACATTACCGTGCATATTTTTTAACGAATCAACAATCACTTCACGTTCGAAAGAGGCAACCAATGTAGCTAAACTCGCATTCGTATTCGCGGGCAATACATGGGATGAATACGTTTCAGAAGTTAAAGCCGTTTGCAACGATGGAGGTAAGTCATATGCATTAATGACATCATTAGATGAGGTTAACACCGCGCGTTCAATAGCATTTTCAAGTTCGCGCACATTTCCGGGCCAGTGGTAGGCCATCAGCATATTAATTGCAGGAGTAGAAATTCTTCGTACATTCTTATGATGCAACGCGTTATACTTTTCTAAAAACTCATCAGCCAAAAGAGTAATATCTGAGCGACGTGCATGTAAAGGGGGAATATCAATGGGTAATGTATTCAAACAATAATAAAGCTCTGGGAGCAATGTTTTCTCAGCCACTTTCTTTTCTAAATCATAAGCTGTACCAGCCAAAATACGAATATTTGCAGGAAGATGTTTATAGCCACCTAAACGCTCAAATGTGCGATCCTGAATCAGACGGACAATTTTGGATTGTGTCTCTAATGAGAGTGCAGAGATTTCATCGATATAAATCGTGCCACCCTGTTGGGTTTCAATACGCCCTTTGCGTTGCGCGGTGGCACCAGGGAATGCATTAAGTTCATAACCAAAAAGTTCAGATTCAAAGGTGCGTTCTGACAACGAAATAGCGGAAAGTTTACAAAATGGCGCATATTTACGCGTCGAACCAAAATGTATCGCACGCGCAACGAGTTCTTTCCCTGTTCCTGTCTCGCCTCGAACCAACACCGTTGCATGCGACTCAATCGCACGAGCAATCAAGGGAAAAACCGCACGCATTGCACTCGATTTCCCGACAATACTTTCGGGTTGATAATGCGCGCCAACTTCATAACGTAAACGATGATTTTCTGTTTTAAGCAACTCTTTTTCGTGGAGTTCTTCACGCAAAATGGCCACCGCATCCGCCACAATGTTTGCGACGATAATCAACATATTTTTGACATGTTCAAGCGTTTCAATCGGCGCCGTTGGGTGATCAATCGAAAGCGTGCCAATCACAGCATCATCATGACAAATCGGCACACAAATAAACGCACACGGATTGATCCGTTGATGAGCGCCTGTGCGGTCTAAAAACTTTTGCGACTCCAATACATTGGGAATCAAGGCAGGACGCCCCGTTGCGCCCACATCGCCTGTAATTCCTTCACCAAACTTATATTGTCCACGCGCACGTTGTTCATCCGTTAAACCAAACCCTGTCTCAATGTACAAGGTTTCATCACGCAATAACGTAAACCATCCCCGCTGCAACTTCAACGTTTTACGAATCACATCCAACACCTCGTTCAACGCAGTACTGATGGAGCGTTGACGCACCAAGATGTGCGATACTTGATAAAGTAGCGACATCTCAATGGAGATTTTTAAATCTTTAGAAGAGATAACAGGAAGTGATTTAGGGGAAGTCATACTCAACTTAGTACATGAATAACATGTCTAAATATTTTGGCATCGGCCAAATATCGTCATCCGTAATGGATTCAAGCGTGTCGATAATCGTACGAAGCGTCTCTAACTGCTTCTTAATGACAGGGATATTTTCTGTTTTCTTTGCCTTATTCAAAAGTGAAATACAAGAAGGAACTTGATCTAAAAGTTCACCCATTTGAATGGCACGTTGTTCAATCGTAAACGTTCCAGCGGTCAATCCACAACTATTCATACTGTCTAAGGTATTCGCCAAAGCATTGAGTTGTGAAATCACCACAGGCATTAACTGCGTTTCGACCATTTGAATGGCGGTATCAACTTCAATAATTAAACGTTTGGTGTAGTTTTCAACATACACTTCATAACGTGCTTTCATTTCCACTTCGTTCAACACTTTATACTTTTCAAACAAAGCGATATTTTCGGGCATGACCAATACTTTTAAGGCATCCAATGAACTCGGAATATTGGGGAGTCCGCGTTTTTTCGCTTCTTTGACCCATTCATCCGTGTAACCATCACCATTAAAGATAATACGTTTATGTTTTTTAACAATGGATTGTAAAAGTTTTTGGAGTTCTTTATTAAAGTTGGTTTTACCTGCGAAAGGTTCAAGGGCAGTTGCCACTTCGTCTAAAGTCTCAGCCACAATCGTATTTAAGATGGTGACAGGCCATGAAGAGTTTTGTGACGAACCCACTGCACGGAATTCAAATTTATTATTTGTAAACGCAAACGGACTCGTACGGTTTCGATCCGAAGTATCTTTGGGCAACACAGGCAATGTATCCACACCAATGTGCATTTGACCTTGTTGTTTGGAAGATTTTGCAGCCCCTTTTTCAATTTGATTAATCACATCAGTAAGGAGTTCACCCAAGAAGATAGAGATAATTGCAGGCGGGGCTTCGGCAGCGCCTAAACGTGAATCGTTACCAATATTCGCCACTGTCGCACGGAGCAAATCTGCATGTTTATCAATCGCGGCAATCACGCAACAAAGCACTGTTAAAAAGACGGCGTTTTGATGTGGATTTTTACCCGGATTTAATAAGTTTCCAAAGTTTTTAGATGAGAGGGACCAGTTATTATGTTTTCCAGAACCGTTCACGCCCTTAAAGGGTTTTTCATGAAGAATACACACAAAGCCATGATGATCCGCAATTTTACGCAACACTTCCATCACTAACATGTTATGATCAAGCGCAAGATTGAGTTCTTCAAAAATAGGGGCGACTTCAAACTGACCAGGTGCAACCTCATTATGACGGGTTTTAGCTGGAATTCCTAAACGCCATAACGCTTGATCCACTTCGGTCATAAACTCCAAAATACGAGGTTTGATACTTCCAAAATAGTGATCTTCAAGCTGTTGATGCTTAGGCGGTACATTGCCAAACAGCGTACGACCACACAACATTAAATCTTCACGCAAATTAAAGAATTTGCGATCCACTAAAAAATATTCTTGTTCGATACCTAAGCTGGTTGAAATTTGATCGGGTGTATCGCTAAAACAAGCCATCAAACGTTCCGCATGCGTACGCAACGCATTTAATGAACGTAGAAGGGGTGTTTTTTTATCTAATGCTTCACCTGTATAAGAACAAAAAGCCGTTGGAATACAAAGTGTAGCCCCATTTTCAGTGCGTTTAATAAATGCAGGACTCGTGGGATCCCAAGCCGTGTAACCACGCGCCTCAAATGTTGCGCGAATTCCGCCTGATGGGAAACTTGAAGCATCGGGTTCGCCTTGAATCAAATTTTTTCCAGAGAAATTCATGATAATTGAATTTTCGCTGGGTTCGATAAAGGAGTCGTGCTTTTCGGCAGTCGTCCCAGTCAAAGGCTGGAACCAGTGCGTGTAGTGACTCACCCCTTTGGATAACGCCCAACGTTTCATCGCTTCGGCCACGGCATCCGCAACATCGAGTTGTAAAGGTTGACCATTATGAATGGTGTTGATTAATGACTTATAAACCGCTTTAGGGAGCAATTTTTGCATGACACTGTAGCCAAACACATCTTCGCCATAGAACTCGGTTGCGGCACGCTCATCAATATTCACGTTTTTAGGGACATTACTAATTGATGCAATCGCTTCTTTGCGTAAATCAGAACTCATAAACATTCCTTTAGGTTAGTATTTATATCAAAAATATATTATTATATAATATACATCACCTTTAAGGAATTTCAAATTTAAATTTAAATTAAAGAGTACCTTTTAACCGTTCTTCAACTTTTTCTAAATCTTCGGGCGTATCAACCCCAATGGATTCAATGTTTTCGGCACGAAGAACTTGAATTTTAATTCCGTTTTCTAGCGCACGAAGTTGTTCTAATTTTTCGCATTTTTCAAGTCGTGCCTCGGGCAATTTAACAAACGTTTGAAGCGTTTCACGACGATAGGCGTAGATCCCCCAATGTTTGAACACATCCATATCTTCCCCACCTTCACGCAAGTAAGGAATCATTGAACGTGAAAAATAGAGCGCGTCCCCTAAAGCTGTCATGACAACTTTGACCATATTGGGATTCGACGAAACCTCTTCACGCGACGCTTTAACCGCAACCGTCCCCATTGGAGCCGACGATGCAATCATCATCTCAATCAACGCATCAATCATCGTAGAAGGAATCATCGGTTCATCCCCCTGAACATTGATAATCAAATCAGCATCCACGCCTTGTACAGCTTCGGCAATACGATCTGTTCCCGAGGGATGATTCGGACTTGTCATCACATATTCTCCACCAAACGAACGCACAACCTCTGCCACGCGTTCATCATCGACAGCAATCAAAACTTTAGATGCTTTTGTCGCAGCCATTGCCTTTTCCCAAACCCACTGAATAATGGGTTTACCCAATAAGGGGGCTATCACTTTGGCGGGAAAACGGGATGAGCCTAAACGTGCTGGAATTACAATAACAGTTTTCATATTTATAATCCTTCTTTAAAACTTTTAATAATCTCTTCAGGAAGAACAGCCACTGTGCCGTGTTTACCCACAACAACACCCGCTGCATGGTTAGAAAAAATAGTCGCATACTCTGGGGTTTCCCCTGCTAACAGAGCTAAAGTGAACGACGCAATGACAGTATCCCCTGCCCCTGATACATCATAAACTTCACGCGCACGCGTCGGAATAATTTTGCAACCGCCATCGTTGGCATACAACGCCATCCCTTGCGCTCCTAAGGTAATCAAGAGGTTATCACAAGACCAATCAGCTTTGACTTTTTCAGCCACAGCAAGCAAATGTGGATCCGACTCTGCAGGATCAATGGGTTCTGTTTGTTCAAGACCCGCTAAGCCGAAAGCTTCTCCACGATTCGGCGTCATGACCGTCAGCCCTTTTACTTTAAAGTGTTGTTTAGGATGTGGATCAAGCGCAATCACCAAACCGTTGGCGTTGGCAGCCAAAACGACGGCATCAAACATCTCTTGAGAGAGTAAGCCTTTGGCGTAATCTTCAATAATCACGGCATCAAATTGACCCTCATTGATTTTTTGAATTAGACCAGCAACAAGTTCATTGCGGACCTGTTCAGAAAGCGGAAACAGTTCTTCAAAATCGATACGAACAATTTGTTGTTGTCCAGCAATCACGCGTTGCTTTTCAGTGGTAGGACGATCGGGGTCTTTAAGAACATACTCAGAATTGATTCCATAATCTTGAAGTTCCGCAATAATTTTGCGACCACTCACATCATCACCCACCGTCCCAAAGGCAGAAACCTTCGCGCCAAGCGTGACAAGATTACGCATCACATTCGCAGCACCCCCTAAACAAGAGGAAACACTCCGAACATGAAGAACAGGGACTGGGGCTTCGGGTGAAATACGCGATGCACTTCCTTTCACATAGACATCCAACATTAAGTCACCAATAACGGCAACACGTTTCCCTTGAAACTTTTGGATACATTCTTGTGCGGATTGACTATTCATTTTTGTTTAACTCCCTTAATTTTAGCATTTAATTGTTCGTTTACATTTGAAAAATCAAGTTCTATCGACTCAATTAAATAGGTATCTAATTTCCAGTTTTCATTGTAAATAGTTTGAAACGACTCAATCACGCGCGACATACGTGAAAAATCATCAAGCGTCAATGAATCATCGTGATTTTTCACGAGTCCACCTAACAAATTGAGTTCACGTAAGATGTAATCGCGCTCAAGATGCTTGTGATCACGATCGGGCTTCAAACGCTGTAACTGACCTCTTAAAGAGTCGATTGAACGAATAAATGTTTGAGAAGCTTTTTCATGATCCCAAGAGAAACCTAATTGTGAACGAATCAAAAAAACAGCACAAAGTTCAAAAATCACCATCGTCACGATAAGCGTAACGGAGAGCATCGCAAAAATGCCCATCTTACGCTTATCGCGTTTGAAGGTAAAAGGTTGAGGCGTTGGACTATTTTCAGAACTCATTTTGCGTAGTCCACAGAACGGGTTTCACGAATCACGGTTACTTTAATCTGCCCCGAATAGGTCACTTGTTGTGCAATTTCGTTACAGACATCGCGTGCAATCACTTGCGCTTCTGCCTCTGTCACTTTTTCAGGTTCAACCACAATGCGCAATTCACGACCGGCTTGAATTGCAAAACAGTTATCAACACCTTTATGCGATTTACCAATTTCTTCAAGCTTTTCTAAACGTTTCAAGTAGAGTTCTGAAGACTCACTACGGGCTCCAGGACGTGAAGCACTCAATGCATCACAAGCAATAATAAGCGGTGCATAAATGGATTGACCTTCCTCTTCTTCATGGTGAGAAGCGACCGCGTTAATCACATCTTTAGCCTCATTATACTTACGGAGTAAATCTGCCCCAATTTTCGCATGAGAACCTTCAACTTCGTGGTCGATGGCTTTACCAATATCATGAAGCAAACCAATACGTTTCGCTTTCGCAACGTCTAAACCCAATTCCGAAGCAATTGAGCCCATGAAATGCGCCGCTTCAATCGAGTGTTTCAACACATTTTGAGAGAAACTATAACGATATTTTAAGCGACCCAAAATTTTAACAAGAGGTGCTGCAATTCCTTGAATTCCAAGTTCAAACACCGCAGCTTCACCCGCTTCTGCACAAGATTCTTCGACCTCTTTACGTGTTTTTTTCAAGAGATCCTCAATGCGCCCGGGATGAATACGTCCATCAGAAACTAAGCGTTCAATCACTTGACGTGCGACCTCTTTACGAATCGGATCGAAACATGAAATCACCACGGCTTCAGGGGTATCATCAATCAAAATGGAAACCCCAGTGGCAGCTTCAAGCGAACGGATATTACGTCCTTCACGCCCAATAATACGCCCTTTCATTTCGTCGGATGGCAATGGAATGGTTGCGGTGGTGCGCTCGTAAGTACACTCACCCGCATAACGTTGCATGGCGTTCGCAAGAATGCGTTGACTTTCACGCTGAGCTTTTTCTTTGGATTCATCAATAATTTGACGCATCAACGCGCCACTTTCTTGAACAATTTCGCCCTCTAATTTTTCTAAAAGCATTTTGCGAGCGGTCTCATTATCTAAACCCGCGACGCGTTCAAGTTCGCCAATTTGTTTTTGAATGGTTTCATGAAGTTCTGACTCCTTGTCAACCACTTTTTGTTTTTGAGCATCTAAATCTTTTTCCTTGTGGTCAAGCTTACTCAAACGTTGATCCACTTGTTGATTTTTACGGTCAAGATTTTCTTCTTTTTGTTGTAAACGACGCTCAACATTATTCTGTTCTTTACGACGTTGTTTAATCTCTTGCTCCGCCTCTTCTTTCGCACGGATGGCGTCCCCTTTAGCCGTGTAACGTGCATCTTTTAAAATGTGTTCGGCTTCACGTTTCGCATCGGAAATCATTTTTTCAGTGAGGTTTTTTGCGGCTTTACCGCGAACTTTCACAATAAAACGATAAATAAAAATTCCAGCAAGAACGCCAAGCGTAACCCCAGCAATCGCAGTTCCGCCTAACGCGGCAGCAAGACTCGGATCAATCGCACTGGAGGCGGGGGCTTGTGTGGCTTGTAAAAGTGTTAACATAAAAACTCCTTTGTTTTCATTAAGAATCGTGCGCGGAGATCCGCAGGATTCGGGTTGGTGTCACAATCACGTCCAACAACTGGTCGTGAGATTCGGTCGGAAGTGTCGGGGCTTCCTGACAATCATAAAAGATTCCGACTTTAAGGCCTTGCGTCGTTGCGAGGAGTCGGTCATAAATCGACTTCCCACGTCCGAGTCGCGCGCCTTGCGCCGAAAATGCAACTCCGGGGATGAGCCAGAGCAACTTTGTATTTTGAAGCTGATCCGCAATAGACATAGGTGCATGAACGCCTACCGGTTCGCGAATCTGAAACGCACCCTCTCCCCATCCGTGATGGAGGGAATCTACCCAGTGCATTTCATAAGAAACATCAGTTGAAATCTTCTCACTTTTGGGAAAAGCAAGACGTCGCCCCAAAGTAAGTTGGGTCGTTAAGAACCGCGTCAAATCGGGTTCTGTACCGTCTGAGACATACGCTGCAATTGCATCAAAATCACGCCATTTCACGACGTCATTCAAGGCATTACAAATCGCCTCATCGGCCTCAACACGCGCAGTTGCCGACATCGCTTTGCGCGCATTGAGATATGTTTTTCGCATCTGATTTTTCTCGAATTGAAGAGAGTTTGTCATCATGATTTTGCCCCCTTCACATGCGTTTGTTTTCGTAACGTATCCCAATATTGGATCCGTTCTTTGATTCTTTCTTCATATCCAACCCCTTTCGGCACATAGTATTTTTTAGGCACCGCAAGGTATTCTTGAGGGACAAAGCCCCCCTTAAAATCATGAGGATATTGATAGTCTTTACCGTGTCCCATTTCGCGCCCCCCTTTATAATGAGCATCACGAAGATGCATGGGAACCGCATGGACACGTTCGGAGGCCACATCCGCCAACGCTGCATCTACTGCAAGATAGGATGCATTGCTTTTAGGCGCAGTCGCACAATACGTTACCGCTTGGGCAAGTATAATACGCGACTCGGGCATTCCAATGAGTTCGCAGGCTTGAAAAGCACTTAAAGCCACCTGTAAAGCGCGGGGGTCTGCATTGCCCACATCTTCACTGGCAAAAATTACAATGCGACGTGCAATAAAACGGGGATCTTCTCCCGCATGTATCATCTTCGCCAACCAATAAATTGCTGCATCAGGATCGCTCCCACGCATCGATTTAATAAAAGCGCTCGCTGTATCGTAATGCCCATCATCACCATACGCGAGTTGTTTTTTTTGCATAGAGGCCTCTGCATCGGAAAGTGCGATGCCAATCTCGCCTGACGTTTTTTGAGGCGTTGTCATTGCCGCCACTTCTAACGCCCCAATCGCTTTACGTCCATCCCCCTCGCATGTTGAGGCGATAAACTGCAATGCATCGGGCGAAAGTGTCACAGGATTTTGAAGTTGTTCGGAGAGAACTTGACACCCTCGCAATAAAAGTTGCGAAACATCCGCTTCAGAGAGCGATTCCAACTGAAAAACCAATGAACGGGAGAGCAAAGGCCCTACCACGTAAAAATGAGGATTTTCGGTGGTCGCGCCAATCAGGCGAACCGTGCCACGTTCAACATCAGGCAACAAAACATCCTGTTGCGACTTTGTCCAACGATGAATTTCATCAATAAAAACCAGCGTCCCTTGTCCAGTTGCACGACGGCGTGCAATCGCCTCTGCAATCACTTCTCGCATATCCGCAACCGTGGAAACCACGCCCGACATCCGAATGAAAGCACATTGTGTTTGGCGTGCAATTAACTCCGCAAGCGAAGTTTTGCCAATGCCCGCAGGCCCCCACAACACAATAGAGGTAAATCGATCTGAATCAATGGCACGACGAAGCAATTTCCCTGGCGCAAGCAGGTGAGACTGCCCCACATACTCCTCAAAACAAGTGGGGCGCATACGCGCCGCCAACGGCATTGAAAGCATGTCGGTCTCATCGTGCTCAACAGGGCGAGCACAGTGTGGAGTGATCCCTAGATCGAGTTCTGAAAAGGTCATATTACGAACGAAATTTGTGAACACAAGGTTCACATTTCTCAGAGTTTTTGGGTTGATATATATTCGAAGCATTTCTGCGTTGATGTACAATACACCCACTATTCTTATTTTACAAGGTTTATTTACATATTTTAATAAAAAAAATCAACATTTTCGTAAATTATTATTAATTTTAATTCTATTTAACGTATTTTAACATAAATTTAACAAAAATATTTTCTTTCTCACTTGAAATTTCGCCTTTGAACGTGCATATTATGCAAGAGAAAGTAAACGCTAACCCTCATAAAGTTAAACACAATGAAATTTAGAATTGGTCAAGGCTTCGATGTCCACGCATTTGTTGAAGGACGCCCCCTCATTCTTTGTGGGGTAAATGTGCCACATACCCATGGCTTACTCGGACACTCTGATGCCGATGTGGCAACCCATGCGTTAATGGATGCACTCTTAGGCGCATTAGCCCTCGGCGATATTGGCAAACATTTTCCTGATAAAGACCCACAATACAAAGGGATCGATAGCTTAAAACTCTTAGCTCATGTTGTCGAACTCATTCAGAACAAAAACTTTCAAATTGAAAATGTGGATATCACACTCATTATGCAAACGCCTAAAGTCGCCCCTTTTATCTTAACAATGCGCGAAAAGATGGCATCCGTTTTGCAAACTTCATTAGAAAATGTATCGGTAAAAGCCACCACCACCGAACAGTTAGGATTCACAGGACGCAAAGAAGGGGTTGCAGCACAAGCTATCGCTTTAGTATCACAAATAAGGAAGTCGATACCATGTTAAAAAAAGTTAAAACTCCAGAAGAGATGTTAGAGATGTACTACCTGGAAGCGCGTTGTCATTTGCTAGAAACGGCAGCCATGATAGATCGTCTGCACCGCTACGACTCCGAACAAAAATATCGGACGAATCCCAAATTTCGCAAACTTGAAAAAGCACTTCAAATTTTAGCCGATGAACAAGGTGAAAAAACAGAACGTTTTCTTGAGGCGTTTTCAGAAGAGGTGCCCTCATGAAAGTTATCGAACCCCACATTCACATGATCGCACGCACCACCGCCGACTACGAACGCATGGCAAGAATGCACTGCGTGGCGTGTTGCGAACCTGCTTTTTGGGCAGGTTATGACCGCACTTCTGCCAAGGCTTTTCACGATTATTTTACCCATATTACAACCTTTGAACCGACTCGCGCCGCACAATATTTAATTCAACATTATGCGTGGATTTGCATCAATCCCAAAGAAGCGGACGATTTAGTTTTAGCGCGTGAAGTGATGTCGTTTATCCCCGAGTTTCTAGATAAACCCAATGTCCTCGGCATCGGAGAGATTGGACTCAATAAAAATACATCCAATGAAATGACCATTTTTACGGAACAAGTCGAGATCGCATTGCAACATAATCAACTCATTTGGATTCATACCCCCCACCTCGATGATAAGAAAAAAGGGACACAAATGATGCTTGACTATCTCAAAGGACATGGTCAAATTGATCCTAACCGTGTCTGCTTCGATCACATTGAAGAACATACCATACGCGCCGTTCGCGATGCGGGATTTTGGACAGCAATGACCATTTATCCCATGACTAAAAATTCGCCGAACCGCGTCGTTGATACCCTTGAAAAATACGGAGTCGAACGCATCCTTGCCGATGCCTCTGGCGATTGGGGGCCTTCCGACCCAGCCACCCTTCATGATGCAATTTTCGAAATGCGTCGTCGCGGTTACGCCGATGAAATTGTAGAGACCGTTTTTTACAATAATCCGTGTTACTTTCTAGGTCAATCCCCTAAATTTAAGCCCCTTCCCACCCTGCCCCAAAAACAAGCTTGGAGTTAAACTATGGCACGTCCCAAAAAACCCTGTATCCTTACCCGAAACATCGATGAAGTGCAATCTGTCAACTGTCCTTTTGGAACCGTTCGACGCGTCCTCTCTGGACAACCCGGAGCCGTGGCAAATTTTCATTTTGTAGAGGTTACAGAAGGACGCTGTCACTTGCACCTTAATTACGATGAAGCCTATTATGTGATGAAGGGGAAAGGGTCATTATATTCCATGGGGTATCAATGGGAACTTCGCCCAGGGACAGTGGTCTCCATTCCTGCAGGGATTGAACATGAAATTATTACAGAACACAATTCAAGCATTTTATTTTTAGTGATTGGAACCCCTGCCCTACGCACTGATGATCCCGGATTCTGTTCGGTAAAACCCAACAGTATTCACCCCGTTCCACGTCGTAAACATGCGCGACTTGATGCATTCCGAAAAGTAAATATTTATCCTGTGGTGTCTTCGGAGTTTTGCAATGGAATGCCCCCCGATGAGATGGTACAACGTATTGCAGATGGTGGCGCAAAAATTGTTCAAATGCGCGAAAAACACATGTCGAAAATAGATCAGATCAAACTCGGTGAAAAAATCCGCAAAATCACAGATGATTACGGCATGCTTTATATTGTTAATGATCATATTGATGTGGCATTAGCCACGGGAGCTGATGGGGTTCATTTAGGTCAAGAAGACTTCCCCATTAAAGCCGCAATTCAGGCAGCCCCACAACTCCTTTTTGGGGTTTCGACTCACTCCGTAGAAGAGGCAAACATTGCGGAACAAGCGGGGGCAGGATATATCAATATTGGGCCAATTTATGCCACAAAAACGAAATCACTTTCTATGCAGCCCTTAGGTTTAGATCTCATTCAAACCATGTCGAAACGTCTTGTGATTCCCTTTAGCGTGATGGGGGGAATTAAGATGCATCATATTCCCGAACTCAAAGCAGCGGGCGCACAACGAATTGCAATGGTTACAGAAATTACACAAGCCCCAGATCCAACGGCACGCGTCAAAGAGCTTATTGAAACATTTAAGAATGCTTAATTTTCAATCAAGTTAAAACCTACTTTAAAAACAAAAAGAGCTCAATAAAATATTGAGCTCTTTTTTTATTTATACGATTTATAATATATCAATATTAGGCTTTAGTTTTTTGGAGCAACCAAAGAATTTGTTCGCCTAAATTTTGCATATTCGCCATCGCTTCTGCATCTTCAGAAACTTTACCGGGTTCGCCAGCGATACCCATATTCCAATAAGTTGAACCAGGAATAATCATTTGTGAGATTAAAAAGAAATGATTGATAGAGTCTAAAGAAGTCACGGCTCCGGCACGACGGTTGACGACAACCCCTGCCCCAATTTTACGTCCGAGCAAATTGTCAGGACGTGTCACATATCCTGCACGGTCAATCAATGCTTTGGTTTCTGCTGTAATATCAGCAAAGTAAACAGGTGACCCAATAATAATCGCATCAGCTGCAATCATTTTGGCAATTATATCGTTAATACAATCTGTCTCAATCACACATTTTTGATTACGGTTAACTCGACAGCGGCCACAAGCGACACACCCACGAATAGCATATCCACCTAACTGGACAATCTCGGTCTCAACCCCAGCATCCGCCAAAGGTTTAAGCGCTGCGTTCAACATTGTAATTGTGTTGCCGTTCGATTTAGGACTACCATTAATCGCTAATACTTTCATAAAACGCTCTCCATTTAAATACATTTAGGATTCTAAAGAAAAACACTGTTATCCATTCAGAATAACAGTGTCTAAAATAAAATTAAATATTTGACCAGTCTAAGACAACTTTACCCGATTGCCCCGACTTCATTGCCTCAAAACCTTGCGCATAGTCTTTCACATCAAAACAGTGGGTAATGATGGGCGAAATATCTAAACCAGCTTGAATCATTGTTTGCATCAAATACCATGTCTCGAACATTTCACGACCATAAATACCACGAATCGTTAACATGTGGAAAATCACTTTATTCCAGTCGATTTCTGGCGGACGTGACGGAATACCCAACATTGAGATTTTACCGCCATTGGCCATATTGTCAACCATCGATTTGATTGCAGGCGATGCACCCGACATTTCAAGCCCCACATCAAAACCTTCTTTAAGACCCAATTTTTTAATCGCATCTTCAAGGGTTTCTTCGGTCAAATTAACCGTATAGGTTGCGCCCATTTTTTTAGCTAAATCCAAACGATACTGGTTAATATCAGTCACGACCACATTACGCGCACCCGCATGACGTGCAATTGCAGCAGCCATAATCCCAATAGGACCAGCCCCTGTAATCAACACATCTTCACCTAACATATCCCATTGTAATGCCGTATGAACCGCATTACCATAAGGATCGAAAATAGATAAAATTTCTTCGGGGATATTAGGATCCGCTACCCACACATTGGTCGCAGGAATCACTAAGTATTCAGCAAAACAACCCGGACGATTCACACCAACACCCTTGGTGTTTGGACAAAGATGACGGCGGCCTGCCAAGCAGCTACGACACGCACCGCAAACGATGTGCCCTTCGCCAGAAACTAAAGTTCCAATTTTGATGGTGTGCGAAGTAACCGCACTGCCAATTTCAACCACTTCACCCACAAACTCGTGTCCCACTTGCATAGGAACAGGGATTGTTGCTTGTGCCCACTCATCCCAATTCCAAATATGAATGTCGGTCCCGCAAATAGCGGTTTTGTGAATTTTAATTTTAACATCATTTGGGCCCACTTCTGGAACAGGAATTTCGATAAGATCGAGTCCGGGAGCGGCTTTGGTTTTGACTAATGCTTTCATCATCTGAGTCATGATAACGCCTTTATATATATTGTTATTAAATAGGGAGAATCGAAAAGATTATTTACCAACATTGGTTGCTTCTTTTGCTTTTTTCAAAGCAGCACGCGCTAAATCAAAAGCTTGAGAATCAGAGTTTGGAATTTTATCAAGCAAACGATCTAACGTTTTATTGATCACGTTTTGTTCAGAAACAGGACCTAAGATATTGCCATAACGCGCCATATTCATAGATTCAGCAAATGCGCCAATTTTAGTCACTGTCGAACAAGGATCGATGGAGGAGTCCATGCAATCGCCATCCAAGACAATTAAAGGCACTTGAGCGGCTTGGAGCTCTTCACGTAAGTACTTAATAAAAGTTGCATCCGCCATTGAGCAACGTCCGAAACCATGGTTGTACAAGAACGCGCCTGTCAATTTCCCTTTTTCAGCGGTACGACGAATTAAGCGTACGCGTTCATCGGGATCAAGATAACCCACAGAAAGGAGTTTGCGTGCCAATGAACGGTAAGGATCATCAGGATCTAATGCAGGCCATTCTGCGAAGTTAACCTCTTCATAGACAATTGGAATATGGTGTTGGAACTCAATGAGTTCTAAGAGTGAAGTATCATAGAAAGGTGGAAGATGGAGCCAAATTGCACGATGGGTATCTTCAAAGCCCACTTTGCCTTCAACCTCTTCTTTACGTTGACACAACTCTTCATAAAATGCTTGTTGAAGATCAACCAACTCTTTTTTACCCCAAAGTTGTGAAAACACTGTGGCGTAGTAAATTGCGATTGAACCCGGAATTAAAGGCGCTGATGTTAAACGTAAATCGTTACAAGCGTTCGTTAACTTTTGCGCTTCGTTTGATAAATGACAAGCCTCGGCTAAACGCCCCATGTCCATTTTTTTACCCAACGCTTTTTCCATTTTTTCAACAGATTCTTCAAGGCCTGCCGCAATTTGTTCAACAGAAAGTGGATGATGGATTGCAGGAGTCGCAACGGAGTAGAAGTTATCCGCAAAATTATAATCGCGTGACAAGTCACGGAAAATACGCTCCCCTTGCTGACAAGGTTCAGAAGTCGAAACCCCAAACGCAGGTTGTGGCAAATCAATCCCTTCAAGCACGCGCAAGAATGAACATGTTTCAGCAGAGAAACCTTTATAGGCAGCATTGTCAAACGCTTTTTTGATACGTTTTTGATTACGTGCAAAAAGGGCAGCGTACGTTTCAAGTGTTAACATACGAACATCCATTGCGTTCAAAATTTCTGGAGGATAGAAAAGGTTGCGCCACACTAAGGGGCGTGTATCCGATGCAGATGGGAAATATTCACGACGTGTGCTAGTTGCACGAATCGCTAACGACTTCATTTTCGAACGATCAAATGGCACTTCGTTGTAAACCACACGTCCAACATACGTATAGTGAGAGCGCGCAATACATGCAGCCCCTAAAGCTCCCATCACAGAGTGGAATTTAGGCACAACAATTTTATTACCAGTCACCTCTTCAAGATAGTAAGCGACCGCTTTGTTATAAGCCACGCCCCCTTGGAAAAGGATTTCACCTTTATATCCGGTAAGGAGTTCTCCAACACCCGACATAATTGTACGCGCTTGGGCACGACATGCCCCACCAATAATATCGCCAATAGGCATTTTAGATTTAAATTTATTGATCGATGTTGCTGAAAGAACTGCACAAACGGATGAAAATTCCAAATCGGAATCATAGTTCACCAAATCTTGCATCTCTTCGACAGGGATACCCAATTTTTGTGCAACTGAATCCAAGAATGAACCCGTACCCGCAGCACAGATACCCGACATCTTAGAAAGCCACATTTTCATATCTTCGCGATAGACCATTGATTTTGAATCTTGTCCACCGACGTCTAAGATCGCTTTGCAATCGGGGTGATAGTGTTTAGCACCTGCAACGTGCGCTGTCACTTCTGAGACCTTAAACGCATAAGGTAAAACACGTTTCGTTTCTTCATTAATTTGAGAACCAGTTACAACCGTACAAGTAATTTTGTCCAAACGTGTTCCAGCACTATCCAAAAATTCGTCGATCGCATTGCGAACAGAGCCCAAGCTACAAGCGCCACATTCTGAGCAGCGACCAGTACAAGTTAATTTTGAAACACGAGTAGGTTTAGTACGTTTATACATTGAATGGCGAACTTTGCCAGATTCCGTCAACAAGACGGCTTTGAGGGTGGTTGAACCCACATCAAGACCCAAGAATAATTTTTCCATTGAGATAGACTCCTATATCGGGTTGTTAATATTTATATTAATGTGTCAAATTCTAACATATTAATATACTCCCCCTAAACAATAAAAACAAGTCTTATTCTCAATTTTCATCACCTTTTAAGCAAAAAAAGAGCGTTTTAACACAATTTTAGACAAGCGATGACACAATTTTTAATAATACTGGAAAATTAGCAGTCTCTTGCAACAACGCATGCAAACGAGGTAATGCCACTGGAATAAAATCTAAATAGCGCATTTTCCCCTTTTCATACGACAAAAATCCATACGCTCCTAATGCCTGCATTAAGCGTTGTAATCCCGCCTCAATCGCATATTGTCGGAACGTATCATACGAGAGAGAACTCGATGTAAGCGAGAGGTATTCGGTATAATAAACTTTTAAAAGACGTTCGCGCGCATGTGAACTTATTTCAACATAGGGATCGTAAAGTAACGACATGATATCATAACCCAATGGCCCCACGCGTCCACCCTGAAAATCTACAAATCGCACTTCGTCTTGGTGAATTAATATGTTTTGACTCTGACAATCGCGATGCATCCAGACCTTCGGTTGAGCGTCAACACGTTGTGCCAAACGCGCAAACTCTCCCTCTAAAGCGCAAACTTCCTCATCACTCAAATTGTATTGTGCATGACGAATTAAAAGATGATCCTTAAAATATTGCGTCTCCCAACGTAAATAGTCATAATCAAAATTACGCACCCCCTCCACTTTTTCAATCCCCGAAGTCAGTGGAAGTACATTATATTTCGCCAAAGCGACAATCACTTTTTCATAAACCGAGTAATTGTCGGGATCTTTTTTAAAAATTAAATCCAACGTATCGTTCCCCAAATCCTCCATCAACACCGCTAACGAATCTTCTCGAAACGCTTTAATTTTAGGAGTCCCTACCCCTAATGCGTGTAAAAAGGTTCCCAGATCAATAAAACGTTTAAAATCTGGATCGCCTGCATACGAACGCATCAACACTGAAGATTCATCAGCGATGGTTAAACGATAAAATGAGCGCATTGATCCTTGTTCAGCGAGTTTTTCAAATCCAAATTTTTTGGAAGGAGCGTAAACGCATTGATTAAAATATTGTGGTAAGTTCTCCGCCGATAACAAATACTTTTCAAGCGTACCTAAATCGTTCCAATAGGTATTTTGAGGTACACAGTAACCTTGAACGCGTTCCCCTTTTTGAATCGCATCAACAAACGCCAAACGAATATCAAAGTTTTGCACTTCTTTTGGAAAATAATCTAAAAACCGCGGATGAAAAACTGCGACCCCCATATAAGTATGCAAAGTCCCTGTATCAGGATTCGCATTGCAACGTCCTCCAACATCTATAATTTCATTTTGCGCATTCAACAAAATGCGATTTTCAGGACCTTGTATTAAGGCCATAGTGAGTAAATTATCATTGGTTTGATGAAAATCAATTAAATCTCTAATCTGCATATCGGTCAAAATATCACCATTATGCAACAAACATGCATCGTAGCAACGAATCGTTTCGGCAGCTTGAATAAGCGGTCCACCCGTATTGAGTAGATCCTCTTCATGATTGATCTCTATTTCAGCATCACGCGATTTTAAATAAGCTTCCAAAGCTTCAGCAGCATAATGCGTATTGACAATAAATTTTTGTATCCCAGCTTCTTTTAAATACGATAACACCGTTCCAATTAAACTATCCCCATTCGGCAACGGAATCAAAGGTTTAGGACATCGCATCCCCACGGGCGGACGTAATCGTGTCCCTAACCCCGCAGCCAACAAAAATGCGCAAACTTTACTCATGAATCGAAACTCAAAAAACGACGTTCACGTTGGACATAATAAGCGAGTTGATCATATCCCACTTTTCGCGCTAAATGCACCGCATCTTCAAATCGATACCCCACCTCATCAGGGGCATGGGCATCGGAACCTAACGTGAGACTTACCCCAGCCTGATACGCCATCTCAAGCAATTGTTGAGAAGGATACTGTTCGGCAACATCTTTACGCCATCCCGAAGTGTTAATCTCAATCGACACCTCATTTTGGGCTAAAATATTAAAAAAATCATGAAACCCATCCATCACCTTCTCCATCACCAATTGTGAAGGATAATAACCAAATTTTTTCGGTAAATCGAGGTGTCCAATCACATTCGGAATATTCGCGTGAACCAACCCCATAAGTTGTTCAATATAAGTCGACCAAATTTGATCGGCGGTGTCTGGATTCTTCCACAACGAAATATTCGCAGGATCATCAAAACCTATCGCGTTCACATAATGCACCGACCCAATCACATAATCCAACGCATTTCCATGAATTAAAGCTAACGTCTCTTCATTACGTTCATGCATCCAATCGGCTTCAATCCCCCAAAGGACTTGAACCCCCAGCTTTTCGCCTGCAACACGCGCTTCGCGAATCGACTCAGCATAAGGTGTCCACTCTTCTTTACGCATACGGTATATATCGTAGTCATAAGGCGTGGGCGCATGATCCGCGCATCCCATCACTTTAATATTTTTTTGTGAGGCAGCACGGACATAATCAAGGGGCATTCCGCTGGCGTGTCGACACAATGCTGTATGCGTATGAAGATCAAGCAACTGCATTTTAATCCTTCAAGTTGCGCTCTAATACACTGACGGCTAAACGTAAATCTGAATCTTTTTCCATTTCAGACTTAATCTTGTTACAAGCATGAATCACGGTAGCATGGTTTTTGCCACCGAAAGATTGCGCAATATCAGGGAACGACATCTCTGTGAGTTCGCGACATAAATACATCGCGACTTGTCGAGGTAACGCCAACATCTTTGTGCGTCGTGAGCCTAATAAGTCCGATGTTTTCACATGATAATGATCAGCCACTTTACGCTGAATTTCGCTCACAGCCACCCCACGTACACTACGATCCGCAGTCAAAAATCCTGGCATCATCTTTTCAATCTGACGCACATCAGGAGAACGACCATGATGGAATTGTTCATACACCATAATTTGATTCATTGCCCCACGCAAACGACGAATATTCGCAGTAATGCGTTGCGCAATAAATACAATCACCTCTTCCGACACATGGAGTCCGAAAAGTTCACGATATTTGCGCAAAACCGCTAAGCGCGTCTCAAAACAAGGGGCAATCACCTCGGAAGTAAAACCTGATTCAAAACGTGAAACCAAACGATCTTCCAATCCGTTAATATCGCAAGGACGACGGTCAGAGGTTAAGACAATTTGTTTTTTCTCAGAATATAACGCATTGAACGTATTAAAAAATTCTTCTTGTAATTGCGCGGTACGACCCAAAAACTGAACGTCATCAAGCAAAAGTAAATCAACTTCACGATAACGATTTCGAAAATCAATCGCTTTCCCATCCAATAAGGATTGTGTATAATCATTTAAGAGCTGTTCTGTGGTGATATATTTCACATTTGCTGTTGGATTTAAGCGTTGATACTCAATCGCCGTCGCATGCAACAAGTGCGTTTTACCCAAAGCGGTATCACCGTAAATAAAAAGTGGATTATATAAACCGGGGCATTCCGCCGCTTTCTGTGCAGAGAAACAAGCAATTTGATTTTCATCTCCGACCACAAAGTTAGCAAATGTATAATTATGATCGCAACCTTCTGGAATACGAGGGCGCACAGACGCTACAGGAGCTTGAGCAACAGGCACAACAGGGACGGATTGTTCAGCTTGAGCAACGACGGGTTCTTCAACAGGAACAGGAACTTCCACTTGCGTATATGAAATCTGGAGAGGCACTTTGGCTAAAGCTTGGAGTTTTTCAACCACCAAACATTCGTAATTATCTTTAAACCAATCTCCGAAGAAAGAGTCACAGACCCCAAGGGTTAAAATATTATTTTCTAAACTTAAAGGTTGAATGGGGGCAAACCATTGTTTATAAACGGGTTCTCCGATTTCGGGGAGAAGTTGCGTGCATGCGGAGTGCCAAAGCGATGCAGCGTAAGACTCTTCTGTGGAATTCATAAGGGGGTGATTTTTCGTTGTTGAGGTTGATATTTTTGACTTTTTTATTAGCAAGTTATTAACATGCAAAACAAACACCATAATTAAAACGAAAATGAAGCGTGAAATCAACCATTTACAATGATTTATATCCTTTTTTCAATTGACGCTTTTTCACACGTTTTATGTTCATTTTACGCACAAAATGTATAAAAGATTGTTTTAACAGTGTATCGACACGATGTTAAGAAGGCATTATCAACGAGTTATAACGATGTTCTCAATTTTACATCAAGTTATTAACAGGTTAGCATGTTAATAGTTGCATCTTGTTTCATGTCAA
>CAZIVM010000010.1:0-30213 GCA_964542845.1 uncultured Victivallales bacterium
AATAAGTGACGATTTAAAAAAATTTCATTTAAGAAATTTTCTTTCCTATATTTTTGCTTCTATCTCTACATCAAAAATGATGGAGTATCAAACAATAATATACAAAAACTATATTCAAACATATTAACAAACAATAGCTATAAATAATAGTTCATTATAAAAAACATGAAAATTTTAATGATCAATGTTTTGAATAAAAAGAGTTTTACTGTAAGTTATGCTATATTTATTCGAAACAAATTAAACAAAATATTATCATCAACATAAAATTTAAGGAAAAATCATGAAAAAATTCTTGATTGCTACAACATTATTATGTGCGACAAGCAGTGTATGTTTTGCAGAAACCCTAAAACACACGCCTAGTCCACAAGAAGCCCAAGTCGATTCTATCCAAAATGAAGCACAAAAAACACTTCAAAAAGGGGTTAATTTTCTCTTATCACGTCAAGATAAAGAAGGAGCATGGCAACAAGATCCCGCCATTACAGCACTTTGTACATTAGCATTGTTTCAAGCGCAAAATATCGACAACCCTGTTCGGGTTAAACAAGCGTATGAAGCGGGGCGAATGTACTGTTTAAAATTTCAACAAAAAGATGGATCATTCTCCAAACAAGGACGTTATATCAACTACACAACCGCAGTTGTCATGACCACACTCGCGACCATGAATTATCCCGAAGATCGCGAAAAACTCTTGAAGGGACGTCATTATCTCCTCGGAGAACAACTCACCGAACATAATATAAATAACCCCACCGACTCATCGAGCCCTTACTATGGCGGTTTTGGCTATGGCAATGCCATGAAGTCCCCAGTCGATTCTTCGCTAAAACCAACGGATAAATCGAAGTCCTTTGCTGGATTGACAGGAAAACCACCTGCTGGCAAAGGTGGCGGTCGTGGCGGAATGATGGCAGGAAATGGTGCCGATTTATCATGCACAGCATCAGTACTTGAAGCCCTTGCCGCAACCGAACATCTTGAGGGAGAAGACAACCCCGCAGGACTCAAATCGAAAGAAAAATCACAGTTAGCGTGGAAAAACGCGGTCAAGTTTGTAGAGCGTTGTCAAAGTGTTCCATCCGAGAATGGCGAAGCGTGGGTTGAAAAGGCCGACTCCGAAGGATACAATGGCGGATTCGCCTATCGTCCTGTCGGCGACAAAATGACCCATGCCACTGATGCCAAAACATTACGCACCTATGGTTCCATGACTTATGCTGGTGTTAAATCAATGATCTACGCCAAATTAGACCCCAATGATTATCGCGTAAAAGCAGCCAAAGGGTGGATTGCACGCAACTATACCCTCGAAGAAAATCCCGGGATGGGACAAGAAGGACTATATTACTATTATCACACGTTATCAAAGACTTATGCCGTTTTAGGAGCGGACGAAATCAATCTTCCAAATGGTCAAAAAGCACAATGGAAAAATGATTTACAAAAAGCGGTTATCTCAAGAATCCAAACCAATGGTTCGTGGCAAAATAGTATTGGACGTTGGATGGAATCCGTCCCAGAACTCGTAACCGCCTATACGCTACTTTCCCTCGAACTCTCAATGAAATAATGTCTCACCTTTAATCTCTACACAAACAGAAAACAAAATTATGAAAAAATTATCCCCCTTTACCCTCATCGAACTCCTCATTGTTATTGCCATTATCGGTATTCTCGCTACGTTAACCATTCCGCACTTCTCAAATGTTGAGGCCGATGCCAAAGATGCAATTACCAACTACAATGCCGCAAGTATTGGCAACTTTATCAATAGTTTTAACGCGGCAAATGGAAAATATCCCTCGAATTTGCACCTCGGCACAACGCAAGCTGATTTTGGTTCTACCGCTCAAGCCACCAATAACAACACGCTCTCCAATCTTCCAAGTGCGGTATTAGCCAATATAACAGCGGGCAATGCCACATGGGCACCACTTCGAAAAACTTGTATGGCCAATTCTGGAATGGTCTCTTTTGCCTGTGGAGCAACAGGGCTTGATAGCGTCTGGACAACGGATGGACGCTGGGGTTATTCAAACCCCGTCTCTCCCGCGGATGAACTTCTTGCCATTAAAGTGGTGAATGATTGGACAACTACAGGGGCAAGTAATGGAACAGTTATTCGATTTAACGGCATGACGATGAAAGACTTACTGGATAAAGCCCCTTGGGTTCGTGCCGATAATGCACAAGCGATTGCGCATTCCGAACAAGTGGTTATTTATGCATTCTTTTTTGGACCGACCACCAATACACAAGGCGTGTTTAAATCGGATGGTTCTTTCTGGAAAAACTCACGTGCTTCTTTAAATGTAAAACTCCCCTCAGGCGTTACCACGTTTAACTATCCATTGGTCTTTTTCCGTCTAAGCAAAACAGAAGCCACCTTCTTAGGCGCAGTTACTTTTAGCGAAGATGGCGCAACCATTATTCAACAATAAATTGCATTATACTAAAAAAATCTCCAGAGAGGTTGACAAGATGCGTCCTATATCCGGATTCACAGTAAAACCTATCATGGAGATTTTTTATGTCTTATACCATTCTTGGCGACAGCCTCTCATTCTCAATTGCAAACCATCAAGCCACCCGCGAAATTTTAATCGAAAGCGATGTCTTTAGCACGGAAGCTTACTCCGAAATTCTCAACGACCCTACGCTTCCAAAAGAAGGCGATTCACACCCTACCAATCCACTTCTTCGCGCCAAAAGTCTTATTTTAACCCCTGCAAATGATGGCGTAAACAACACCATTAAACTCACCGTTGAATATGAAAAATTGGGTTCACCTGAAGAAGAAAAATTACCTTGGCTCCAAAAAGCCACTTACAAAGTTTCAAGCATTCTTCAAAAACATCCTGTACAAGTTTATTACGATGAAAATGGAGCAATTCATCCGAACACCAATAGTGCGGGAGATTTATTACCAGAAGTCGATACGCTTAAATCAACACGACGTCTTGAAATTCGCACTTTCGCCAAAACATCCCCCAAAAATCACGATAAGTTGATTGGTTCACTCAACAAAAATAATATTTCAATTTTAGGGCGTTCAGGAACAGGCTGTTTCTATATGGAAGATATTCAGTACCAAGTCAAATACTACTACTCTTCTCAGCAAACATCGTTAATCCCTTACTACGAATGCATCTACATCATTCAGTACGCGTTTGATGGATTCTATCTCGACCAAATTGATGAAGGTTTCCGCGAACTTGATGCCGATCAAAAACTCCAAGAAGTTTCTTGGTTAAACTCAGAAGGCAAAAAAGTTCAACCGCTTAAACCTGTTAAATTAAATGGAACGGGTCAAGCCTTAAGCGATACGGCTCAAGCGACACCTAGCGAATGGTGTTATGTTTCAGGCCCACGTTATTTCGCAGAACTTAAAGTGTGGAACTCACTTCAACTCCCTGTTTCGGAGGCCGTATAATGAATATGACTCCCACCATTCAAGAAGGATTCACGGCGCGACCATCCGTCCAATCTCAAGAACCATTACGTAGGGGGGGAAGCGCAGGAGGATCATCTATTGTATTTGTCAAACCTATGGCGCTTTACAACCATGATTCGAGCGGAGAACAAGCTCATATCTATCACGGTTCGATGATTGAGGATTTACAATTACTTAAAACTCAATCGGCATCTTCAGCGAAAGTCTACATCCCAGACGCCCTTTGTAGCGAAACAGTCAACTGGTCAGCTAACGGAGAATCACTCGGCTATTTTGCTGCCGTACCTATTGAGGCTTCCGATGCGCTCGATATCGACCCCATCACGTTACAGCCTAAAAAGAAAACAATGTATTTAATTATCGATAACAGTTGGTTAATTCGTTAATCTTGATCTTTTTCTTTTGAGCCACCTTCGGGTGGCTTTTTTGCATTTTATTTGAAATTACACTTGTTTTTTTGAAAAATTAAAGTATATTGTGCTAATTATAATATAGAATAAATACCAACAGGATCATAGTTATGTCACGCAAAGAAGAACTCATCGCCCAGATTCAACATCACGACCAATGCTATTGGGAGAAAAAACAACCCGAAATTACCGATGTCGAATATGATACGCTGATTCGTGAATTACGCACCCTTGACCCTGAACACCCCCTCATCCATCAAATTCACGACATCACTCTTTCAAGTACAGCAGATAAAGTCCAACACCGTATTCCCATGTTATCGCTCGACAAAGCATATTCGTTAGAAGAAGTGATGAATTGGGCACGAAAATATGCACGTTCCGAAAATGAACGATTCTTAATTCAACCCAAATATGATGGTGTCTCGGCAACCTACGAAAACGGGATTCTTGCGACACGTGGCGATGGACGTGAAGGGAAAAATATTAGCGATAAACTCCCCATTATTCTTGCAGACACACAAGCGGGGATTGCGCCGTTAGGAACTTCGCCTCTTCGTGGAGAATTGGTGATTCGCACAGAAGATTTTAAAAAGATATGGCAAGAAAAAATTAAACTTCATAATTATAAAAATGCACGAAACACAGTTGCGGGTATTTTAACCATGGACGATGTGATTCTTGTCGAACAACTTCGTTTTGCACAAGCATTTATATTATTGGTCGACTACAACAAATACGCGTGGGAAGTTGCCTTGGATGAAATTGAAAATTATTGGGCAACGATTACGGCTGAAATTGAAAATTTACCCTACCCGATGGATGGCATTGTGATTAAACTTGCTGATCAAGCGTATGCAGACGAACTCGGCGCAACCGAACATCACCCGCGCGGACAAATCGCATTTAAGTTTACCAATATTCGCAAAGCCTCCAAACTCATTGGGGTTACTTGGAGTTTTGGAAAGAATTGTCTCACGCCAATCGCGCAGATTGAACCCGTTGAGATTGGCGGCATCACGATTAAAAATGCCACATTGCATAATATTAAAAACATTGAAGATCGTGATATTCATATTGGAGATTCAATTATTGTAGAACGAGCGGGCGATGTAATTCCCTATATTGTAGAATCTAGTGCTGGTGAGACCCGTCTTTCGCCCATCATCACCCATTGCCCAGAATGTGGGACAGCCTTGATTCGTCGCGGTGTAGAACTCTGTTGCCCCAACCCCGATTGTCCTGGCACAAAATTACAACGTCTAACCGCTGCTGTCAAAAATTTAGGCATTGAAAACCTAGGCGAACCCACGATCAAAAAGCTGATCCATAGTGGAAAAAACACGCTCAAAGATATTCTGAATTTGAAGTATGGCGACTTAATGGGCATTGAGGGTTTTGCCGATTTATCGATTCAAAATTTACTCAAAGAGATTGAACGCGCGAAAACCCCTACTGAATCTCAACTCATTGCATCACTCAACATTGTTGGCGTGGGGCAAGCCCTCGCTAAAAAGATTTTAGAACAGATGCCTTTTGAAAATCTTCGTACGGCCACACCCGAAATGTTGGAACAACTCTCCAATGTAGGACCCGAACGCGCTAAAATTATTCATGAAACTTTTCAGAATCAAAAAGACGACATTGATGAACTCATCGCATGTGTTCATCTCCAAAAAGATGTATTTGGAAAACTCCCGACCATTTGTTTTACAGGAAAAATGCCAAAAAAACGCGATTTTTATGCTCAAATTGCAAAACAAAAGGGATTTTTAGTGGTAGATGATGTGCATAGCGATACGACACTTTTAGTTTGTGCAGATCCCAGTGCACCTTCGTCAAAACTCAGTAAAGCACATAAATATAATATTCAGGTCATGGCGTTGAACGATTGGATGCCAGAAACAATGATTCAAGAACCCGAGGAAGAACAAGACGACCTCTTTGGAGGGCTTTTATGACCACTTATTATGATCAAACTTTATTACACTATTTAAGTGCGCTAGATGACGAAAAAAATTATTCAAAACATACCGTTCGTAATTATGCGCAAGACATTGATCGCTTTGCCGAAATTGTTTTAAATACGTTTATTTCTGATCGCGAAGGCGAAAAACCATCGCAAGAAGGACAGGTAAATTGGCAAACGGTGAATGTTAACATGGCGCGTCAATATGTCGTGCTCCTCCAAAAAGAAAAATTGAGTCGCGCCTCATTGCTCCGAAAAATATCTTCGATGCGCGCATTTTTTCGTTATCTTCTCCGCGAAGGCATTGTAGAGCAAAATCCGTTTACTGCGCTTGCTAAAATCAAAAAAGAACAGCGATTACCCAAATTTCTCACGATTAACCAAGTGATTAATCTCATGCAAATCCCCAATCAATATTGGGCAGATGCGCTCAAAAAAGAGATTGCAAGTAGTCAGGAACACGCCATGTTTGCCGCCGCACGCGACATTGCAATTTTAGAAACCATCTATTCAGGCGGATTGCGTATTGAAGAAACGATGAGTCTCAACTTTGGCGATGTCGATTTAATTAACGATATTGTGCGTGTGCGCGGAAAAGGGAAAAAGGAGCGTTTGTGTGCATTAGGCGGACCCGCGGTGAGAGCGATTAATCGTTATCTAGATGTACGCAGTTTTTTCTCCTCGCATGAACGCCCCAATGACCCCATCTTCTTAAATCGATTGGGGACACGACTCACGCAAAGATCATTTCAACGGCTGTTTAAAACGTATATTATTGCTGCCGGACTCTCCCCCGATTTGACCCCTCATAAATTGCGTCACTCTTTTGCAACGCACATGTTGGATAACGGGGCTGATTTACGAAGTGTTCAGGAAATGCTTGGACATGAGAGTCTTTCGACCACTCAAATCTATACCCACGTAACCACCGAACGACTCAAAGATGTTTATGAAGATGCGCATCCGCGTGCTTAATCTCCTTCCCCACTCAATTTGCCTTAGGTAAAATATGTTTCAAAATCTAAAATCGACAACCTCTCTTCAACCCATTTGTTTGCGTTCTTTCTTTTTATGAATGCGATGGTGTGGTCGCTCATTCCCATGTGGAGCTATCAAACACTCCCCTTAGACACCGTTGAAGCGATTGCATGGGGTCAGAAATGGACCCTAGGCAACTACAAACATCCACCATTATCAGGTTGGATTGCCGAAAATATAAGTGCTCTTTTTGGGTATGCAGATTGGCCCCTTTTTGTGGCAAGTCAAATTTTAGTTATCATTGGACTAATCTATGTTTACCGCATTGCGCGTCTCTATCTTGATGAACGCGAATCTATCGTTGCATCAATGCTACTTTCACTGATTACTTACTATAACTTCTCTACCCCTGAATACAATGTAAATATTATCGAACTTGCCTTGTGGCCCATGACGTTTTATTATTTCTTAAGTGCAATTCGTACGCAGAAGTTTTGGGATTGGACGTTGCTAGGATTGACTGCAGGACACTGCATGATTTGCAAATATTTTGCAGGTCTTTTCCTCCTAACCCTTTTTCTTTATTTGGTGTTGCATCCCCAAACGCGACGGCTGTTTTTAACCTACGGGCCTTATCTTGCATTATGCTGTTTTTTACTCGTCATTGCCCCTCATTTCATCTGGTTAATCCAACACGATTTTCTCCCAATCACTTATATTATGGAGCGTTCGGGCGGAAACAATACATTTGCGTGGGGGCGTTATTTATGGAATCCATTTAAATTAATTTTATCTCAACTTCCTTTACTCATTTTCCCTGCCATTGTGGCGTGGTTAATCACAGGACATCCGCATCATAAATATCCATTAAACCCCTTATATAAAGAGGCGAGTCATGAAATATCATTTTGCTTATGGGTGCCATTTCTGATTATGATTGTGGCGTGTTTTTTAGGCATTCAAATGCGAACAATGTGGTGTGTGCCGTTGTTGTTTTTGTTCGGACTTTGGATTTTATTATTTCAAAAAGAGCCTGTTTCAATTCAAAAATTCAAATATTTTTGGATGACTTGCGTTGCCTTCTCTCTAACGCTTGGTATTGTGTTTGGAATTGTTTCATTAGTCGCCACCTCTACACGCAAACATTTCGATGCGCAACAATGGTGTAAAATTGCAGACGACTATTATCAATCACGCTGTCATCAAAAAATCCCCTTGGTTGTTGGGAGTGGTTGGTTTGTACACACCTTACATCACTACTTACCGTATCGCCCGTGGGCATGCGCTTATGAAGATGCTTCCGAACGCCTATTGTTTGCAAATATTTTTGAAAAAGATACCACTTTATTTGTTCATTACGATGAAAAAGCCATCTACAGTATTCTCAAAAAATATGAGATCCAATCCCCAGTTGATTCTGCGATTTTAGAGAGCAAAGCGCGCTTTGGAAAACCCAGAATGCAAACCATTTATATGGCCATTATCCCCCCTCGAAAACTTTGAATGAATCATAAATCAAAATAAAAAAAGGGTTACCGCATTCACGGCAACCCTTATGTTAAAGATTCAAAAATTACATTTTCTCAATGAACTTTTTGTATTTTTGATGAATACGTGTTGCGACCTCTTTCGTTGAAGATGAAGAAGGACGTTTCACATTATTGGATTGAATATAGGCTTGGGTAATTGCATAATAATCAACAGGCGTTGGTTTCTTATTTTCGAGTTGGGCTTGAAGATGTTCTCCCCATGCTTTCCAACGTTTCTTATAATACTCGCGCACAATAAACTCATTGGTACGGCTCGCATAATCATTTAAGTCCGTATTATAACGTTCTACCCATGTAGTATGAAGCAGATTCAATGCGCGTTTATGCGTGGTTGCATCGCCAGTAATCTTTGCAAATTTTTCAGCCTGGCAGTCGGCTAAAAACGCGGGATGAGTTGCACACAAATCCGCTAAATCATCGAACACTTCCATAAACGTTTTGAATAAAGCATTAAACTGATTTAAATCTTTGGCGTTAAAAGCTTTAACCATTTCATTTCTCACATGTAAAGCATAACGATCCAATATTTGACGTTCAAAATCAACAAGATCGTAATCGTAATCCGCTCCTTTCGCATCAAGTGCCAATAAAGAATCAGTCGCTGTTACCATCTCTTTAAGATTCCAGTATTGACGCCCTGCACACCAATAACGCGCTTTGCTTTTTTGATTTGAAGGCGCGGTTCCTATACAAAAATCGGTCACCCCTTCTTGTTCAAATTGTACGCCATAAACACAATTAGGTTCTGAAAGATACATAAAGATATCTGAACCATCCACCCCATAACGATCTTGAGTGTAATTGACTAAAAACTTTTTCAAATCAATCTTTTGATTCGACTTCATCATTTCATACCACAACGCTTCGTTCACCGCATTGCGTTCGAACCCTTCGTCCAACATTGCAAACCCTTCAAAATTCGTAGTATCAACACGTTGCGCTAAACGTTCTTGAAAAGTTGCCATCGAATGGAGATTGCCATAAATGCCATGATTTCCACCAAAGTTGTTCACCAAAGCAAACGTCCATGGTGCGCCATTAAAGGGTTGTTTCTTGTCCCCTTTGCCGCCCATATTATACATATCTTTAACCAAACTTTGAACAACAATTTTTGAGGAATCGAGTCCGCTTAAAAGTGCGTCCGATGGATTCCCACCCCATCCTTGTAAAATATAGATGGCGTTAGGATTGGCTTTAAGCATTGATTTTTGAAGCGCTTCAGCACATTTAGCAAGACTTAAACCCCCTGAGTGTCCGCCTTCATGGAAAAGATCGCCGCCAAAATAATTGACTTCTCCATAAACATTTTTCACCTCTTCATACCAAATCTGTGCAATACGATCAAATTCAGGATCCAATGGAGATAAAACGGCAGGGCGTTGACAGCCACCTGCCCAACGACCTTGCGGAATAATCTTAGCATCTTTAGCAATATATTTATGTAAAGTTGTAGGAACAATACCCACAAAACCATTCACAATCGGCTCCATCCCTTTGGCACGCATACGTTCTACCATTTTGCGTCCTAATTCTGCTTGATAATCAATCGTTGATTGATTAATAGGACCACCTAACCCCTCTAAGTTCCCCATCAACCACCATGGTGCAAAAGGCGGTGCGGGAATAAAAGCTGTAATATCAGAATCGCTCATGCCTAAACGACGCAAAGTGTTTTGCCACACTTTTTCATGTCCAGGAAGAACAAGCACTTGGTTCACACCATTATCGGAGAGTCGATCAATTTCAGTTTTCCATTCCTCCCAAGTCCAATACGAAAAAGTATAACCATACGTACAATAATTATATGCCGTACGATACTTTGCATAATTGGGATAAATCGTTTCATTTGGCGAGGAAGTGTTCAAAAATGAACACGCGGAGAGCATCCCCAATGCTGCAACAGCAAAGAGTTTTTTCATCATTACCACCTTTTTTTAAGGGTTTTTAAGGATTAACGGGCAAGCATTTCGTCGATGGGTTTTCGTGCACGTTCAATCAATTCAGGAGAAAGTTGCACATCATGTTGCATATATTGTAATGATTCTAATACATTTTCGAGCGTAATTTTTTTCATATTTGGACACACTAAAGAGGGTTCAAACGGATAAAATTTCTTCTCAGGGTTCTCTTTTTGCATACGGTGAATAATACCACATTCTGTTCCAATCACAAATTCTGTTGCGTCTGACTCTTTCACATAACGCAACATCCCCCCCGTACTTAACGATGCATCCGCAAGCGCAACAATCGCTGGCGAACATTCAGGGTGAACAATGATTTTTGCATTCGGATATTTTTCACGCGCGTTCATCACAGCTTCGGGCATCATACGATGATGAGTCGGACAAAATCCGGGCCATAAAGCCATTTCGCGTTGTAAATTTTTTGAAACGTTTGCTGCCAAATTTTGATCAGGCAAAAACATAATTTTTCGTTCAGGGTCAATGGATTGAACAATACGTTCTGCATTGGCAGAGGTCACGCAGATATCAACTTCAGCTTTAACGGCGGCCGTGGTATTCACATAAGCCACTAAGACAGTGTCTGGATTGTTCTTTTTATAATCCGCCACATCTTTGGCATCCGCCATATCTGCCATAGGGCAACCTGCATGAGGTGCGGGCAAAAGAACGGTGGCATTCGGAGAGAGAATTTTAGCGGTCTCTGCCATAAACGAAACCCCACAAAAAACAATCACAGGCGCGCTACACTCTTTGGCGCGAATACTTAATTCTAAAGAATCGCCAACAAAGTCAGCGATATCTTGAACGGCACCATCCACATAATTATGCGCTAAAATAACAGCATTGCGTTCTTTCTTCAAGCGTTGAATTTCAGATACAATATTTTCCATAAGTGCACTCCAGTGATTATTATAAGAATTAGGATTATTTAAATTTGAGCTTTATTTAAAATACATCTATTTAAAGATTTTTCAAGTCGACTTGAAAATTTTATCATCTTGTTGTATATTAAATATATAAAATTTTGTATTACAGACTAACCCACATGCAATTTTTTGCATTTTTTGAGAAAGGTATCTATTATGAACTCCCCCAAAAACACCCATAAATCTCAAAGTGATGAGACCATCACCCCCGAAACTGAAGCCGTAAACGAAGCTAAAGTTGAAGAAACCCACACGCCGAACGAAACTGCAGAGAGCGTTGTAACCCCAGAAGACCCTATCGAAACCCTTAAAAAAGAGGTTGACGAGTGGAAAAACAAATATACATATCTTTATGCAGACTACGATAACTATCGTCGTCGTGTCGCTCGTGATATTCAAACCGCACGCGAAAAAGGCGTCATGAGCGCTGTCGATCCGATGATTACTGTGTTCGATCACTTCCGCATGGCGATGGACGTGAGTGAAAAATCCGATAATATTGATAAAATTCGTGAAGGACTCACCTTGATTTATAACGAATTTAAAAAAGCAATTACCGATTTAGGGATTGAATCCGTTGAAGCTCAAGGGGCCGTTTTCGACCCCAACATTCACGAAGCCATTTCACATCAACCTTCCGATGCCCCTGAAGGAACCGTTATTCAACAATGGTCTTGTGGCTACACTCAAAACAAAAAATTAGTGCGTCCTGCCCGTGTCGTTGTGAGTTCGGGACCTGCTAAGACTGAAACTGAAGCTTAATTTACAACTCTTAAGGAATAGATTACATGACAACCAAAAACTATTATGATGAATTAGGGGTCAGCAAAAGTGCCACCCTTGACGAAATCAAAAAAGCTTATCGTAAACTTGCAATTCAATACCACCCTGATAAAAATTCGGGCGACAAAGCCGCAGAAGAAAAATTTAAAGATATTTCCGCCGCTTATGAAGTCTTGAGCGACGAAAAGAAACGTGCGCGTTATGACCAACTCGGACACGATGGCTACAACCAAGCGGGTCGTGGCGGAGGCGGTGGCGCCTATTCCCATGTCGATCCTCGCGATGTTTTTGCCCAATTTTTTGGACAAGGCGGTGGCGGTGGAGGAGGATTTAGTTTCGAAGACCTCTTTGGTGGCGGTGGAGGCGGTGGCAGACAACGTCGCAGCCCTAACGAACCTCAAACGGGGCATGATCGCCGTTATGATGTACGCATTACGCTTGAAGAAGCCAACAAAGGGATCGAAAAAGCCATCACCATTCCTTCATGGAAAGAGTGCGATGTTTGTCATGGTGTAGGGGCAGAACCCGGAAGCAAAAAAGTAACGTGTCCTCAGTGTGGCGGATCGGGTCAAGTGGTTGTTAACCAAGGCTTTATTCAATACGCTCAAAGTTGCCCCAAATGTCATGGTACAGGAAAAATCATTGAAAAACCCTGTAAAAACTGTAAGGGCGAAGGTTACAAAAAGATTCAAAAAACGATTAACATCAAAATCCCTGCAGG
The DNA here is from genome assembly GCA_964542845.1 of uncultured Victivallales bacterium. Taxonomy (GTDB): domain Bacteria; phylum Verrucomicrobiota; class Lentisphaeria; order Victivallales; family CAZIVM01; genus CAZIVM01. Next base: position 12,765 of record CAZIVM010000010.1, read on the forward strand.
GGTAGATACAGGATCCAAACTCCGCGTTCAAGGCGAAGGTGAACCCGGTCAAAATGGGGGACATTTCGGGGACTTATATGTCTTTATTCAAGTGGCCCAACATGATGTATTTGAACGTGATGGGGCAGATTTATACTGTCAAGTCCCTGTTGACTTTGCAACGATGGCACTCGGGGGCGAAATTCGCGTCCCTACGCTCGATGGTGGCACCAAAATTCGCGTCCCTGCAGGCACACAACACGGGGCACGTCTCCGCGTAAAAGATAAAGGGATGCCCAAACTCCGTGGGGGCGGACACGGCGATTTATACATTGTCCTTTTCCTCGAAGTGCCTAAAAACTTGAACTCTAAACAAGAAAATGCGCTTAAATCATATCAAAACGAAATCGGAGAAGACCGCGCGAATGGTCATTTCCCTGTGTTCAAATCATTCTATGAGCGCGCAAAACGTTTCATGACAGGAAAATAAACTATGGCAAAAAAATCTGTTCCAACACAATCCAATGCTCCAAAGAAATCCACCGAATCGGGACGTCGCGAAAACGTGATTCGCGATTTAGTGAAAAACCGCAAAGCATTTCATAACTACACCGTTGTAACCGCTTACGAAGCTGGCATTGAATTGCAAGGAACAGAGGTCAAATCTTGTCGCGCAGGGCATATAGCGATGGTCGATGCGTATGCCCGAATTTTGAATGGGGAAGTGATGTTGATGAGCCTCAACATCTCCCCATACGATTTTGGAAATCGTTTTAACCACGATCCCACTCGCCCGCGCAAACTCCTTCTTCACAAAATTGAAATTCGCAAAATTGCTGCGATGACACGTGAAAAAGGGTTTACGCTTATTCCGCTTAAAATTTATCTCAAAAATGGGAAAGTGAAAGTTGAACTCGGGGTATGCAAAGGGAAAGCGCATGAAGATAAACGTGAGTCGCTCAAACAACGAACCCAAGCCATGGAAGTCAAACGTGCCGTGGCGCGTTATAAATAAACTATGATTTCATTCTTGCAATTTATCGCAGAGAAATTAAAATTTGGACTCGTCCGAAAACTCATATTTATCGCTGTTATTGCTACGGCAATTTTAGTGGGTTGCTTTGCGTTTATTGACTGGCATGTGCGCTTAATCAAAATACAGTCGCATAGTAGCACCCATGCAAGAGAGAGCGCAGAAAACTTAGCACTTGCGATACGTTATCCGATGGCTGAAGGTCGACTTGATGTCATTCGCGATATTTTTAACGCCTACATTGTCAACAATAATTTTGCGGGAATTCAACTAGATATGTTGAAAAGCAAAAGTATTTCATTATGGGCAGACTACGTTCCCCACGAACGCCACATGTCTCCACCCATGGACTACATTCAAAATCATCTTTTGGCATCGCCCGCACATATTGTTTATGACCCCCAGAATCCTTCGAAAATTCATTGTAAGATCACCATTTATCGTAGCAAATCGCAAGAGTTTAAGATCTTAATGACGCAAGTGAAGCAAGAACTCATTAAATCGTTTATCATGGCCATTTGTATTGCGATTATTATTTCGTTACTTTTCTCACGTTTTCTCATTCGTCCGTTGGAAGCATTACGCCGTTTAATGGAGACCTCCGCAGAATCGATTCGACGCGGCGAAATTGAGAAAGATTATACGTTACCAGATGTCAAAAAAAATATTTTAGACCTCCCCTTTCACTTTAAAGAAATCGACCGAATGAGCGAAAGTTTTTCACAATTGTTTCAAGCTGTTAGCGATCGACAAGGTTCACTCGTCAAATCGCAAGAAGATTTAAAGACCGTTATTTCTGCGATTGGGGACGGTGTTCTTGTTGTTGATTTACATGGGGTGATTACCCACGTTAACCCTGCAATGGCACAAATTTTAGGGATGGAAAAAGAAGAAGCTTTAGGGAAACATTTCACCCATATCATTCGTATTGTCAATCGCCTCACAGGAAAAATTGTCCCTTCCACACTCGAAGAGGTTTTGCGCACGAGTCAAAGTGCGTCACACGAGTCCCCCGTGATTTTATTTGCACAAAATGGACGTCAATTTTATGTCGACAGTTTATCAACGCCTCTTTTTGACACCCATGGAAATCTTTCGGGTGCGGTGATGATGGTTCATGAACAAACGGATAAACTGTTGGTTGAATCGCAACTCAAAAGTATGCAAAAAATGGAAGTTGTGGGGCGTCTCGCAGGAGGTGTTGCGCACGATTTGAACAATATGCTTTGCGGAATTGCGGGTGCCATTGAACTTTTACGCAACACCCAACTTACAGAGCAACAAGAACATCATGTCGATCTGATTCAACGCTCAATTGGTGGTGTTTCAGGGCTGATTCGTCAGCTTCTCGGATTTTCACGCCAAGATGATATTGAGCGCGTTGAAGTTAATATTCACGAGATACTCTCCGATGCCGTTGCCCTTGTGCAACCCGGCGCAAACAACGTCTGTTTTACACTTAAATTTATCCCTTATGACATCACCGTTTTGAGCGATCCTACCCTTCTTCAAAGCGTATTTTTGAATCTCTTAATTAATGCCAAAGATGCGATGCCCAATGGCGGTTCGCTCACCCTTTCAACCGATGTAATTGAAATTAAAAATCAACGCATTTCGCGTTCCGGTCTCCCCTTGCGAGAAGGAAATTATGCTGTCATTACGATTGAAGATACAGGGAACGGAATCCCCGATGGCATTCTTGATCGTGTCTTTGAACCATTCTACACCACCAAACCCAAAGGCAAAGGGACAGGGCTCGGATTAGCAACCGTCTTTTCAACGGTCAAAGATCTTGAAGGGGCGATTGATGTGCGTTCTACCGAGCATAAAGGGACAGCGTTTATGGTTTACCTCAAGCTCGAATCGGCACACGCCTCTGCTGAAACCAACGTGGTCTCTGTGATTCCAGCCATCAAACCCAATGATGAAGAAATCATTCAAGCGGATATTATTCCTGTTGAGAGTTGTTCTGGTTCGAAAATTTGGATTAATGATCAAGACAACTTGGTGAGTCATCTTACGGCAATTATTCTCTCTGAAAACGGATATACCATTGAAGAATCTGCGATTGAAGAGACGCTTTTTGCACATATCAAATCACAGGGCGCGTTACTTTTAATTACTGATTTATCCATTACCGAAAATATTACAGATGACAAAGTTGCAGAGATTCGTAAAGCATGTGGATTCTTCCCCATCTTGGTCTGTTCCAGCATTGACGTAGATGATTTACGTATTGTCAAAGCACTCCGTCATCCCGAGACTTATTATTTGCGTAAACCTTTTGGAACGCAACAACTTTTAACGCTTGTAAAAAACATTATCGAAAATAACCAAAATCAACAAAACCCCACTACCCCAAAGGAATAAACATGGCTGAACAATCTGTCCAAATCGACTGGGTCAACGATGCCCAAATCTCTTTTTTACCTGAAAACCGCGCACGCCTTAACGTGCAATGTCAAACCGAATTTTCAGTCACTCAACTCCCTGCCCAACTCGGCGTAAGTTCCGAGGCATCCGCATTACTCCGACGCAGTCGTTGCCACGATGTATTAGCGATTAAAGCATGGAACTTTGAGAGTCTTTCTCGCATTCCATTTGGTTCAGAACCTGAAATTGTTCGTCAGTGGGATATTTGTGGCAATCATATCCGTTCGGTATCCGATATCCGCGTGGGGGGAAAAGTCTCTTTCGACAAACTCGAAAACGATAGTTTAGAAATTTTTTCACATTGGAAAGCCATCAAAATCTTACGTTTAAATCCTACGGATGGAAATGTAGAATGGGTTTCTTTCGCCCGCGAAAATGCTGCTGAATGTTTGTACAATGAAAAAACACCCTGGTTAAGTGTTTTGATTGTCTCAGAAAAAGATGCAGTTCTCGAAATCACGACAGGTGAAGATTTATGGCGTCGATTCTCCGAAGACACCGAAGTCCTCGGCAAACCTGAATATACCGTTTGCGTCAAAGAAAATCAAATTCAATTACGCAAAGTGATGGGCGCATGGAAGGAAGATACAGTATGGGCACAACGCACATGGCGCGCCAAATGGCATCTTGCATGGACAGCCCCCAAAGCACAAATTCCTGCAGGAAATACCGAAGGTAAAAATGTATGGGATATGAAACAAATTGCATTTAAGGCAGGGACCGAAAAATCGATTTCAAAAGGACCTTGCATTATGGCATCAGGGGTGTTAAACGGGCTCAAAAAACACGTTCGTAGCGTGATTGGCACAGGCGGTAATCCTCATATTGTGATTACAAATTGGGAACCCGGTTTCTGTGATACTGCATCGCATTGTGGCCGTAACAACACTAAAAAAATGTTGCACTGGGATATTACCGAGATGTTGCAATTCTGGGAATGGGCAAACCGACTCCTTGCGCGTGTTGATGGCAGTTTAACGGTTTTAATTGACCCTACATCACCTTTTGCAGAACTCCCTTCCTTACAAGGACTTAAACAACCTCCTAAAACACGTTAATTGTTTAATTTATGCGGAAATTTTGTTCAACATTATTTGGTGTTATCGGAATTATAGGGATTCTTATTTCGCTCTATTTGTTCGTGGATTATTGGCGCGCAAATGTCCTGCCTACACGCGTCCTTTTATCGTCGCTAGAGAAAGGGCAAATCAAACCGTTACAACGCATGCTTTTGAATATTGGTCTTGCCGATTATCAAAAGATGTGTATTGTAACGCGCTTGGATAGCACACAAGTCGATTATATTTACTATCCGATTATATCCAATCAACATCCCGAATATCCCAATATCGCTTTTGCCGCAAAATCGCATGGCGGACTCGCCAATATCACATCAGAGATGGGAATTGAAGTTAAAAACTTCGCCATCCTTGTGCGAGATAGACGTATCCAAAATACAGATAATTTGCCGACAGGAATGCGCATTTTTTCTGATTTAGATGTCATTTATGTTGGCGGGATAAAAGCGCTATCTTCGTTAGAACAAATGCTTGTTTTCCGACGTTTTGGAACCGTCAATCCTGATCAAATTATTGTGCTTGAATGTGGGCATACCTCCATCGATTTTCGTATCGCGTTGATGGTTGGCATTTTTTCTTTGGTTGCTTTTGTGCTCAATATTGCCTTAATCCCACGAAATACACGCCCCCATATTCATAACGCTCGCTGGGGATTGGGCATGCGTAACCCACGAAACAAAAACGATTCATGAAACAATATTTGCAAAAATTTCCGCAAGCACTCTTAGCGTGGTTTGAAGAGAACAAGCGCGATATGCCTTGGCGAAAACGCATCACGACACCTTATCCTGTTTGGATTAGCGAAATTATGCTTCAACAAACACAAGTCGATACCGTCATCCCCTATTTTAATCGTTTTATTGAGTCGTTTCCCACGGTGCAATCCTTGGCAGATGCGCCTCAAACAGAACTCCTCAAAATGTGGGAAGGGCTCGGCTATTATAGTCGCGCGCGAAACCTACAAAAAGGGGCACAATTTATCGCGAATGATTGCAAAGGTATTTTTCCGCCAGACTTCGAATCATGGCAAAAAGTATCGGGGGTCGGAAAGTACACAGCTGCAGCGATTTGTAGCATTGCTTATGGTCATTTTACGCCGGTTGTGGATGGGAATGTTTTGCGAGTTTGGGCGCGACTCAATTGCATGAAAGATTCTATTAAAGTGGAGAGCACCAAAACAAAGGTTTATAACGAACTTATTCCTTATATAGAATCATCACAAGATGCGTCATGGTTCAATCAAGCGATGATGGAGATGGGGGCATTGGTGTGTCGACCCAAATCACCGCTTTGTACATCGTGTGCGCTTAACTCTTTTTGTCAAAGTTACCTCAAAAATTGCGTAGATCAATTTCCCGTACAAGAGAAGAAGGCACCCGTCCCGCACAAACACGCCATGTTATGGGTTATTGAATGCAAAGGGAAATATGCATTGATTCAACGCGAAGAACGTCTTTGGCACGGACTCTTTACCTATCCCTTTGAAATCGTGAAAGATACGCCAACTTTAAGTACCGCAAAAACCGAATTTAAAAAACGATATGGTCCAGCGACGCAATGGGAGGAATTTTCAGTGGTCAAACATCAATTCACCCATTTTTCGCTGGATATTCACCCCTTTAAATGTAAAGTTAACCAAACTCAACTCCCCACCTATACCTACGAAGAAATTTGTGCTTTGCCCCTCCCTGTACCTATTCGCAAAGTTTTACAAAAAATATTTAATTAATTTTATTAAAACAACTTGTTATTTACGTGAGAATGGGTATATTATAAAATATATATTTTATAGATTAACCCAAACGAAAGTGCTATAACGATGAAGTTTTTGACATTAATCATGATAAGTTGCCTCGGTCTACTTACGGGATGTTCCTTTAATTTATTAAATTTCGATACAGGCAGAAAACCTCTCACCGAATGCGTCCTATCGGGGAGCGACTACGCCAAAATTGCGGTAATCAACATTGATGGGGTCATTTCTGAAGACGGAGTCTCTTCCATGCTCGGTACTGGCCCCAGTATGCTCGAAGGGTTTGTGGCCGAACTTCAAATTGCAGAGCAGGATGATGCCGTTCGTGGGGTGGTCTTACGTATCAATTCACCCGGCGGAACAGTTGTCGCTTCCGAACTCATCTATAAAGAAATTGTGAAATTTAAACAAAAAACACAAAAACCTGTAGTGGTTTCGATGGTGGGAATGGCCGCCTCTGGGGGCTATTATGTGAGTCTCCCTGCCGACTATATTTGCGCGACACCAGCAACGATTACCGGTTCCATTGGCGTGATTATGATGTATCCTAATTTAAGCAAACTCATGGATTTAGTGGGCGTTAAAATGGAAATTTACAAGTCGGGAGAAAATAAAGACATTATCTCCATTTTCAAAGATCCTTCCACTTCCGATAAACAAATTCTTCAAGAGATGATTATGGAAAGTGCAGAAGATTTTTGGGGATTAGTCAAAACACATCGCAATCTTAACGATAGCGCAATGATAGAGGTTAAAACCGCGCGCATTTTCTCAGCACGTCAAGCCAAAGCCAATGGTCTCATTGATGAAATTGGTTATACCGAAGATGCGATTGCACAAGCCATCTATTTAGCCAAAGTCTCTGAAAACTCACGCGTGGTAACCTATCGTCGAAACCGTTATCCTAACGATAACATTTATAACAAACGCGGTTCTCAAGAGGCGGTTATTGATCCCAAACTTATCGATTTAGGTTCTCTTGAATCTTCCTTAAACATGAAACCCGGCATGTATATGTTGTGGATTCCCATGGGACAAAAATGATTCAAAAACACCCCTATTTCACCCCATGGTTTAAGACGCATTGTTCTGAATATGACCTTGTGTTATTCGATATCGATGGCACATTAATTCATGGTTCTCATCCCATTCACGGTATCCCCGAATTGCTTCAAAGTCTGCGTCATCAAAATATCCCTTTTCTCCTTTTAACCAATGATGCAAATCATTCACGCGAAGAGAAACAAGCGATTTTAGCGCGTCGGGGTATTCATGTAACTTTCGATGAAATTATCTCTGCAGGACAGCCACTTTCCGCATACGTCAAGCGTCATCATCTTGATCAGCAACTCGCTTATGTTCTTGGCGAACTCGGCTCCCCCTGTTATGCAGAAAGCGCTGGCTTGCGGGTTACACGCAACCCAAAAGAAGCCAAAAACTGCGACTTAATTATCGTGGGGGAAAGTAACTACGACTGGGAAACCCATATCACCCTTGCAATCAACATCTTGCGTAAACACCCAGACCGACCCTTTCTCGTGCCAAACCCTGATGGTTTTTGGCCAGGTGCCCCCGGTTCAATCGGGATTGGTGCGGGCGGAGTTGCGCGATTCATTGTCCAAATCTTAAAAGAACTCCATTGTAATGTAGAGCCTGTCTATTTTGGGAAACCCTCCACATGGGTTTATCAATTCGCGTTGCAATTCGCACAAGAACGATTCCAACGTATTTTTACACCTGAACGAACCCTGATGGTTGGCGATAATATCGCATCCGATATTTTAGGCGCAAATCAATTTGGAATCCCTTCTGCATTGATGCTAACAGGCGTTACATCGGAATCGCAACTCAAATCGTTGCCTTACACCCACTTACCCCAATTTGTATTTGAAGCCATTATTTCTAAGGAGCAGACCTCATGACCCCCTCTCTTGAATCCATTGAAATTTATTGGGAATCAAAATTCCCTAAACCCAACTTAAAAAAAGTGCAAAAATTTTGTCATGACGCTATTCAAAGCGCTCAACTCTCGTTTGAACCTCAACAAAAATTTGTGATTACATTCTTAGGCTCTGAGGCGATGGCTGAACTCAACTGGGAGAGTCTGCAACATGAGGGCGACACCGATGTAATTACCTTCGACTTGCGCGAACAAGAAGATGAACCCTTTTTCGATTTTGACGATGAAGACGAAGAATTAACCTTAGGGGAACTTTATATCTGCCCCGAAGTCGCCTTACGTCAAGCCCAAAATCGCGTTGAACCGACGCAAACCCAAGCGCGTCGACTCCGTTACTATTCACGCGAAACGGCACTTTATGTGGTCCATGGCATCTTGCACCTCCGCGGTGAAGATGATCTCTCTCCGAAACCTCGTGCCAAAATGCGTAAGGCAGAACAAACCGTCATGAACGATCTTGAAACCCGCTGGGATTTTCTCGAACTTTTTCCTGCGCCACAAGCCAAAGGTTAAATCATGAAAACATTGATTTATATCAGCGTGTTGTTGATGTGTCATTTCTCGTTAAGTGCACAAGAGCCTCTGAGAGTCTCTCCACCAACGACACAACCTCAGCAACCCACACGTCAACCGATTCAATATGATGCGGTGCTGGTTACCGTTAATGGCGAACCCATCACACGATTTGATTTACTCATTGAATGTGGCGGAAATGATGAAACACTTAAAAAAGTTCTTGATAAAGATGGACTCGATGTTCAGATTGAAGCCTATCGTCGCGAAATGCTCAACAATCTTGTGGATCGCAAACTCGTTTTAAGAGAGTATGCAAAATATCGATACCCAATCCCCCCCCAAATGATTGAAGATGCGATTGATAAAATTGCACAAAATATCGGTGACGGAAGCAGAGATACGTTAAAAAAACGACTCAAAGCGATGGGAATTACAGAAACCGAGGTACGTCAACAAGCATTTGATCGTATTGCTGCAGAAATGATGGTTTATGAATATTGTCATCGTCGTATCGCGGCAACACCGCGTCAGTGCTACGAATACTATCAAGCACACATCGATGATTTCACGATCTCGCAGCAATGGAAAATACAAATTCTCCATATTTTGCCATCTTCTCAAAATCCCAATGCTGATTCCGAACTCAATACCATCTCTAAAATCCTCTCCCAAGACACTCAACGTTTTGACGAACTGCTTCAATTATACGGCAAAGGTTTTTCATCGCGTGAAGGGACATTTAGTGAGTTTGAAAATAATGCATTACGTGAAGATTTTCAAATTGCGCTCAAAGCACTCCCTGAAGGGAAAAATATCACACAACCTATCGTGATTCCAGAAGGAACCCTTTTCTTAAAAGTATTAGCCCGCGGAGAGCCTTATACGCGACCTTTTAATGAAGTGCGTCTTGAGATTAAGGAAGCGATTGAGTTTCCTTTGCGTCAAAAACAAACCGACGCATTTTTTAAGCGTCTGCGTAAAGATGCCATCATTCGCGATTTTTCAAATCTCATCGAATAATTTTCAAGAAACGTCGTCAACGCACAACAAGAAAATGAAGCAGATTAACCTTCTGCTTCAATCGCAACAGCGTCTTTTTTAGCGCGATATTTGGCCACAACGCCTGCAATAATCCAAATCAAAATTCCAGCAGGAATAATAATTGTTAAACTGTCCATTTGACCCGGATATAAACTCAAACTTCCAATTTTTGTAATTTTATCAGGGGAATATTCGCCACGGTAGCCCTCGACAAAAAAACGACCTATCCCATATAAAATAAAATATAATGCCGCACTGCGACCCGGTTTCAGTTTATTAAAAAAGCGTGTCCCAATAAAGAATACACACAAAATCACCAACGCTTCATAAAGTTGAACAGGATGAATGGGGATCCCTTTGTAGTGTTCCATAATATCTTTATAAAGATAAGATTCTCCCGCCATCGTAGAGGGATAAACCACCCCCCAAGGTTGATGGGTCGGCGCACCAAAACAGCACCCTTGTAAAAAGCAACCTATACGCCCGAAAAAGTGACCTAAAGGCAAGGTTACCGCAAATAAATCCATCACTTTAAGAATGTTGACATTTTTAAAGTAAGTATACAATATCATAAAAGTGGATGCACAAATAAATCCACCAAAATAAACGAGTCCGCCCTCCCAAATGGCAAAATACTTCATTAAAGAAGCATCTTGAAACGTGTTCCAATACGCAATAATAAAATAGACGCGCGCACCAATAATTGCAAACAACATCGTTAAGACAAATACATTGATCACTTGATCTTCGGTAAGTTCTGCATAGTCACGTTTACGTTGCGCGAACCACACGGCGGAAAGAAAACCAATTCCTGCCATAATACCGTACCAATGAATCGGATGTCCAAAAATATGAAAAGCAATAGGGTGCATAATAATCTATCTAAAAGCTAAGGGTGAAAGGAGTCAACGCGGGGATAAGAAAAGGGGAGTTGCGTGATGCAACTCCCCTAAAAGTTATTTTTTACTTTTTGCCAATGGGGGCATCAGCATTCATCAAGCCTTGTTGAAGAACTTGTTGAATATAGTTGGTATCATATTCACCACTTAAGAAATCTTTAGTTCCTAAAAGTTGGTGAGTGAAAGGAATAGAGGTGTTAATTCCTTTAATAATACATTCGCTTAAAGCACGACGTGCTTTTGCAATGGCATCATCACGATTTTCGCCTAATACAATAATTTTACCAATCATTGAATCGTAGTAAGGCGGAATGGTGTAGCCAGGATAGATGTGAGAATCTACGCGAACACCGAAACCTCCGGGCGCAATATATTGCGTGATTTTACCAGGAGATGGACGGAAATTTTGGCTAGGATCTTCAGCATTAACACGACACTCAATCGCGTGGAGTCCACTTGAAATTTTTGCGTCGATCTCTTTTTGACGAAGTGTTAATTTTTTTCCTGCGGCGATCGCAATTTGTTCTTTAATAATATCGACACCCGTCAACATTTCAGTAACAGGGTGTTCAACTTGAACACGCGTATTCATCTCCATGAAGAAGAATTTTTGCGTTTTTTGATCATATAAGAACTCAATGGTACCTGCGCTAGAATATTTAACTGTTTTAGCAGCACGAACCGCTTGTTCAGTCATAATCGCACGAAGTTTGGGGTTACGCATAAACGCAACGGAAGGGGTCTCTTCAATCACTTTTTGGTGACGACGTTGCATCGAACAATCACGTTCACCGAGGTGGACAACATTGCCGTGTTCATCCGCAAGGATTTGCACTTCGATATGTTTGGCACTTTCGATGAATTTTTCGATATAAACTTCACTCGATTTGAATGCACGTTCTGCTTCCATACGTGCGGAGTTGAATCCTTGAATCAAAGAAGCATCGTTATGCGCAACACGCATCCCTTTACCTCCGCCACCAGCCGCAGCTTTGACAATCACAGGATAACCTAACTTACGCGCAACACTTAAAGCTTGTTTTTCATTATCAACAGCGCCTTCAGAACCAGGCGTAACATTCACTTTTCCTTGCATCATCGTGTGACGTGCAACCGTTTTATCTCCCATCAAACGAATCGCATTCGCTGAAGGACCAATAAACTTAATTTTACACGATTCACACACTTCAGCAAAGTGTGCATTCTCAGAGAGGAAGCCATAGCCTGGGTGGATTGCATCCACATCACAAACTTCGGAAACCGCAATCAAGCGTTCCATTAGCAAATAACTACTCGTGGGCTGAGGTGGCCCAATACAAACCGCTTCGTCGGCATATTTCACGTGGAGGCTATCGGCGTCTGCGCTCGAATAAACCGCCACCGTTTTAATACCCATCTCGCGACAAGCACGAATGATGCGTAAAGCCACTTCACCACGGTTGGCAATCATAATTTTATTAAACATTACTACACCTATATTGAGGATTGCAATTCTTATTCAATCACAAATAATGCTTGACCAAATTCGACAGGTTGTGCATTATCTACGAGAATTTCTTTAATGACACCACATTTTTCAGCTTTGATTTCGTTCATCACTTTCATCGCTTCAACGATACAAACAACCGTTTCTGTATCCACTTTTGAACCAACAGAAACAAAAGGAGGTGCATCAGGAGCTGAAGAACGATAGAATGTTCCTACCGTAGGAGAGTCGATGGTGATTTGGTTTGCTGGTGCTGCAGCAGGGGCAGCAGCAACTGGGGCTGAGGCTGCGGGAGCAGCAGGTGCAGCGCTTGCGATTGGCATGGGCGCGGCCATAGGTGCTGCCATGGGCATAGGTTGGGAAATAACGACTGGGGCTTTTGATCCACGAATAATAGATAATTGCATGTCATCCGCATCGATACGGAATTCAGACAAATCATGTTCAGACATGAGTTCTACAATCGTTTTGATTTCGTCAAGTTTCATCATACGAGAGTCTCCCTTGTGGGTTGTTCTTACGAGGCTTGCGCCGCGTGTTTGGGGTTATTGTTTTTCGAGATTGTTACTTAGTTTGAGATTGAATATATTGAAGCAAGCCTGTGAGGGCGAGTTCGTAACTCATAAAACCCAATCCAGCGATTTGACCGATACATGCACTCGCAACCATGGAGTGATGACGGAACGTTTCGCGGGCGTGGATATTTGAGATATGCACTTCGATAGCTGGGACTTTGGTCGCTTCCAAAGCATCATGGATAGCAATGCTTGTATGGGAGTAAGCCCCTGGGTTGATTATAATTCCCATCACATCGTCCGACAACGTTTCACCGATGCGCGTGACGATTGCTCCTTCACAGTTGGATTGAAAGCAAACCAACTCTACTCCTTGAGCTTTAGCTAACGCGTGAAGGGAGGTCTCTAAATCTGCAAGCGTAGCCGTGCCATACACCTCTGGATTACGTTGTCCGAGGAGTTGCAAATTGGGACCATTGATGAGAAGTATTTTATTTTTCATAACTATAATTTACATCCTATTTGTCGATTTTTCAAATTTAAAGTCGTTTTTCTGGCACTTCTGATAGGTTTATTGCTTGAAATTGGGGGTATAAAAGCTTAAAATCGCTAGTTTTAAATATTTTTTCGGTTGCATCGACTGGGGCTTCTTGCGATGTTGAAACCGTAGGATTAACTTTTAAATCAACATTTGTGTCGTTTGAAGAAATCGAAATATCTTGTCCAAAAATCAGAAACAAGGTTAAACCAATCATTCCAACGACCAGCGCTACAAACGCCGTCATAATATGAACAGGCTTAATCGTTATCCATGTAGGACGAGGCACATCGTTATCATCAACCATTTTAACTTCTTTCGGCGCAGAGCTTCCATTAAAACGATCAATGACCATTTGTGTATACGTATTATCGAGTCGATAAAACGCACATAAAGTTCGGATATATCCCAAGACATAAACGCGTTCAGGAAGCGCATCTATTTGATCATTTTCTAATGCGGTTAAATAGTCTTCACGAATAGAAGTATACGCGCGTACATCATGTAAAGAAACATTCGCACTTTCACGCGCTGAACGTAACATTTGCCCAATCGTCGAATTTTGTGAAACGGAAAGACTACGCATCACGCGTTCAACGGTAGTTTGGGTCATGGGTTGAACTACAGATTCTTCTTTCAATGGTGTATTTTCATCTAAGACTAAAGAGGCACATGAGGTATCTTCTAACTCAACTTCATCAAGTGTAAATTGAGTTTCTTCTTCAGCAGGAGCACAAGGCGCTGTTGCCGTAACACTTTCCGGCATCGATTCTTCAATAATCACAGGCGGAGGTAACGGACGATCCTCTTCAATATTTGCCACACGCGCCATCATTGTATCAGAGGGGAGTGTCGGAGGAGCAATCACTGAAGTGGGGGTCATATACTGTTCGAGTTCAACCTCAGACTCACGAATCATTTGTAGTCGATCCTCTTCCGAAAGATTCGCAGGCAAAGATGCGGACTGTACAGGCACACGATGTTCAGCATAATCAATCGTAGTTGCTTTTCCCAAAAGTGAACGAGGTTGTTTTTCAGCAACAGTATTATAAGGAATAGAAGCCGATTGCACGGGAACACGATGTTCGGCACGATCTATAACAGGACGATTTCCAACATGATGCACCACATGTGAAGGCGTTTCAATAGATTCTTCGATCTGAATCTCTGTATCCTCTTCTGATTCAACTGGTTCAGATGTCGGCACATCAATTGAAATAATGGTATCATCTTCAATATTTTCGATGGCAGAAGGAACTTCTTCGACACTCGCTTCGGGCTCTATACTTTGCGATTTCATGCGAATGATGGGCGGAGACGCCGAATCTTTAGGTTCAAATTTCAAACCTAAAGTAGGGGCGGTGATACTCTCTTCGCTGTTGTTGTGCATAGTTGACTCCTCGTTTTATCCAGATTATATATTCATATTTAGTTCATCAAAAATCAAAATATCGCGTTTGCTTCCGCCATCTTTGCTCGGCCCAATAATACCGCGTTGCTCGAACTTATCGATAATTTCAGCGGCTTTGTTGTACCCAATGCCGAGTCGACGCTGAATATAACTCGTTGAGATTTTGCGTTCGGCAAACAAAATTTCAAGCGCCTGACGAATATTCGGTCCATCCCCTGGCATTAAATATTTTTCAAGCACAGGGTTCACATCGTCAAACGGCATATCATCGTCATCATCCACAAACTTCGCTTGCGCAGCCGCTTTTGCATTTCTTTCAGCTTCTTCCTCATTCGGATCTTTAATCACATCTTCAAGGAAACGTTGATCACGTTGATGCGAAATAAACTGCACCACTTGATCAATTTCGCCGTCACTGACCCATGCGCCTTGAATACGATCAATATTCACCCCCCCCGAAGCAAAAAGCATATCCCCTTTTCCTAACAAACTTTCGGCACCATTTTTACCTAAAATCACACGAGAGTCAATATCACTCCCTACACGGAATGCGATTCGTGCAGGCAAGTTCGCTTTAATCACACCCGTGATAATGTTGGTAGAAGGACGTTGCGTTGCAAGGATGAGGTGAATCCCCGCCGCACGACCTTTTTGAGCAATTTTTGCAATCGCCGTTTCAACATCTTTTTTAGCCTCAGACATCATCACGTCGGCCAACTCATCCACAATAATCACCAAATAAGGCATGGTTGCAGGAATAGGATTACCATTCGAATCGAGTTGATCCTCGACATAATGGCGCGTATTAAATCCAACAAGATTTTTCACACGACACTCAGCCATTATTCGATATCGACGCTCCATTTCATTAACGCCCCAACGCAACGCTAATGGCACTTTTTCTTGATCATTCACCACAGGCGTAATCAAGTGAGGCAAAGTTTTATAAATCGCCATCTCCACCACTTTGGGGTCGACCATAATCAAACGCAATTCATCAGGGGAAAATTTAAACAATAAACTCATAATAATGGTGTTCAAACAAACTGATTTACCCGCACCTGTTGTTCCTGCCAAAAGAACGTGTGGCATTCGCGCTAAATCAGCGACATAAGGTTTTCCACTAATATCTTTTCCTAAAATAATTGGAACTTCGAGTTTATTATCTGTCCATGAAGGGGTTTCCATTAATTGCCGTAAAGAAACGCTCGCTTCTTGAGGGTTCGGCACCTCTACACCAATTTTATTTGTGCCAGGAATCGGCGCAATCACACGCACAGTTTCCACTTGCAATTCTTTCATAATATTCTCTGTAATTTGTTCAACACGCTGAACACGAATTCCAGAAGCAATTGAGAGTTCGTAACGGATGATACGAGGTCCGACAACCGCATTGGTCACTTCGCAATCAATTTTAAACGAAAGTAAAGTTTCTGTAAGAATGCGTTTGTGCATTTCAATGATTTCAGTACAATTTTGTTGCGACTCAGTCACCACTTTAAGCATGGAAGATTTAGGCAATACAAAGGGTTCTAAAGAAGCATCAATATGTGCAAGTTTCTTGACAGATGCAGATGCATTCGGCGTAGCATTACGTTGCAAATCATCATTGACAGCTTGCAAAGGGGTTGTTGATTCTTTCGGAAGAGATGGAGAATTTACATGAACAGATGCCAAAGAAACCGATTCGATTGATTGAGAAAAAGCGTCATAAGGCGTTTCTTCGGGGTCGTCTACAGGCGTAAATTTTGGAACCAAAGGGGTAACAGGCACTTCATCTTGCAGCGTGTTCTCAACAATAGCAACATTTTTTCGTGAAGGTTTGATAAACATCGCCCGAGGAGAATCATTAGAAAGCGAAACCTCTTCAACTTCTTCTTTATCAGGAACTGGCATAAATGAAGAGGGGTCTTCCACTTCAACAGCGATATCTTCAGGTTCTACAATGGGAGGGGGAGGAGGAGGAACGCCGGGTTCGATAGATTCGATTCCATGAGATGTCTTTTTAGAAGGAGCCGTGTTCAAGACCTGTATTTTCATATCGCTCTCTTCTTCATCAGTTTCAAACTGAGGCATACCCGAATTCAACCAGCGAAAAACAAGCGTTTTCCAATCACACATAAAGATAATTAAAAATCCAAACATCATTAGGATTACCGCCGAAACCATAGTGCCGAGTTCGCCAATATAAGCACGCACAACTCCTGCAGGAATTCCCATTGTGGGGACAGGAGGACCTGCTAAAAATTGACCGAGCACTCCCCCAGACAACGCACGTTCAGGAGCGCTTGCATAACCAATGCCTAACGATTCAGTTCCGCGAAATAATAAGAAATCATGCGTGCAACGTTCAGGGTGAAGAGCAAAAATCACCGCCAAACCGACGATCACCATGATCATTGCAGGGATGTAACCTCGTCGATGGACAGGTGGAGCAAAAAAAGGTCGAACCAATACAACTGTGCACAAAATGACAATGGGCCAAATGGAGAGCCCCAAATAGTAATAGGCATATTGAGCAACATAAGCGCCCCAAGGGCCCACCCAGTTAATGTACGCTTTAGCACTCACGCCTCCCGACAGCAATCCGGCATCTTGTGGCGTATGCGAAAAAAGAGCCATCAAAAATAAAATAAATCCGATGATGTAGAACACATATCGAAATTTAAACTCCATAGGAGGAAGTGGAACATTGACGTCCATTTCTTCAGGAAGAGGGGTTACTTTTTTTTGTCGTGCCATAGTGTCAGTTGAATCTTTTTTGAAAATTTTAAACGCATCAAGTCTAGTTATACATTACATATTT
>CAZIVM010000011.1:0-27719 GCA_964542845.1 uncultured Victivallales bacterium
ATACGAAAAGATGATACGCTTAGGATTATACATTATTTTCATTTTGAGATTCCAATTCATGACTTTTTAATAATATAACACTGAAATTATTGATTACAAGTCACTTTTGTTATAAACCCAATAAAATAAAGCGTTATTTTGAAAGATTTTGAAAAATATTTTCAGCAATTTTTTCAGGAGTAAACCCTTGTTGTTCGCACACTTGCGCATGTTTACCATGATGAATAATTTCGCGATGCCACCCAGCACTATAAAGCAAAGATTTCATGGATGTATCTTTAGCAAGTAATGTGGCAACAACCGTACTAAAACCATTTTCAACGCAATGATCTTCAAGCGTAACGATCGGCATATTGCGCGCAAATTGATACAAACATGCTTCGTCGAACGGCAAGACAAAACGCACATTGACAACCGCGCAATCAATCCCTTTTTCACTGAGCAAAATTGCAACATCTATTGCGGTATCACACTGCGCACCCACCGCAAAAATGGCAACGTCTTTTCCTTCTCGCAACACCTCGCTTTTCCCCCATGGCAAAGTTTGAACAGGCAAAGATATGTCAAATTTTTCATTTGATTTTCCACGCGGATAACGAATCATTACAGGG
This sequence comes from uncultured Victivallales bacterium, assembly GCA_964542845.1. GTDB lineage: Bacteria > Verrucomicrobiota > Lentisphaeria > Victivallales > CAZIVM01 > CAZIVM01. The sequence continues at coordinate 612 of CAZIVM010000011.1, forward strand.
CTTTTTTGAGCATAAGCCGTATAAATCATATTACGAAGTTCATTTTCATTTCGTGGCTGTAAAATCGAAAGATTCGGCATTCCCAAACAAAATCCAAGATCGTGAATCCCATGATGCGTGGGACCATCTTCAACAATCCCCGAACGATCACAACAAAAAATAACAGGTAAATTTTGTAAACACACATCATGAAAAAGATGATCTAATGCGCGTTGCATAAACGTGGAATAAATGGCAAATACCGGGCGCAAACCCGCACTGGCAAGCCCAGCCGCAAACACCGCCCCGTGCGACTCCGCAATCCCAACATCATAAAATTGTGAAGGGAAGTTTTGACGAAATTGAGTCAATCCCGTGCCAGAACACATCGCAGCCGTTAACACCGCCAATTCGGGATATTGAGGCGCCATTTCACACATTGTCGCTCCAAACGCTGCCGAAAATCCGCCCGATGAAGGCAAAACTTCCCCTGTGGATTTATCAAACTGCCCCACGCCATGAAATTTTTCGGGATGTTTTTGAGCAGGTTCGTACCCTTTCCCCTTCTCTGTAATGACATGAATCAAAATAGGGGTTTTCACTTTTTTAACGCGCTTAAATGTATTAATCAGTTCACGCAAATCGTGTCCATCAACAGGGCCCAAATAACGAACACCAAATTCTTCAAAGATCGCCGACTTCACCAAAACACGCTTGAGTCCATCTTCAACCCGTGCAATAAAGCGACGAATCCGCCCTTTACGGTCAATCGGTGTGATCATTTTTTTTATCATCGCCTTAAACGCATTATACCACTGCGCAGAAATTAACGTATTCAAATAACGCGTCATGGCACCCACATTCGGTGAAATTGCCATACGATTATCGTTCAAAATAATAATCAAATCTTTTGTAGAGGTTGCCACATTGTTCATCGCCTCTTGGGTCACACCACAACTCAATGAAGCATCCCCTAAAACCGCCACCACTTTTTCATCACGCTGGAGTCGATCTCGCGCAACCGCCATTCCTATCGCGGCAGAAACCGAAACGCCCGCATGTCCCGCAATAAAAGCATCGTAAGGCGACTCTTCAGGCAACGGAAAACCTGAAATTCCACTGAGTTGTCTCAATGTATGAAATTGATCTTTGCGGCCAGTTAAAATTTTATGAACATACGATTGATGTCCCACATCCCATATAATTTTATCCTTAGGAGTATCAAACACATGATGCAAAGCAATCGTCAATTCCACCACACCCAGACTCGGCGCGAGATGCCCCCCCACTTGAGAAGTCACCTCAACCATTTCGGCACGGATCTCTTGAGCGAGCGTTTTCATCTCATGAATAGAGAGTGTTTTGAGTTGTGCGGGCGAATCGATTTGATCTAAAATTTGCGACATATTATTTTTTTCTTTTCAATACTTTTTTAAGGGCTGAAAACCATGTTTTAGGCGAAAGATATCCGATCATGTAATCCCCCACTGTCAAGAGCGATTTTGCTTCATCAATGCGAACTTGCGAGACCTCATTTTTTAGGCGAAAGAGCATGATGAAAATTCTAAACTTTCTTTGTTTTTCAATCCACCATGAACGCAACGGATCAAAGTAATACAGCTGATAATCGCGCAAAATACGATAGTTTGCAACCGGAAAATGGAGTCGGGTATCGGGTTTAGCGGAAGTATTCAACACCACGCGATAAGCCGATATAGGCACCTGCGTAATACGCCCAATTTTAAACCCTTGACTTAAAGCGCGTAAGTAAATTTCCCAGTCGGAACTCGGATAGTAATCTTCATCATAGCCACCCAAAGTCGCCATCATTGATTTTTTCACAATCAACCCTGCAATTCCAATCGGACGGTATTTGCGACGAAATGTTTTGGCAGTGATCGAGGCTAAAACAGGCGTTGCGTTTTCTGGAACTATAATAGAGTCCGGACTCTCCTTAAATGTCGAATGCGTGTTTCCAATAATGTCGGGTGCATTTTCATCTTGCAAATATTGTCCGACCACTTCCAAGAAGTTAGGCAACAACAAATCATCGTCATGCAACATTGCACACCATTTTCCGCGCGAAAGTTCAATACAGCGATTCCAGTTACCAAACAGCCCTGTATTTTCAGCATGTTGATAAAGTAAAATTTGCGGATTGTTATAAGACTTCACCACCTGATAAGCTAAACTCGCCTCCCCTTTCGCCCCATCATTATCCCCAACAATAATTTCAATCGGGATTTGTTGAGGATTACGAAGAGCTAACACGCTATCAATCGCCGCACGCAAAAAGGTGTCGCGCTGAAACGTAGGAATCCAAATCGTTAACAACGGATTTGACATCAACGCTTCGTCCCCTAAAACAAGGGTACTTGCAACATTTTCGTATTGTGCAAAATTATTTTTGTACGGCATTTTGAATCTCGGGTGATGAGGCGTAACTATGAAGCGAACTTTGCCCTAAAACAGTAAAAGAGACAGCAAAACAAGTTACAATAATAGCAATAAACGCACAAAAGTGTGCAATCAAAGCATTTTTACGTTGATTAGGAATTAACGCCAAATGAAGCGTTAATGTGTAAAAGAGGAGGGTCACTAAGCCCCATATCTCTTTTTGATCCCAACCCCAGTACGTTCCCCAAGCAATATCGCCCCACAACATTCCTGAGCAAAGACCAAAAATGAAAAAGGGAAAAGCGAGAAGAATCAACACACGTTGCGTTTGAAAAGCCTGATCAATATTCCAACGCATCACCAAACGAAACACCGCATAAAGCAACACAAGAAATGCTGCGAGGGCAAGTCCGTAAGCAATGCAGTACGCTAAAACATGCGGAATAAACCAGCTGGACTGCAACACGGGAACAGGTTTCCAATCGAATTTTGGGTCCATAAAACAACATCCCACAATGGGAATAATCGATGCAATCATTAATGGAATTTCAGCCATGCGATTTTGGTATAAACGAAACATCACACACACAGGAAAGAAAATGAGAGCAGAACCTAATAAGACATGGAAAATGGTTCCAAGCGGTGGGGCATCATAAATGATCCATAAATCGGCAATCACCGCAAGGTTGGCCAACCACCCTAACCCCATTAAAGGGAGCGCAAATTTACGCGACTTTTCAGAAACTGCACTGCAAATCAATGCCACAAGATAAAGAGAAATGACCGCAATCAAAAATTGTAAAACATCCATGGGTACTTTGAAAATCATCCCTTCACCTCCATCTCTTTGCGACACAATTTATGAACTTGAACAAAACAAGCAAATGCCGTTGCAATAATCAATAAATAGCAACCGCCAAGGACCCAAGGTCTTGCGGGGTCACGCACAGGCAACAATGCCACAAACTTCGCTTGTTCATCATACCCCATCAAGTAAAAACGCCAATCTTTGTAGACCGCAGGGGCATTAGGGGCAAGTGGATAATGGGTCAACACTTCGGAATCCAACACAAAAATTTGCGCCTGGTAAGATTGGACTTGCATTTGCGTATCATTGTAATAAGTAATTGCAAAAGAGTCACAACCAATATCAAAACCGAGTTGTTTCAAACTTTTCTCTTGAACATGCGTATCCATACGAAGCGATGCCACACGGTATCCTTCCATATTATAATAAAGCTTGAACGGAATACCTTCTTCACGATACATCACACGCATCACCGCGCCGACCGCAATCACAACCAACGCCACATGCAACAACATCGCCCACGAACATTTACGATACGCTTTTTGAAAAAGAAACGTATAAATTATCGTGCACACAATACCTGCACTCACCACCATTAAAATCGGAGATTGACACAAAAAGAGGGGGAGTCCGCCCCAACCCTCAATCGGAATACAAGCGGCAATCATCAAAGCAATTGCAATTGTAAGGAGAAATAATCCTTGTTTTAACATATTGAAATCTTTCTAAAAATTAAGTGTAGTATTCGGCATTGATTTTCACATACTCATAAGAGATATCGTTGGTGTACATCCAATAGGAAGCATCACCAGCAGCTAAATCAACATGAATCGTAAATTCTTTATTTTTAAGGACTTCAGCTAAGTCTGCCTCAGAAGTTCCCGCATCTTGTCCCAAACGAACTACAGGTAAATCGTTGTAATCCATGCTCACTTGGAGTTGATCAAACTGTGCGCCAGAATAACCCACCGCGGCCAAAACACGCCCCCAGTTTGGATCGCCACCAAACCATGCGGTTTTACATAAAAGTGAGTTACACACGGCATTAACCGCTTTACGCGCATCGGCTTCATCACGCGCAGAGGTCACTTTTACCGTTACAAACTTAGTCACGCCTTCCCCATCATAGACAATTTCTTTAGCCAAATAATCGGTAACCTGACGAAGCGCTTCAGCAAAAATAGCGTTATCTTCTGAGGAGAGGAGTTGAGCGCCCGATGCCCCATTGGCAAATAAAAGCGCCGTATCGTTTGTCGACATATCGCCATCAACCGTAATACGGTTAAAACTATTGCTAACAGCATCTTGAAGCATTGTTTGGAGTTCTTGCGCGCCTGCATCAACATCAGTAGTAATATAACAAAGCATCGTCGCATGGAGTCCATCATACCCAGGAGAGAACATTTCAGGGGCAATCATCCCCGCCCCTTTACAAGCACCGCCAATCGTAATCAAAGCCCCCGAAGAAGGGAGTTCGAATGAAAGGGCAATGGTCTTAGGGCGTGTATCCGTGGTAATAATCGCATCAGAAAGTTGGAGTCCACCTTCATCCGAAAGAGAATCACAACACATATCAATTCCTTTAAGAATCGTATCCATCGGCATTTGTACCCCGATACGTCCCGTAGATGAAACCAAAATTTCTTCTGCATTTAACCCCAATTTTTCTTGCGTATAAACACACATTTTCTGTGCATTTTCAAGACCTGTAGCGCCTGTACAAGCATTGGCGTTCCCACTATTGATAATCACGCCACGCACTTTTTGTTGCATTGCCACAATCGCCTTATCGAGCAACACAGGGGCAGCAGCAAATACACAGCGTGTAAACGTCCCTGCGACAGTTGCAGGGGTATCGGAAAGCAAAAGTGCCATATCGGGTTTCCCCGAACGTTTAAGGCCCGCCACCACACCGCAGGCTTTAAAGCCTTTAGGAGACGTGACACTACCATTTTGAATTGTTTGAATTTTCATATTACAACCTTGAGATTATTTAAATTTAAGCATTTTCGGGGAGTTTACCATGTGTCGCTTTCACATGAATGGCAATCCCTCCACGCGGATTAAAAATACCTTTAACTTGTGCCCAACGGGGTTGACACGCTTGAACAATTGCATCTAAAATTAAGTTAACCGCTTCTTCATGAAACGTATTATGGTTACGATAACTAAACAAATGAAGTTTCAAAGATTTACTTTCCACACAACGTTGATCCGCAATATAATCAATAATAATGTGTCCGAAATCGGGCTGACCCGTTACGGGGCAAAGCGAGGTGTATTCTGGACAATCAAAGGTGATGACATAATTACGATCTTGAAATGCGTTTTCAAAAGTTTCAAGTTTGGCCGTTTGAGGGGTGTTATCATAATTGGTTTCATTTTTCTTGAGGAGGGTGATGCCTTCGAGGCGTTCTGCTGAGATTTCATGCATGACTTCTTGATTTTTCATTCTATATCCTTTCGTTTTCGACAATTTTTTTTGCATTTAATATAAATTTACTCCCATTTTGCGCAAATTTAAAGGAAAAAACAAAAAAAAAATGCAAAATTGCCTTGACGAATGCGAAAAGTGATGTTATATTTATATTGACGTGATAATCAGTAATAACGTAAACATCATCATCCTAATGGAGTAAACACAATGTTAAACCTCAAAAAAATCTTGTTAATTCTCGTTTTAATTGTCGGCTTTTTTGCCGCACAACAATCTGAAGCAGCCACTATCGATGATATGGTTCGCAAATTAGGCCGTGGCGTATGTAATACGGCATTAGGCGCGCTCGAAATTCCTGTCAAGATTTGGCAGACCAACCGCGAAGATGGCGGTCTTGCAGCAGTGACTTATGGTGTATTCAAAGGCATTGTGTTCTTTATTGGACGCGAACTTGTAGGTGTAACAGAAATAGTAACCTTCCCACTTCCACTTCCTGGCTGTCCTAAAAATAAAGAAGGAACAGGTTGGGGATATGGTCCTATCATGTATCCCGAATTCATTATTGATCCTTCAACAGATCCGTTCAGTACAGTCTTCCCAGAAACTGAAGTTGTGATCTAATAAAGATCAAACATATTGCCCACCTCACTGGTGGGCTTTTTTGTTTTAAACATCTTATTGTCATGAACCATTCATATTGTCAAAGAGTCAGTTTTTTTTAATATCACGCATCAAATCAAATTCATCTGCAAAAAATAGATAAATATCCTAATTTTTCTTCAAATTATACTTGATATAATTTTGAATGGTGTTATATTATGGATATAAACAACCTCTAATCAAGGATTTTCCTATGCAAAACAATGTATTACATACGCTTAAAACCTATTGGATGTATTTCTACGACAACATGGCCATGCGTTATATCGGATTTCAAGGGCGCGCATCTGAAAAAGAATATACAGGTTTTTTTCTTTACGCATTAATGTTTGTATTTATCTTAACAATTGCAGCATTTCTATTCTTTGCGCTCTACACCCAACAGGTTCAAAAATCACTTTCAGATATAGAGGCAAGTGCACACATATTTAAAGCACTTATTTGTTTAATTGTTTATCAATCTTTAGTGCTTGGCGCATTTATTCTTCCTGCATTATCCATTACCGCGCGTCGTCTTCACGACTTAGGGAAATCAGCAAGCGCACTTTATAACTTACTTATCCCTGTTTATGGGATATTTTGGGCCCTACACTTTGCTTTATTTGAAAGTACTAAACCAGGAGATTCTCGTACGAACCTATTTGGATTCCCGCCAGAAGATTAAGCCATTTTCCGCTTTCATTATTTATTATATACAAAATATATCCAACCCAAAACTTATAAAGGTCATTCATGAAAACATCTTCATTCTTAACGTCTATTTCTATTATCGCTTTAAGTGCAACGCTCGGCGCATGCTGTTGCCTCACACAAACGGTTTCAACAGAAAAACTCAAACTCTCGTCATCTTTTGATATTGATTTTGCCCACATCAAAGCGGGTAAATTTATCATTGGAAGTCCACGCATCGAACGCGGACGCGATAAAGATGAGATTCAAAAAGAGCTCACTATCGATAGCGATTTCTACATGGCAAAATATGAATTAACCCAAGCGCAATATTCTTATATTATGGACGAAAACCCCTCTCATTTCCAAGGCAAAAATCGTCCTGTTGAAAACGTAACGTGGGACAGTGCAATGTTATTTTGCGAAAAACTCAATGCGTTAACCGAAGGGATGCGCCCTGAAGGCTATGTTTATACCCTTCCTTCGGAAGCCCAATGGGAATATGCGTGCCGTGCAGGATCAACAACACCATTTTACTTTGGTGATAGTCTTAGCGATTCACAAGCAAATTTTGATGGCAACTATCCTTATAAAGCCCCCAAAGGTAAATTCCTTGAACAAACCGTTGATGTCGGAAGCTACCCGGCCAATGCGTGGGGTCTTTATGATATGCACGGCAATGTATGGGAGTGGACCATTGGCTGGTACATGCAAAATTACAAAGGCGAACCTACAGTTGCTGTTGCAGAAGAAAATATTGCTCATGTTGCCCGTGGCGGTGGTTGGGAATGTTATGCGTTAAATTGCCGTTCTGCATTTCGACGCGTTCTCCCTGTTGAAGGGAAAACAAGTGAAATTGGTTTTAGATTAGTGCTTGCGCCTCAAGAGAAAACAAAGTAAAATAATGGCCACTTGTGCTAAATTTAAATGTGATCAATGCAATTTTAAGAGTTTTCTTTATTTGACGCAACCGGATCGGCTTATGCGTGGGTTTGTTCAACAGTATTATTGTATTAAAAAACATAAAATTGCCACAATATTCTTATCTATTGAAGAACTCCAAGAGATTGAAGCAGAGACGTTTCTCACGAATAAACCCGAAACGATATGTTTTGAATGTTTGAGAAATCAAGATACGACTCTTTCTCAAAAATCGCCGCGCGTTCTAAATTGGAAAAAAAGACATCCTGAGTGTTGTGACTCTCACTTAATTCAATTAAAACCTTTTATGAAAAATGAATCCATCCACTATAAATGCCCTAAAGAAGGGTGTCATGGAACGATGAGTTATGAAGAAAACAATCTCAGGATGGCGGATTAATTTCTAACATTTTCTTTAGTAGTATACTGGGCAATACCTGCTAGAACTGCACCTGAAAGATTATGCCAAATACTAAATAAAGCCCCTGGCAATGTGGATGTAATGGCAAAAAACTGTTTGCATAATGCCACGGCAAGACCCGAATTTTGCATCCCAACTTCAATCGAAATTGTGATTGCCGTTGTCTTATCACAACGCAATAAACGCGCAAATATATAACCGAAAGATAAACCCAATATGTTATGCAAAATCACCGCAAGCATCACCCAGATTCCACTCTCTAAAATGGCGTCATGATTCAGCGCAACCACAATGGCAATCACCCATAAAATAAACACCATAGAGCAAAGCGGAGAAATGTAAGAAAACATTTTAACATATTTTGAAAGCATGTAGCGGATGAGAAAGCCAAAACTCACAGGGATTAAAATGAGATAAAGCAGACTCTTAAAAATATCCCATGCGGGAACAGCGACAATCATATCTAAATAAATTGAAGCCAATAAAGGGGTCATCACAATTCCGATAAGAGTCGAACAAAAAGTCATCGTTATCGAAAGAGCCACATCACCTCCCGCAAGATAGGTCATCACATTAGACGCGGTCCCTCCCCCGACAGCCCCCACCATGACAAGTCCGATCGTTTGCGCATCATCAAGTTGAAAAACACCTGCCATCAAATACGCCAAAAATGGCATTAATAAAAACTGTAAAAGTATGCCAATCAAAATCGGTTTAGGATACGTTTTAAACCGTTTGAGATCCGCTGTCGAAAGCGTAGTACCCATGCTCAACATAATGAGTCCGAGCAAAGGGACCACCCCTGCGGATTGTCCTGTAAATAAAGAAGGATAAAAATATGCAAGAGCGGAAATCATTAGCGCAAAAAGAGGAAAAAATTGAGTAAGACGTATAATAAACATAATGAACTATAAGGGGTTAAAAAGCGGATTGAATTTGGACGATTTTACTGGCAAGCGCAATGGCCTCATGTGCACATATTGATAAAGATTTTCCTTCTAAATATGAAGCCACAAACCCTGCACTAAATGCATCCCCTGCCCCCACGGTACTTACACAAGGGACAACTCTTGGATCACAATGAAAATTTTCTAAAGGGGTATAAACCTTGCAACCCTTTTCTCCTAATGTTAATAAAATAACTTCTAAAGAATAAGAGGCGATAAGTTCTTCACAGGATGATATTTTCAAAAGATTATTTAAAACAAAAAGTTCTTCTTCATTGATTTTAAGGATATGCGCATATTGAAGAGATTTTTCAACGATTTCGCGCGTATAATAGTTTTGACGAAAATTTAGATCTAAAAAAACTTTCCCTTGAAAATTTTCGAGCAGTTGATACAGAGTATTTCGTGAAGTTTCAGAACGTTGAGCCAAAGTCCCAAAATAGAACAAATCGCCTGAAATAGATTCATGAAGCGGAAAAGTAATTTTGTCATAAGAACTCAGAGAAGAAAAAGTGTATGTTGGCAATTTGTCTTCATCCAAAGTCACCCTCACAGTTCCTGTAGGAACATCAACCACGGAAATATAAGTTGGCGAGATATGATTTTCACAAATTGAAGTCATTGCCAGCTTACCATAGTCGTCATTACCCAAACACGATATCATTGAAACAGCGAGTCCCAACCGCGCTGAATGAACAGCAAAGTTAAGAGGAGCGCCTCCTAAGAACACTTTGTCATAAAAGATATCGAATAATATTTCGCCGAAAACAACCACTTTTTTGTGATGATCAAATAAAGAATGCGACCTCATTGCGTCTGTTTTTCAGTTTTGGGCGTGAAATATTCCAACCAAAATGCCTGATAAGGAAAGTCGCGACGCATAATATAAACATTAGGCGCTGTATAAAAATCAGTGGTGAAGAGTAATTCATTCGTATCTTTTGAAGGTTCGTTATAGTTTTGTTGCCAAAACATCACATCAATCTTACCCGTTTTCAACGCCATCGTCCAAGAATTCATCTCGACAGAGACAGGAACAAAATTTACTTTTAATTTTTCGGATATTGCACTCATTAATGCGACGTTAAAGCCTGCAATTTCGCCCGATGTAGTCATATAATCCAAAGGGGGGAGCACCCCGGTTACCCCGACCTTGAATGTTGGCGCATTGGGAAAAGAGGGGAGCGTGACAACGTCGGGATCATCAGATGCTTTTTTAATATATTCAAGGGCAAGTTCATCTAATATTTCATCCTCTTTAAGCGAGGCTAAAGCGGAATCGAGTTGATCGCGCAAGTGTTGATTTTTAGGGGTCAAAATCATCTGATGAACATAATTCCAATTATCATTAATCACTAAAAATTCGGGTTTTACACGTCTAAGATAAGAGGCAACAAAATCTTGAATATAAATCGCATCAATTTTTCCACCTTCAAGCGCTAACACCAAATCTGAAACATTTGAATACTCAGGATAATACACTATATAGTTTTGTGATTCGGCAATATAAACATCATTTTCATTAAAGGATCCCGTCGCATTCGTGGTTCCTTTATCCCACTGCGTTATAATATTATCGCGTTGAGCGTTGTGAACCGCAAGCGGAAGTAACCCCACGGTAATTTTGGTTTTGTGCGTTGATGTATCCTCACTACATCCCGATAGAATCCCCAACCCCATCATTGTCATAAAGAATGTGTAAAAAAGAGATTTCATACAGACTTCCTTAAAAATTAAGTGTTAATATGTTTAAGTTTTGTTTAAATTGGTAATCACATGTGGTGACCGATTTGCGCACAATGAGCATTCCGAGATGAATCTCATCATCTGGAAGATCAAACGGGTTATACGCGATGCCTGTACACCGACAAGACATCATAAGACTTTTGGAGCTTTCTGAATACTCAATTGAAATATTTAAATCAATATTCTCATCCGAGTCGGAAGGATAACAGTTATTGAGTAATTCGCAAATTAGCTCTTCGGTACACAATTGGAGTCGATGCGACACCGAACGATCAATCGCATATTTTTCAGCAAAAGCACTAATTCCACCATGAATACGCATCAAGTCGAAGTTACGCTCCGTAATTTGTTCTGAGAAAAATTTAGTTTTATGAATAAAAGCGATGGTTTTAGGATTCTTGGGGTGGTCGAAAATTTCGGAAGGCGTCCCTTCCTCGCAGATCCCATTCTCGTCAAAGAAGAGAACACGCGTTGCAAACTCATAAGCAAAGTTCATTTCATGGGTGACGATAATCATCGTAAGACCTTGTTTGGCCAACATCCGAATTGTAGCAAGCACCTCGCCAACCATCGTAGGATCAAGCGCACTTGTGGGTTCATCGAAAAGCATTACCTTCGGATCCATGGCCAGACATCTCGCAATGGCAATCCGCTGTTTTTGCCCCCCTGAAAGATGAGATGGCATGGCATATTTCTTGTTTTCAAGCCCCACCATTTTGAGAAGTTCTATCGCGCGAGCTTCCGCATCTTTTCGAGACATTTTTTTAATTTTTTGAGGAGCTAACGTGATATTATCTAACACATTCATGTGTTCAAAAAGATAAAATCCTTGATAAACCATCCCCATATTTTTACGAATACGATTCACATCAGCACCCTTAGCCGTAATTTCATCTTCTCCAATAAAAATTCTACCAGCATCAGGAACCTCTAAAAGATTTAATGAACGCAAAAATACACTTTTCCCACAACCCGATGGCCCAATAATTGCAATTCTTTCACCAGGCTTAATGTTGATATTAACATTTGTCAACACATTCAGATTGTCAAACGATTTAGAGAGATTTTCAACTTTAATCATTTTGAACACCTCGTCGCTTCATCCGCATTTCAGAAACCATATCCCATAACGCAAATATTCCATAACACACATACGCTAAACCTAAGTATAATCCCATTCCCACTAAAATCATAAAAAGGGGTTCCATCGTTCGAGCGCTCATATTATTAATCACGCGCGTGAGATCGGTAATTGTAACATACCCCACAACACTTGTCCATTGAATTAAATTCACAATATTCGACTGATAAACAGGCTTAGCAATTTTTGAAGCCTGAGGAAGCGTAATTAAATAAAATGCTTGAAAACGAGAAAAACCGAGCGTTCTTGCGGCTTCATTCTGTTTAAAATCCGTTGATAGAAGCGCGGCACGCATCAGTTCGGCAACGTGCGCTGATAGGTTGAGCGAAAAAGCTGTAACAGCAATAAAAGTTGCCGAAAGTTGTGTAGATGCAAACACCACATAGTACATTAACATTAAAAGCAACAACACGGGGGAGCCTCGAAGCAAGGCGATATAAACACGGGCAACCCATTGTAAAACTTTGTATTTACACACACGTAAGGCACAAATTAGCGCGCCTAGCACTGTCCCCAAAAATAACGATAGCGTGGTAATTTGCACAGTTATCCACAACCCTTTTAGCACGGTGATATAGCCATCGCCTTGAAGGAGTGTTTTTTGTGCGATATTCCAGAGATCGTCCATTAGATTATTCTTGTTGTATTGTTGTAAGAAAAGCGTTGTAAATATTTTCAATATGTATGAGATAAATATATCATTATATTCGATAAATTTCAAGTAATTATAAAACAAAAAGATATTTTTTTGTGATATAAATTCTAATTTTTAAATAAATATTGATGTTTATCAAATAAAAAGGTTGAAATTTTAAAACATTATATTAGATTAATAACATCACATTATAAGATTATTCAAAACCTTTTCAATCAAAAACCTAAAAAAGGACTGACATATGTCCCATTCTATTCGTAAATTTCACTATCATGGAGAAGAGTCGCTTTCACTTCCCGCCGAACGCGATGCATTTCGAACACTCAAAAGTTGGATTGAAACAATCGCCGAAGAATTAAACATCTCAGAAAAAACAAAAAATCAACTTCTGATTGCAACCGATGAAATTTTCACAAACATTGCCAGTTATGGATATCCTAAAGAAGAAGGAACCGCATCTGTAACTATTGAATTCAACACCGAAACAGAAACACTTAAAATCACATTTGCAGATCGCGGGATGGAATATAATCCACTTGATGTTTCTCCGCCAGATATTACCCAACCGCTGGATGAGCGCGATGAAGGCGGACTCGGCATTTTCATGGTTCAACAACTCATGGATAATGTGGAGTATAAACGCGAAGAAGATCACAATATTTTAATCATGTCAAAAATTATCTCAGCACACTAAACCTATGAAATCATTCTTTAACATTCACAGTCTTGTATTCCGTCAATCAATGCTCATCGTGATTGGTGTTGCCATTGTTTTTGGCGCACTTTTTGGGTATTACGTAATCATACAGCCTCTCAGTTTTCAGAACTCACTCTAAGTCAAGGCGAAGAAATTAGTAATAATACGGTTTCTTATATTGACCATATTCTAAAAGAGACAATGTCCATTGCAGAAATGTCGTCCGATCGGCTCACCAAAGAAAATCCATCTAGTGAACAAATTCATACGTTTATGGAAAACATGCTTAAACTCGCAAGAGAAAGTCGCCCTGAAGTTGTTGCAATGGTCGTTGCTTATGAACCCAAGGGTAATGAAATTGATGATCAAATGTATCTTGCCCGCATCATCAATCAACGCAAAGAGGTTATCAAAGGGAAAAATTATCGTCAGAAAACATGGTACAGCGATTGTTTTAAATCGCAAAAAGGGTGTTGGAGAGAACCTTTTATTGGAGATTTTATTCAAGGACCCATCGCCATTTATACAACGCCATTTTACCGTGTTGATTCAGAAAATGTTCCGCATATAGCTGGCGTTCTTTGCATCGATATTTCATTGGAGTTCCTACGTATCGAACTCAATAAAATCCCTATTAAAGATGGGGGCTATCCTTTTATCATTTCAAATACAGGGACCATTGTGTCTCACCCGAAACAAGAATGGGTATTCACGGAAACCCTTTCTTCCCTCGCAAAAAAAACAGATTCAGTGCTTGCCAAGCTTGATGAAGCCATTCGACGTCAGAAAAAAGGTGTGATTCTGAGCTCGAGTTATAAAGATGACCAAGCATACACCTATTTTACACCCATGAAAATTGTGGATTGGACTTTTGGAATCGTTTTTCCCGCCAAACAATTTTTTGCATATCAGGAAAGATTTGACAAAATATTTCTAGTTATTGGAGTCAGTGGTTTTCTGCTCATGTTATTGGTTGTAGTTCTCGTAACACGTCGCATTAGCAATCCTCTTAACGAACTCTCAGTGGCTGCGCGCGAAATAGGAAAAGGAAATCTCAATTGTAAAATCCCCAATATCTCATCTAAAGATGAATTGGGTCTATTCGCTTCCGCATTTAAACGCATGACCACCGATTTAAAGCAACATATTAAAAATTTACAGTCAGTAACAGCCGCAAAGAAAAAAATTGAGAGTGAACTCAAAGTTGCGCAAGAAATTCAAGAAGGGATTTTACCTCAGATTTTACCGCCCTTTCCTGAATGTGAATATTTTGAAATTGATGCATCACTTGTTCCTGCCAAAGAGGTTGGAGGGGATTTATACGATTTCTTTATGTTATCTCCTACCAAGATTTGTGCGGTGATTGGTGATGTTTCAGGCAAAGGCGTCCCCGCCTCTCTCTTCATGGCCGTGACGCAAACTTTGCATCGCGGTATGACGCATGATGAAAATATCGACACCTCACTTTTAGTTAAAAACATGAATGCCTCACTTTGTGTCAATAATAAAGCCTTTTTGTTTGTAACCTATCTGTTTGCGGTTTTTGATTTCGAAACCCATACGATGACTTATACCAACGCTGGGCACGATCCTTTTTATCTACTTAAAAAAGAGGGTTCTTTCCATGAACCTTGTCAGCTCAATGGGATCCCCTTAGGCATTCAAGAAGATGCGGTATACACCCAATCCGAAATTAAATTTGAATCTGGCGACACCTTTTATTTTTATACCGATGGCGTCCCCGAAGCCAAAAATAAAAATGAAGAATTTTATGGAATGGATCGACTCAAAAGTTTACTCACCCATTGTGCACAAGAACAATGTTCGCCTATGGCTATAGATAAAGCGGTTAAAGATTCGGTTCATCAATTTGTTGATGGCGCCGAACAATTTGACGATATCACAATGTTGTGTATCAAAATCCGTTAATCTATCCCAAAAAATAAAAATGCCTTTACGTCAATGAACGTAAAGGCATTTTTTTTATTTAACATTAAGGGACAATCACCTCAACGGGAACGGAAACCATTGCTTTTCCTGTACTCATTACAAAGAAAAGTTCTGTTTGAGTTCCCCAAGGAGGCGCGATGGCCCACTTCTTAGGAATGGTGATATTGAATTGACCTGTTGCGGTTGTAGCGTTGGTAATTTTTGATTTAGTCAGGGCATCAGGTGTAGCATCTAACACTGGCGACACTTTTAGGCTAACTTTCTTAATCGTATTCTTCACAGGATCACGATATTCAATCCATGCTGTTGGATTTTTAGATCCCAAATATGAGCCTGTAATCGTCATTAATTGATCAACATTAGCATCCACCTTGAAAGCGAGAGTGGTCTGATCTAAAGTGGGTGCGCGATAATAGAAATCTGCAAACACGCGAACCGTTGCACCAAAAAATGGGATTGCAACATTCTTACGGTCTTTAGAGGTTAACCAAACTTCAATCATTTTAGAATCAAGTTGTTTGTTCTCTTGTAAATAATAATAAGTAAAATTAGTTTTAAGATAAGTGGTATATTCTTTTTTATTAAAGAGCATCACATCATTTTTATTCCAAACTGAAAGGGAGTTTTGTGTATTTTGATAAGAAGTAAACATCATTTTTTTCATTCGCGTTCCATCAAGATACATTCCATATGACACAGGCATTTTGATAAACTTTGCTTCTTCATCAAATGCCAAACTATCGACATGAATTGCAGGAGCTGCAACACTTGCGGCAATATCGATGTTTGCGATCTCATCCAATTTTAACGCCCCTGTGGCAAATATAGAGCTTAACTCACCCCCGCGTTTCGACGCTTTATCGGCATAAGCTTGAACATAATAACGATATTTTTTCTTTACATCAAGCTTCAATAGATCCTCATACAGCGTATGTTCTATCGGTTTTTTCGTAAGTAATACGCGTGTTGTAGAATCACTCTCCTCCTCACGATAGAGTCGATAATAATGCGCGCCTTCTACTTTGTTCCAATAGACACGGATGCGGATATGTGATTCACCATCTTGTGCGTATGCCAAATCAATTTCGTCCAACTTAGCATATCCTTTTTTGCCTTTACTCCATACGGTGGGAACAACGGCGGTAGAATCAGAAATTTCTGCTGCGGTAGAAACAAAATAGAAGTACTCAACGCCTGGAACTCCCGTTTCATCGATATACGAAGTAGCATCTGTATAAGCGATGATCTCTGCATCTTTCACGGTCTTTAAACTACGCGCAACAACATATTGAGCCTGTGGTAGATTATTTTTTAATGATGGCGTCCAAGAAAGTTGTACCTTCCCTAAAATAGGGAGATCTATTTTAGATCCACCAGAAACAGATGTAATCGTGGGGGCTTCAAGTTTAGTCCAACCACTTACTACAAAAGGCACATACGTTTCTGCTTTTTCACCCGCCAAACCTTCAGCACAATAAAGTTGATAATAATAAACTTTTGCTGGTTCTGCGTTAATATCACTAAAGGATTTTGTTTTTGCCCAAGGCATGATTGTTGTTGGAGATGTCATTGCAGGGGACTCAGAGCGTAAAAGTTGATAATATGGCATAGATTTATCCACCGTCCAGCCAACGGTCACCTTACCCGCAACGTTTCCTTGAGATGCTGTTAAAGATCGCGCACTATTGATCGCTTTATTTGTTTTAGATACGGAGAAAAGACTTTCCCCATATCCTTCAGCCGTACCTATCGCTGTGATCCACCAACAATAAATATCTGTTTGTTCCCCAATGTCATACGAAACAAGCGTCGGATCCATTAGCGTTGCAACACATGTTTTGGGCCCTGTTTTCCCCACGGATTTATAGATCTTATAACCCGCAACAGGGAAACCTTCAATGGGACGTGGGGGTTTCCACGACATCAAAGACCCTGCCACAGATCTCAATACGGGCGGATTAGCTCGTACCGTGAAAACTTGCGTATATTTGAGTTCTTCAGAATACCAGTTTGAAGAGACATAATAAGGATACCATTGTCCATTTTTGGGAATCGTGGAGGGAGATTTCCATGCAAATCCTACTGAAAAATCGTCTTGACCATTAGGCGCGATGACAAAAGATCTGGGGTAATCCATAAATTTCACAGTTGAAAGTGGTGCGCCATTCCAAATCGGATTCACCACAACAGATGCCACAGGATTTGAAACATCGTACGACCCCTGAATTGAAATCAAGTGCGTATCTTTAGATGCCCAAATTTCACCGTTAGAGACATTATATAACTTTAATTGAATCTTTTCATCTCTAGATTTTACAGGAATCGACAAAGTCGTTTCATTCGCAAGTGATGCCAATTCCACAGGTGCATAGGTAAATGGATCAAGCACCCCATTTCGATAAACATGATAATTGGCTTGAAGCACAGCGTTAGAAGGATGAGATGCAACTAATGATATTTTGCAAGTAGTTTCTGAAATATCGAGTTCTGTATAATTTCCTTTGAACCCTAGTTTAGATTGAACATCATTATCTTTAACCGTGATATTGCAAATGGGTTGAATATTCATATTCAAAACACTTGTCGGCATCGCCGCAATGGAAACTTGAAAATCTCCCGTGAATAAACCGGGACGATTGATCGGCGTAAAGGTGAGTTGACACGTAGTTGTACCTGCAGCAAAAACAGCTTCATCATGATTAAAGGAGTATGCCATATTACGTTGAGCAGTTCCTGTAACATAAAGTGGGACACGCACATCTTCTGTTAATGCCTGATTTAAACTTAAAGTAACAACAAAAGCCCCATCATCTTCTTTCTTTTCATAAGAGGTCGTGACAAACGATAGACTTGGTAGAGTTGACTTATCACGTTTAAGGTAAATCGAAATGGGCGAAACGTTGTTTCCAGAGATATTTAAGCTTGCATCTGGGGCACCAAGGTCATCATGAGTGGCGGATACTTGAACCGTTTGTTTTGTGGCCCAATTTTCGCGTGTAAACGACAAGGATGTGGGGGTAACATTATAATCACTTGATTCCGTTTGAAGCGTTAGATGAATGGGAGTATCGGGTAACTCACTCAAAGAAAGATCGAGTGATTCCGCATTATTATTGAGTTCAATAACCGAACGACTCGCAATAATGCCTACTTTTGAAAGACACAATTGTCGAAGTTGATTCACGGATAACGCCTGATCATAAACCTTCACATCATCTACCCAACCATAAAATCTATTGCCGTTATTCTTATCTGCACCAATTGAAATCGTATCGAAAGCTAATGAAGCCATACTTGAATATTTCGCCGTTGCATACGATTCAGGCGTACTTTCTCCCACCGTATAACAATAACGCAATGTTTCCCCTGTTGGACTTACTGTAATCGCAATAAAACTCCATCGATTTTTATAAAAAGCAGCAGTTGAAACCTCCTGAGCATTTCCCCATTTATAACCCACTTTCCAGTTCGAGCCAATTTTAATCTCTCCGACTTGATTGTGAGTTGTACTTGAAAGTTGAGCCACGGTCATATAATTTTGAGCGCCTGATTCTGGATGCCATTTTACCCATGCACAAATCGTCGCATTATTAGTTGCAGGCAATACATTTGTGAAGGTGTTTCCTTTTAACGCATTGTTCGAGTCACTGAAAAAGACCGATTTCCCATGATATCCGACTGAATCTACTGAAACCCCTTCTGGAAGGGTATCAAAAATCAAATCTCTACCATTTCCTGATTCATCGACATATTTAGAATCACTCACTAATTCTGTAAACGAATAAGCCAACAAAGGTGCGGGAATCACATTAGGAGGAGAAAGGGTAATGGTTTGTTGCGCAAAATCAGGGAGCAAAATCGTTAAGGAGTTAGGGATAACGGAAACCGAAATTTGTTCATTTTCAGATGAGGTTGCATCGCCTTGAAGTGTAGTGAATATATAGGCACTGGAAAGTGCGCCTGCAGGGATTGTAATTTGAGGTGTTGTATTCAATTGATAATCGATTCCAGAACGTGCTGTTCCTGAGAAATTAAGCGCAAGAACAACATCTTGATCGAGCTTTTGGGAAAGTTTTGCATTAATTGAAACTTGGTTTCCACGATTGATAGATTGCGTGGTTTGAGTTAAACCAATGGTGGGGGCATTTTCATCATCAAAGAGGGTAATAAGCAATGGAGAACCTCCAATACCGACACTTTGTTCATTCACGGGAACCAATGTTAAAACCGCATTTTCTGTTCCCTCAAAAACCATGTCTTGAATAATGTTTAACTTTACAATTTTTTCTATTTCACCGGGTTCAAAAATAAGTTGAGAAGCACTTAAACCATAATCAGCACCATTCACCGCACTCCCGGAAGATTGAATATTCAAAACAATTTTTTCATGGGATGGACGTGATAATAATATCTTATATGAAGTTGGAGTTGCCCCTTCTGTTAAATGAATTTCATCGCTGGTTTCAAACTGCGCAATGGGTTTTGTATGATTACAAAGAATTGAAACTTCGGCACTTTTCGCATTATCATCAAGAGAAGCACGTTCAAAATAAGGAACGCCCAACTCTGCAACCAATGTAAGCGTAGGCTTAAACGTTGAATCTATTGGGATTGAAATATTTAATGGGAAAGTTGTTGCATCTGCAGGGAAAGAGAGTACATTTTCAGAAAGAACAACATAATCTTTATTTAAAGTGGCGGTTCCATAAATACGATACGGAATTTGCAGAACTTCGTTTGGCGCATAAGATGCGTTTACATTAAACGTATAATTTCGCACCGCATCAGGCGTGACTGCCTCGATTTGAGGGGTCGACGCTTCTATACGAATAACGGCTTTATCATCATCTGTAATATTCATACGATAATTGTCTTGCAACCCTAATATAATATTTTCAGCAAGTGAGCCAAATCGCATGGTGATATACTCGTTTTCTTCACGCACATTATCTTCTTGAATCGTGATTTCAATGGATGCAGTGGTCGAATTTTGCGCAAATGTAAAAGATTCCGTGTTGACAGTATAACCATTCGGGCCATCTTTAATAGACGTTCCGCCAAAAGTAACAGGAATAGAAAGGGGAGTTAAAGCAGGTTTTGCCAAAGAAGCGGTGACTGTATAGGTGCCACTTTCGGAAGGGGTTGTTTCTTCAGCTAGCGTGAAATTGATTTTATTATAGGGGGATGAAATATCAGACAAATATCGAATTTCATCTTCTGTTAATGCGAAATCATACATCCGCACTTCGTCAATTAACCCTTTAAAACGACGATCTGTATTATCATATCCAATATTCCATTCCCCAACAATACGAGGTAAATTATAATTTTTCGTGAAAGTTTTAGATTGTAATGTTCCTAATGATCCATCCTCATTTAATGGGCGCATATAGAAGCTTGCTTTATTTGGAAGGACTGTCATCGCAACAAATGTCCAACGACTATCTGGCACTGACAAACCCACATTATCGCCATACCCGCCGTCATTCCAGTGATAACGTAATGTAGAACCACTAATTTGGAGTCCATTTACACTGCCGTTACGCTGAAAAATAATACCTGAAAAATTGGTTTGTACACCATCTCGCTTGATCCATGCACTCAAAGTAATACGGTTTGAATTCTCAGCAAAACCTGGAACTTTAATACCTGTATGGGTTCCATTTAACAAGTAGGCGCGATCGATATATCCTTCTTGGTTAATCAAAATACTATCATGCGAAATCGGTGTTGTTGAGGCGACATTATGAACCGCATCTATCGGAGAATTACGCACAGTTTCATCCAATTTATAGTGTCGGTAAGGAAGGGTATAGGCAAGTTTTTCCTCCAAACGACGGAAGGAGATCGGTGATGAACTATACGTAGTTCCATCAATGACGCCGCGAGCAGTTACTGTATATTCGCCAGCAGGAATGGATGACCATGTATAGGATCCATCCGACGCAATATCCCCCAATTTCACATCGCCTTGATACAATGCTAAAGCGGTTAACTCGCCCCCATAAGTCGCGGCAGATGCATTAAACGTAATTGAAGGCGCTGATGCATAAAGATAAGATTGAGTCAAATTCGAAGTTAAGGTAACCATAGGGGTCAACTGTTCAGTTTCTGGAATTTGAGAGTAAAGCGCGACAATGTCTTGTTCCGTAAGAAGCGTATCAAACACCTTAAATTCATCACAGACGCCATTAAAAAATAACGAGTCGGTCTCGCTTGTTTCGGAGTTTACGTTCATTGTTTTTCCTAAATATTGCGAGAAGAGCGCATGATTCGTATTCGGATCAGAAAAACTTCCAGTCGACTCCAAAACCCCATCGACAAAAATGGAAAGTGTACGTGAGGTTCCGCTCGTTATCGCACTTCGACGAATCACCACATGATGCCACGCGCCATCATTGACAATTTTTTGCGAAAACAAACTTTGAGAACCAATTAAAATCCCCATTTGTCCCTCTTCGTTAAGCGCAAAAATTTTATGCGCACTTGTTTCGGAAGAGCCATTTCCAAGCAGTGCAGGCATCTCATTGAATAAATTCGATGGACTTTGTTGTGTCGTTTTAACCCACAAACTCAATGTCATTGCATTCGGGATCCAATTTGCCCCCAAGTCTAACGAACTCTTTAACGTATCCGAAACCTCAAAGCCACCAAAGGCACGCCCCGCTACATGAGTTTGACTCACGTCTATCGCAGAAATAGTCGCATCACGTTGCGTATTCGAACGGTCGTAAAGCGTACTTCCAGTTTTTTCGTCCATGGGGAAATAACGCACATAATTCATGGGAAAATCTTTAAATGTCACATACATCTTCCCTTCCGTAGTTTTTCCATAATTGTTTCTGACGGTATAGGTAAACGCATCTCCGGTTGATGGACGATATTCGCCTGGCGTATAAATCACGCTTTTACCATCTGCACCTACACTTACTGAACCATAAAGCGCTTTAGAGACACTCACCACATCTACTAAATTCACATCATAAGCTAAAATATTTTTCATAACATTATATTGCGTAGGAGCACGACCCGCCACAACCATCGTATCCGCATAAATCACAGGATTAAGTTGAGAATTAGGCAATGTACCACATCCTCCATCCACATAATAAAGTGCGCTACTAGGAATATTTGATCCGCCTTTTGTAATCGTAGGAACGGCATCCGCTGAGTTTTGCCAGTAAAGACCAAAATGGTCGCTCGAACCATTGTATTTAAAGATATATTCAATATAATATAACTGTTCTGTATCTGTAATGGTGATGTAGCTCGACCACCCCATTGCAGTATAAGAAGTATTATTCACAATCATTTTTTTATAATCGGGCTCTTCATTGATACTCAAGAAAAGTTGCGCCTGATCATCTTGACGCGATCCTAAACGCCATTGGCCCGCACTGGGGAATTTAATCCATCCAGAAAGACGCACCCCAGCATTAGTCACATTCATTGGACTAATACCAAGTTTACTGATACTGTCGGAGGCATCAGGGTACAAGGGAAACTTACTATTCGAGGTCAGTGATGCGACATTTGCCCCTGATACATAATAATAATGTTCTATCCATAAACCGCCATTTTTGATCGATGATTCGCCATCTAATGATAAACGCGCCAAAGTTGAAGTTAGAGTCCCATTCGGCGTTGTCACGACACAATCGTAGTTTCCAACGCTAGAATTGCTCACATTGTTAATCGTGTAAGTTGAAGTTAAACTTTGCGAACCCACATTTTTTCCATCAAGACGCCATTGGTAAATAAAAGGTCCATCCCCAGCCACTTCAAGATTAAAGCGCGCTACCCCACCAATTGAAGAAATAACATCAATGGGCTGTTTAACAATACGCAAAGCAGGATCAGATTCATCCATCGACGCTATATTTTCAGAAGGGATAATTGTAGGTGAAGTGATGCGCGATGAGGTCCATGCAATTTGTAAATAATCGGCCCCCGTCCCTTCTTTCCAAATCGACTCAAAATAATAAACCTTTCCGCCTTCAAGATAAACTGTATCTGATTTCTGAGAAGAAACTTTGGTAAAAACACCATTTCCTGTTGCAGCCGTAGCAGAACACATTAACTGAAGCTGATCATTTTCCATCCCCGTTTTATTCAAATAGAACTCCCCCGCATCATCAACAGCTATATAAAAAACATAGCTATCACTCATTGTTGGAACAATATAACCAGAGATACGGCCACCATAATTATCTCCGTTACTGGGAATCGATAAACTATTTGCAGTAAATGTTACATCAGGAAAATTAGGATATTTTGCAGCACTTGTCAATGTCGTCAAACTATTTCCAGAAAGTCCGGTGTAACGCGCGCCCGAAATTGTCCCTTTTGTCAATCCTTCAGGCAATGAGAAGTAGTCCACTGTAACATCAATAAAATCTTCCCATGGCTCATAGTTGGGGCGTTCTAAAAGTAAACGTAAACGATAAGTACCGTTCGCAGTAAAAGTGACGGATGTATTGGCAGATAATGGGTGTGTAAACATCACATCCGCAGGCCCCGAAACGACATTCCATGAGGCACGATAATCCCGACCCGTTAAAAGATTTCCGACGCCATCCGAAACATCAATTTTGAAAACTTGTTCGGGAGATTTAATCGTCACTTTACGCGCTTCTAATGTGGGCCAAGTTACAAAAGGATAACGATATTTCATCAACAAGCGTTCTTTTTTAAACCCAGGAATAAAACTATAATATCCTTGCGCTAAGGGTTTTAACGCCGTAATATTAATCAACGTACAAGTGCGCGCATTGACATACGCCTCATCATGGGCACGACCAGGAAACCAAATCAAGCTTTCTCCCCCATTTCCGTTCGGCTGACGACACATATTGTAGTAGAATTGCCAGTTTTCTAACCAGTAACGTTGAAGTTTAGAATTCATAAACGGCAATGTCGTTTGACTATAAAATGTGCCCGGAAAACAATAGGCATGGCAATTCATTTGTGTTGCCCAACGACGCGATACATAATGCGTCATACGATCAATACGCGTCTCAAAATTTGGGGTAGACGCTGTAGGCTCCGTAAACATATTAATGCCATAATTGCGCGCATTAAATTTCCCATCTGCATACGCACAAATATTTCCGACCGTTGCAAAACCCGCCGTTCTTCCCGCTGCATCATAATCCGATCCTCCTTGCGAAGTATAGCATACATGCCCATCTGTACCTGAATACTTAGAATTCAAAGCAAGAGTACCATTTTGCGGATTTGTTGCCCAGTTCCAACCCATCGTAAACTTCTGATCGATCGTGCGCGTTGATACCGAAACATAGTTCTTATCGTCTGAAGCTTTTGTTTTCGTTATCGGGTGGTATGAAGGGGCTTTATCGTGTGCATCAGGCGCTAATGCATTAAAGTTTGCGCCACCACTTGCACGCAATGCCGCCATCCCAACAAGTGTATGGGATGAACATATATTAATACCGCCTCCCCATCCTAAATGAATATAATCCCCCTCCAAACCGCCATGAGACATAATCCCTTCTAAACAAGGTTTATATGTTGAATTTGGCGAAGTGGGCGGTTGTTTCCAACGTTGAATATGCGCAGCCATTTTTTTAGCAAGATCCGTCATAACAAGTTTCAATTCGGCGCGTTCTTTTTCGTCAGTACATCGCATGTAGTAAGCAGATAGAACCATTCCTGCCTGCCCCATTTCCCATGTACTTCCATCCCCTAAACCTTTTAAATTAGGATCATTAGCCGTCAATGTACTCGCGGTTCCATCGGGGGCTTTAGGCTCATACAAATAAGGTTTCAGAGATTTAACGTAGTTAATGACTTTATTTTTGGCTTGTTGTGATGCTTTGTAATATTTACCACCGCCTACATTAGGATCAAACGCGTAAGGATGGGTCACTGCCGCCACACCAATATAACCTTCTGCGTATGAATTACTGGTTAATGTTTGGGCGCGATTAATGAGTTCTTCGGAAGCCAAATTCCATACTTCGTCAAACTTAGGAGAGTTCAATGGAAATGCGGGGCTGCTGCGAGGTTTAGGTGGAAGTTGAACTTTAATTTGAGTTTCGCCTACGCCCGAACGTATCACTGTTAATTCCAAAACGCCATTGCACTCTTCTTCAGCATATTCGATTGCTAGCCCCAAAGCTTGAGTAGGTCCACTATGTGAACCGCCATCTGCAACCCCAAAGTTTTGTCCAAACGCACCAATGATCACATCATCAACTTTCAAACCCGATTTTGCACCAGGCGCTCCCGCAATCAAAGAGGTCACGCGTAAGTGATTCGTGCCAGATCGTGCGCGACTGCTTCCGCCTATAGGGCCTAAGGGGTAGGCAAATTGATCTTCATTTGCCCCCATACAAGGCAAACAAAGCATTGTAAAAGCAACCACAAAGCATGCATAAATAATTTTTTTCATTTTGACTCCTAAGTTTGTTTATGTTCTATAATCTATAATAATGTATCATAGATACAATATCATAATTTCATTCATTTTCAACTTTAAAATATGTGTCAAATTAAAAAAAGAACTATTTTCTTCAAAAATTTGTTAGTTTTAACATTTAAATTTGATTTTTTTCATTAAAATGCTAAATTATTGTGTTTTGAAATCCTAGATGACAACCGTTAAACCCACATGAAAAACTTTATTCAAATTCCACTTCTATTATTTTTGATCACCTGTTCGGTACTTCTAAATGGGCAAGTTGTCGACTCCGCTCAAGGATCCATTTCCCCCTCAGGCAAATTTATTCCTGCAGATATACAAAATGAAAAATTTAATGCAGTCTCTCATGAAGAAGTTCTCAAAAATTTTCAAAATAGTATCGGATTTTCACAACTCGATACACACCTCTTTAAAATTAATGAAGTTGTATTTAATTCAGAAGAACGTTGGATAGAATTCCCGTCAGTCACTGAAAAAATCGATCCCACAGTCAATATCGAATACGTCGTCGGCTCCTATGCAGAAAAAGGGCATGAATCTATTTTTGTTACAAAAGTAAATCCTATAGACATCCACTTTGCGGCTCTACTTCTTCACATATCTCCCACAACATGGGTCCCTGAACCTCAACTCTTAGACTCATTTCCTCTCAAAAATGAAGTCACTGTAGAAGCCCGTTTTAAACGACATCGCGGACTTGAAATTTGCAATATTAATGATATTCTTTCGATTGACATGGGCGTTGACTCAGTACGAGCATCACGTGGCGAAGGCATATTCCCCGCGCCACCGAAACCATTCCCCAAAGGCCGTTGGTTCTATTCGGGGTCTCAATTTATGGGATCACGCTTTTGCGCGCAACGTGAAGGGGGCTATATTGCAACGATTTATGACCCTTCCGCCCTTATTAATTATGGCGAAGATTTAGGGCCTATTCCACTTAAGATTATTTGTAATCCTAAATCGTTACCTCAAAAAGGACACCCTGTAACCATTCGTATAACACTCCCCCCCAACGCGCCGTCGAAATAACAACATTTCTTAAACTTTATACGCCATTGATTCATGATAAAAATAATAAAACCTTGCCGTTCTACTTACATTATCCTCTCTTTTATTTACTTTTTACCCAATGGTGCACTCATCATTTTAGGGATCATTTCTGGGAACATTAAATATATCATCTTTCCGTTGATAGGGTGGGGAATACTCATGTTATTCATATCGCGATTTAAG
>CAZIVM010000012.1:0-27498 GCA_964542845.1 uncultured Victivallales bacterium
GTATGGGGTTAAATTTGAAAAATATTCAATTGAATTTCTTGTAGAACAAATGCAAAATATCGACGCTGTATGTCAAACGCATTATTTAGAAATTATAAAACCAATTCTGCCCAAGAAATTATATTTAACCTGTCAAAAAAAACTCAAAGAGAACTCCCAATCCTCTCTATAAAAGTTGTGATAACCCTCAATCCATAAAAGTCTTACAAAAACTGTATTAAAAGAGATGGTAGCAGGAATGGGAGTCGAACCCACGACCAAAAGTTTAGGAAACTTCTGCTCTATCCTCTGAGCTATCCCGCTACGTAGGTATATTAATATAACTTCAATTTGAAAAATATCAAGTAGAGTTTAATTTTGAAAAAAATTATTCATGCAAATCGCGCTGTTTAAGTACAATACGAAAACCAATATCTTCAGCAACATGTTGCTTATCATATTGACGTTGAAACTCTTTTTGATTTAAAAAACTTCGTCCTAATACCCATGCTTGCGTTGTTTGTGAATCGGTAAAAGCAAAAGGTTTAACCCACTCAGAAACATTATCATACATATCAAATAAACCTAATGAATTTGCATTACAGTCTGACACCGAACGAATTATACCGCGCGATTTAATTGTGGGACGGCCACATCGATTGATCACATACGGAAGTTGAGCAACAGAATAAGAGGCCAAATAAGCAGAAGTCCATTCCATTCGGGTAGGTAATGTATATTCATAATCTGAACTCATCCCACCGAGCGCAATCTGTGAATCCGTTAGAATTTTGCAAAAACGCATCGCATCTTCATAACTCACCATAGTTACGGGATATGAAGCATTTAAGTCGCGATAAAAACTCGGATCATTCCCCATAATTGAAAGATAATCTCGTTGAGATATTTCTGTACGTGAAATCCATGTATGCGAGGCATAGGGAGATGCATATTTGTAATAAACACTATCTCCATCGAAATCACGATATAAAGAAGGCATCGGAACCATTTCTATGGAAGTCCCCAATGGAATAACCGGCAAGATGGCATTTTTCTCTGAAGACAAATAAGTGGAGTTTGAGGGATGCAAAGGATTTGTATGTGCATCTAACCATCCTAAAGAATTTTCAAAAGAGGTTTGTGAAATTTTAAACGCTTCAATTTTTGAATTTTGATTAAAAACAAGCTGGGGGAGTCCCCATCCCAGCAGAAAAAGTCCTCCGGCAACAACAACCATAAACAAGAAATAGAGAGAGAGTGCAACGAGTTTATGAGAACGGTTAATATCGACACTCATGGCTGAAATTGATGAATATCTATTGTTTGGGTTTTGTGCCGTTGATTTGGCAATCACGGTATCCCAATATTGTGAGACCCCATAATGAGAAGGCGGAGGCGCGCCTTGGTGAAATGTATGTCCGGTCAACGCTTTATAGAGAATCATGCCCAAACTATAAATATTAGATTGTGGGGTGACTCGATCATTTGCATATTGTTCGGGACTCATATAAAGTAATGTTTCAGAGAGCGCGCCAACAGAACGGCGTTTCTCATCACTTTGAGAAGCCAAATCTGGATTCAAATTAAAATGCCCCCAGTATTGCGATGTTTTTTGATCTAAATTTTGCTTTTTTTGAACATGTTCGGATAAGATTTTTTTCCAAACAGATTGACCAATCAAATTTAAAATTCCAAACTCCGCAAGACGGATTTGTCCCTCTGAAGAAAACAATATATTCGAGGGTTTAAGATTATAATGAACCATCCCCGCATGTGACGTATGTGCATAACTCAAAACACTCATTAACTGTCGCGCTAAATAATAAACCTGAAGTTCACTTAACACCCCTTGCTCATGTAAAATATCTTTAAGCGACAAAGGAATAATTCCTTTCACGCTGGGAAGATAATCCAAAACCGCATACGGTTCTTCGTGATCTAAATCCATTTTACGTGTGGGCAAAATGTTAGGATGCTTAATGGTTGCGATTTGCTCATAAATCAGTTGATATCGAGCCATAAATCCAGCCTCTTCTGGCACCTCTTTGGGATAGGTTTTAATAATAACCTTTTTCCCCGTCACAGCATGTTGACATAAATATGTTGAACCCAACACGTTACGAGACAAAACTCGGGAAATCACATAATCCCCGATTTCATCCCCAATTTCGCGTTCGGACAAACATTTATTCATAATGAAGATACTCCTATAAATTTATCCTCTCAACGTAAGAGATTAATGGCAACGTGGGCCCCTTCCGGATGACGAAATACGGCGGTTCCAGCCACTAAATTATTTGCGCCATGCGCTTTAGCGATGGGAGCAGTTTTCGCATCAATCCCGCCATCAATTTGTAATTGAGTATTCAAATTACGAGCAACAATTTCCGCGCGTAAGGCTTCAACTTTGGGCATCACTTCTTCCATAAAGGATTGTCCGCCAAAGCCGGGTTCAACGGACATGACCAACACGAGGTCGAGTTGATCTAAATATGGAAACAAGGATTCAACGGGTGTTTTCGGTTTAACGGAGAGTCCAACTGTACACCCCGCAAGTTTGATTGCATCAATTACGCTTTGAATATCATCCACACACTCGATATGAAAAGTAATGTGATCCGCACCCGCTTTTTGAAAAGGAATGATATATTCTAAAGGATTTGTCAACATAAGATGCACATCAAAAATCATACTAACATGTTGACGAAGTGCAGCCACCACAGGAGGTCCGAAACTCAAGTTGGGGACAAAGTGCGCATCCATAATGTCTAGATGAAGCAACTCAGCCCCTGCCTTTTCAACTTTTTGAACTTCTTCTTTTAAGCACGCAAAATCAGCGGCCAATAAGCTCGGTGAAATTAATATTTGATTATTTGAGAATGAAGTAAGTGCATTTTTCATTGGAAACATCCTTATATGATTGAAGTTGTAACGCTCTAAGCATTTTTATTTTTTTTGGCTAGTTTCTGTTTTTCTTTTTCTCGCTTTGCACGGTCATCTTCCAAGCGCAAATCCACAAAGTAACGATGAGGCCATAACCATTGTTCAGGAGCTTGTCGAACCACTTTTTCGAGCGCATCCATATAGGCTTGGGCGACATACTTTTCATCGGCTTGACGATCATCAGTAGGTTCACGAACGATTTTAGTTAATGCCTCAAAAACATAACGGTTGTGATCATCTAATCGACGACATACACCAACATAAATCGGTAACCCCGTTTTCAAATGGAGCTTAGCCAAAGAGGCATGCATCCATACACGACGTCCAAAACAAGTCGCCTCAATCGCTTCTTCTCTATGCGCATGTTGATCAAGCACCAAACATAGAGAACGCCCTTCTTTAACTGCACGCAATAAACGACGCAACGCACCATCTTTCGGACACATCTCGTGTTTATCTGATTCGCGAACCCCGTAAAGAAAATGTCCTATTTTAGGATTATCTAAAGGGCGCATTACAGAAATAACAGGGCGTTTCGCTAACCACACATATAAATTTCCTGCAACTTCCCAGTTGCCAAAATGCGCAGTCGCAACGATACATTGAGCAAACTGTCCATTTTCATCTCGACGTGTTGCGTCTGCTATTAATTCAGGAATCTCTCCGCCAATATAAGCATGATTATTTACTTCTTCTTCTTTAAGATATCGATTTGATACTAAAATATCACCCACAATGTTTCCAAAGTGAGCAAAATTACGTTTAGCCAAAGCGACCGCTTCTTCGCGAGTAGAGACAATCCCTGAATAAAGGATATGTCGGATTGCACGATTGCGATGTTTTGCGTCTACATAATATAAAAGACGAAATATCGAGCGCATCAACGGGTAAAAAATTACGCGCGGAAGCGCAATCGCAATCGTATGTAAAATACGAAAAGCGAAATATTCTAAATTAATTAAGATTTTTGATTTTGGACGTTTGGCCATAAATTATTTCAAGGATTTACCTGTCATTTGTTCGAACTTAACCCAGTCACCTTTAATATCAAAGAAAAAGATAGATGTAATTAAGTCTGCAATTTGATCAAGGTTGACTTCAACTTGACCTTGTAATGCCAATGAGCCCCAAACACTGCATGACCAATAATTACGGGGGCCATCAAACCATTCGTATACATTGTCAACAGGCAATGGAATACCAGAATATTCGTGCTCATAACGTTTGACATTACGTGTCACTAAACTGCGAGAATATTGTTCCCATGTAAAACAAAACATTGAAACATCAACACCATCATCTACAGAGCCACCAAATTGACGATTAGGCCCCCACATTAATTTGGGCGTTTTGGCATCTGTAATAAAACCAATACGACATGCGCGTGTAGCTTGTGTCCCTAAACTTACAGATCCACCAAATCCAACTTCAACAGAAAAAACGTCGACAATGTTTAAGGCAAGATTAGGTAACCACATAATCACGGCATCTAATACATCGGTGGCATCTTCTGGGGTTTCCATCGCATGAACAGGCGTCACTGAAGCAAATACGCTACCAGCTAAAAAAAGTGAGAGTAAAAGTTTTTTCATAATTTTTTCCTTTATAAATGGGTGTTATTGTTTGGCTTTAAATACAAGAGGGTTGATATCATTGACAATATCGGATGCAATATTGTTAAAACGCATAAAATAAGCACGATTGCGTGTAATATTACTTATAATTTGAGGGAAAAGTAATGGACTACCCGTTGCGTCAAGGTCATAACTTTTTCCAGTGTAAATACAAACGCGACGTTGAACGTCAAAGACTTGAATTGATGCAGAAACATAGTTGTATGAAAGCAAAAGCAACCATGAAGATTCACAATTTTGCGCTTCACCAACCACCACCGCATCTACGCCCATCTCTTTACCAACGCGCAAAGCATCTTGAACAGACCATGTACGACTGGCAAGATGATCAACTTCTTTCATCGATTTAACTTCGCCTAACATTGCAAATTGTGCTTGAAATGCACGACGTGCTACAGGACCCGCGGATTCTGTAAATGAAGTATTACGAAATGGATATACAATAAATGAACGGGGTTGTGATTGCGAAATACCCGTATTTTTGGATGAAACCGAAGAGTTGGGTCCTGTATCGGGAAAATTAATGCGACGCACGACTCCACATGATGTCGTTGTGGCTAAGACCACAATCATGAACAAAACGCTCAATCCCATCATCACACGTTGATAATTAATCATAATACACTCCTATATTATTATAATAGTTTGAGTCCTGGCAAATCTTGAATATCGACCATTCCCGCAAAACATCCATCCGCATCAACCGCAACTAAATCGTCAATTTTACGACTTTCGAAAATTTTGAGTGCTTCAACCGCGAGTACAGATGCTGGAATTGTAATGGGATGAGGTGTCATTACCGTTGAGACAGGCATATTCATAATATCCATTCCTTCTTCAGCGTGTCGACGAAAATCACCATCCGTAAAGATACCAATCACTTTGCGATTTTCGTCAATGATTGCCGCTGAACCGCTACGCAAACGCGTCATTTCAAACAACACTTCTTTGACCGTTTGAGTGGGAGAAATGCAAGGCGCTTCTGAACGCATAATTTCTTGAACGCGCAATGTCACGGCACGGCCAATCGCACCTCCGGGATGGAGTCGACCAAAGTCGGATTTTGTAAAACCACGAAGTTTCAACAAGTTCATCGCTAATGCATCTCCAACGGCTAATGTAACCGTTGTCGTCGTTGTCGGCGCCAAGTTAAACGGACAAGCCTCTCTCGGCACCTTGATACAAATGGTTTCATCTGCAAATTGAGCGAGTCGTGATTCGGCAACACCTGTAATTGCCACAATTTTAGCCCCAAGGCGTTTCGCGGCAGGAAGCGCGCAAATTAACTCATCGGTCTCGCCACTATAACTAATTGCAATCAATAAATCTTTATCTTGTAAAACACCGATATCACCATGTAACGCTTCGACAGGATGCAAAAACACAGCCGTCGATCCCGTTGAAGCGAGCGTTGCGGCAATTTTGTGGCCAATATGACCACTTTTACCCACGCCACATAACACAAGTTTTCCGCCGTTTTGTAACACGTCTATGGACATATTCACTACATTTTCATAGTGATGATCCAACGCATTTACAACAGCATTTAAACCTTCTATTTCTATTTCAAAAACGCGATGCGCTTCTTGGAGAATTTCACTTTTTGGGGAATTCATAATAAGTCCTTGGTTTGGCTTTTTCACCACAGGCTCTACAGCCAGGGATGGTCATATTTAATTTTGCATCGGGTTCAAATTCACAGATGCAGTCTTTATTCAAACAATTAATTTTAAAACTCTTAAGGACTCGGCGAGATATATTTTCATTCCCTTTATCGTATGAGATAGACATGTAAGGAATTTTCATGCTTCCAAAACTTTTATACTCTTCAATATCAGTCGTCAACTGAATCCCTTGCACAAAATATAAAACGTTACGATCGCATAAAAAAGTATTTTTATTAATATACTCTACGCGAGAAGAAAAACCTGGAACATCCCCTTTGGGATAAAAAACAAGTTTATACCATGTATCCGGATTAAGTTCAGACTCCTCCAACTCAATTTTGCGCCATAAATCTTCATCTTTTTTCGCTGAATTTTGCATATCTAATATAAAACGGGTTCGCTTAAGTGCCCCTTTATCCTTGATTTGCGTTGATGCGCCTGCGGCATCAATTTCCCAAACTCCGCGGGGATTTACGATCATACGTTTGATTGCATCTGAAGAGTATATCGTCCCAATGGAGAGATAGTCAGGAAGTAAACAACGCGTTAGTTCAATATATTGACGATCTCGAGTGATCCCCACACTATTTTTACTGCGTTCATTCACAAATTGAATCATTTCAAATGAAGTTGCATTCGTTAAAATTCCATCGCCATTTGTTTGAGTTAAATTACGCGCTCTAATTTCTTTGGCAGTAATTCCCAATTTTGCCTCCGCTTCTTCGCCAACTGCACGACACCCTAGCATCGCAACGGATAACACAACCATTCCCAACATCACAAACATTTGAGGAACTTTCATTCTTTACTCCTGTATTTCAATTTATTTTCAAGGAAGATATATTATTTATAATATACTCCATATTTTTCGGATTTCAAGCGTTATCCATCACGTTTAAATTAAATTCAATGTTTTTCCATCAACAACGAATGTTATTTCGGTTAAAAAAACTCAAATTATGGAATCAAAGATGTTGAATCATATACATCAAGCGCTTCTTTTGCCTCAACGATATCATCTACTATCTGAATTTTCAAATCATCTGCGGATTCAAAGGAGAGTTCTTCGCGAATTTTTGCAATAAAATAAATACTTAAGTCTTGATCAAGCAAGTCAAAATACTCCTCTTCGTCCGTGATGAGATGAACTTCTACGCGCGCTTCTGACAATCCATGATCAAATGATGGGGCAACACCAATTGCAGTCACAGAATTATAAAACGTTCCATTGTATAAAGCAAACGTAGCATAGACACCACTGCAAGGAATCACGTTATTTTCAGCTTGTAAATTCGCCGTTGGGGCATCTAAATCAATGGATGCAACCCCAAAACCACTCACGACACGTCCACGTAAATTGTAAGGACGATTTAACATAAGCGCAGCTAAATTCAAATCGTCATCTGTAATCGCATGTCGAATCCGACTACTACTCACGGGTTCATCATCAATAAAAACTTCTGGGACCGATTCAACACGAAAATTAAATTGATTTCCGAGTTGCTTTAATACCTCAACATCTCCTTGAGCGCCTTCGCCAAATCGCCACTGACTTCCCACGGTGACCGCAACCACATGCATCCCTTCAACACATAAAATATGACGCACAAAATTTTCGGGCGAATAATGCGCGACATCTTCAGTGAAAGGTATTGTTACCACCGCTTTTGCACCAAAATATTCGAGCAATTCGAGTCGACGCTCTAATGAACATAAAAGTTTAGGATTCCAGTCCGTAAGCACTTCTCTAGGATGGGGGTTAAAGGTGAGGACAACAGGAACAGATTGAGTCTCTTCTGCCAGCGCAACGAGAGAACGAATAATTTGTTGGTGCCCTGCATGAACGCCATCAAAGACGCCTATTGCAATCGTAATACGTTGAATGCCGAGGGTTAAAAGTTCTGAAACGGAAGATACGCGAGGAATCATATTTATCCTTGGGTTAATTATTATAAGCTGAAGAAGTGGTATCGCCACCTAAGTTCAGCCAGTCGGTATGAAAATATTCGCCACGAGGTTTATCCGTACGCTCATACATGTGCGCACCAAAATAATCTCTTTGAGCTTGAATCAAATTCGTCGGGAGTTTGGGATAACCCATTGCCATTAAGTATGTAAATGCAGATGAGAGAGCGGGAGTGGGGAGTCCGCCCCAAACCATGCACGCCATCGTAAATTGAGAAGAGGGGATTAACGCTTTTACTTTGTCGAAAAAGTGATCCGACAAAAGAAGATTTTCCAATGTTGAATCTTTTTGAAAAGCCAAGGTTATATCGTTCAAAAATGAGGCACGAATAATACAACCGCCGCGCCACAAACTCGCCACGGTTCCACAATCCAAGTCAGGCCAATTATAAGTTTTTTTAGCGGTTTGAATTTGAGAAAAACCTTGAGCATAAACCGACGCTTTTGCCGCATACAAAGCATCTGCTGCACACGAAACAATTCGTTCAATTTCATCGTCTGCGTGATCTTGACGCAACTCATTCATGGTTCGAAAGTTCTTGGCAACAAAAGATTGACGCATCTCGTATTGCGCAGAAAGTGAACGCGCAAACACCGCTTCAGCAATCATTGGCGATGGGACGCCTTGATGCAACGCATCAATCACGGTCCATTTACCCGTCCCTTTTTGCCCTGCAACATCTAAAATCATATCAATTAAATCATGCGAAGATTCACTATCTTTTTGTTTAAGAATATGCGCTGTGATTTCAATTAAATAACTATTGAGTTCCGTTTCGTTCCAACGAGAAAAAATGGTTGCTATCAAAGCATTTGGAAAACCAAAACTCTTAAAATAGAGATAGACTTCACTAATCAACTGCATATCAGCATACTCAATCCCATTATGAACCATTTTAACATAATGCCCTGCCCCATCTGTTGATAAATAGGCACAACATGGGGTCCCATCTGGCGCTTTTGCTGCAATTGCTGTCAAAATGGGCGCGACTGCATCATACGCTTTTTTAGGCCCTGCAGGCATTAATGAGGGTCCTTTCAAGGCCCCCTCTTCACCCCCAGATACACCACATCCCATAAATAAAATTCCATTGGGCATTGATGATGAACGACGACGCGTATCTTCAAAATTACTATTTCCGCCATCAATGATAATATCATCTTTTTCTAAATGAGGAACTAATGCATTGATCATTTCGTCAACAGCCTCTCCTGCCTTCACTAAAATTACAATTTTACGCGGTTTTTCAAGGGAGGCGCAAAAATCACTGATGGAATCAAAACCTTGTATAGGAAGACCTTTTGCGCGAGTATCCAAGAACTTTTGCGTTTTTGCATAAGTTCGATTATAAACCGACACACTAAAATCATGATGCGCCATATTCAGTACTAAATTTTCGCCCATCACGGCGAGTCCAATTAAACCTATGTTTGAAAGAGAAGTCATGATAGAGGCTCCTGATAAGGGGTAATGGGTTGAGGCGTATTCGTATCTAATGCGTAATGTTGAACACGAATCGACATATCATCAGAATCAAGAATGAGCTCAGCATAACAGTGATTTTTAGAAATAGAACCCGAACATACTTCTCCTCGTGAACGTCCATTTAAACGCGTATACGGGCTATGAATATGGCCATTCAAAGACAAATCAATCGCACCTGAATACAACAACGGAATCACATGTTTTTGACCAAACAAACGATGTCGAATACGCAGTATGGGTTGTTTTTCGATAATCGGATAGTGTCCGATTAAAACACGAAATTTTTTCTCCGCATTATGAGCTGTCATTTCACAAATAAAATCGCTTGTTTTCTGACGCAAATAACCACACGAAGAAATTAAATTTGAGGGCATACTTTCATTGGCGATTAAAAACTCTACATCCTTAAATACACGTTTTTGGGGTAATGCCTCAAAGTTAAGGCGGAAATAACTATTTAAGGTTGTGAAAACACGTTCCATCGCACGATTACATTTTGGATGAAACACATAATAATCATGATTACCCGGGACATAGATCATTGGAATTTTCGCGCGAACTAAAGGGCGTAAAATACGCAAAACACGCGCAAACTCTCCGGGTTGCCCCGTTGATGTTAAGTCGCCCGTGCAAACAATTACATCAGGAGGATTGGCTATCATCACCGATACAAAACGCTCTAAATACGCCAAATCAAACTTGAATCGACGTCGAAAAGTATAATTAAATACCCCAACCCAACGTTTATCTAAAAACGCCCTGAAGTCTTCGGCAAAACCGCCGGCATGTGGATCTGAAAAATGGACAATGCGTACAGGAGACATAATGGCAGAGCCAATCCTATTTTAATGAAGATTGAATTTTGTTAAATTCAGCCTTATAAGTATCATACATATTTTGACGGAATGTCGATTTTGCAACGACATTTGCTTCTTCTAAACGTGTATAAAGCGCACGAACTTCTGCTTGTCTGAGAAAATCTTGTTCTGTTAAAGGTTCATCATTGCCTGAAAGAAAACTATGTAACTCGTCAATGGCCATATTTACATCTGTTTTTTGCAAATCTTTCACTTTATCAATGATTGCCATCGCCTTTTCAGCATAAGTTCGTTGAATCTCAATGGAAGGGGTATCCGACTTTCCTGACAACATCAGTATCACACCAACTGCCAATAAAATTAATATGGCAACGCCTCCAAAAATTAAAGGCATTGAGGATTTTTTAGGTGCAGGCTCAGTCACTTGACGCGTTGTAGTATGATTGCGATCGTTAACCAAAATCAAGGTTTTTCCCGCAAAACCACCCCCATGTCGCGAGGCTAGCTTTGGCGGTAATTTCCCCTTTTTCACCATATTTAAATCTTCAACTAACTCTTCAGCCGTTTGATAACGTTCAATAGGATTCTTCGCCATCATTTTGCAAATCACCAACGATACCATTTCAGGGACACTAGGATTAACCAAATGAGGTGGAACTAACTCTTCCGCTAAATGTTTTTGAGCAATTTCAAGCGCGTTACTCCCTTCAAAAGGAAAACGACCAGTCACTAAATGATAAAAGGTAGCTCCTAAGCTATAAATATCAGTGCGATTATCAATAGGCGCCCCTGTTAATTGTTCAGGACTAATATATTGAGGCGTACCTAAAACTTCATCACTTCCCTCTTCTTCCGCCATATCTTCAACACTACGTGCAAGACCCAAATCAGCAAGTTTTGCTTTCAATGAACTTGTAATCATAATATTATCAGGTTTAATATCACGGTGAACAATATTCGCTTCTTTCCAAGCATAGTCTAACGCTTCAGAAATTTGCAACATCACACTAATAGCAAAATCGCAGGGAATAATACGTTCTCGTTTTAAAATCTCTTTCATTGTTTCGCCATCAACATATTCCATGGCAAAGTAGAAAATCCCATCATCATCCCCTACCGCAAACGCTTGAACAATATGTGGGTGGTTCAATTGAGCAGCCGCACGGGCTTCTTTAATAAAACCAGTGATAAAACCATGGTTAGACGCCAAATTCTCGGAAAGCACTTTCAATGCGGCAGGACGATCTAGAGAAATTTGATGTGCCTTAAACACAACACCCATTCCCCCATTTCCTAACTGCTCAAGAATCAAAAAGTCACCCACCACCGTCCCCGGCATAACACGCGAAGGTGGAACATTGACTGTTTCAAAACAATTTCCGCACTGGACGGAATAGCCTAAATCACTGTTATCGACAGCGATAATACCATGACAGTTTGGACATTGAAATTGCATTTTTTTACCTTATATTGTTGTTATTTACGAGAAGTATAAATAATCTCAGCCGCGGTCATAT
This sequence comes from uncultured Victivallales bacterium, assembly GCA_964542845.1. Taxonomy (GTDB): domain Bacteria; phylum Verrucomicrobiota; class Lentisphaeria; order Victivallales; family CAZIVM01; genus CAZIVM01. The sequence continues at coordinate 12,010 of CAZIVM010000012.1, forward strand.
TGGGGGTTGAGCCACAGGTTGCAAGACAGAATATCAAGCAATTTTGACCTTGGACAAAGCGTTCTGCTGGTAATTTAACCGTTGTAATATGATTAACAGTTGTCATTTCCAAACGGTGTCCGTTAAACCATACGCCACCGTCGCCCCCTATCACTGCACGAAAAGTCATTTCACGCGGTGTACTATTTTCAATAAAATCAAAACGATACCATGCCGCCCCTACTTGCCAAGTTGTACGAGACAAGAGACGGTCATTACGTTTTGAGGAATCGATCGAAACTGAAGTTTCTAAAGGATCCTTGTTCCAAACAGGCGCAGTCACCACAGGGGTAGGATTGCCCAACATGTCATGGAAGAAAGAGAAACCAGGCCAACGACGTTCAGGAGGATTAGGCATATACCATTGCGCAGTTATAGAAGGCAACTGAGGAAGGAAATCCCACACTAAATCTGCATGAACTTCGAGATTTTTAAGAATACGCGCGTTCGTAACAGCAGCGACAAGATTAGGTTTAGCAAGCGTTAAGATAATATCATTTTGCCCTTGCATGATGTAGCCATTCAAGTCGATCCCACAAGTTTGTGTTTGTTTCATATTTTGGACAACAGCACCATTCACCAACATCACAAAGTGATCCGCATGAATGCTATCGGCACAGAATGTAATATTGGCCGCATAATCTGTATCGCTAATCATAAAAGACGATTTATAAATTACAGGCTGTAATGTTGTATCAGCGATTTCAGCAGGGACGGTTGCCGTGTTAATGAAACGATCCGCAGCATAAGAGCAAAAGGAGAAGCGCACGCCACTATCGGTTAAAACCTCGGGTTGAAAATCATATTCCATGCGATCAGTCAGCGTACAAGCAACCATCAAACCAGAAGCAATTACTGCAACGGCCATTGTTAACAAATTTTTCATCAGTTATTTCCTTATAGAGTATAGAGGTGATTTATTAATCTTCTACACTAATATAGCTCAAAATTGAATTTTTTAAACCTTTGAGTCTCATTTTTTCAACTTTTTTGCATGTTTTTTATCATTTTTTTAATTTTTACTTAGATTTAGCGTTTGTTTCCAATGTTTATCGCCATACTTTGTAAGCGCTTTGTAGGTTAACGCTCTATATTGAAAACAAAGTTCAGAATTTTCTGATGCAATGTTTTTTTGCATAAAAGGATCTTCAACTCGATCGTATAAAAACTCTTTATCGTTTCCTAGCGCATCACGCTCAATATAATAAGTATGTGTGTGTGAACGCCATCCACGACGCCCTGTGTTTCCAGGATATTTTAATGGAGTTGTGGAATAATGCGCATCGGTCATCTTGATATACAACTGGCCCATTGGAATTTGAGTATCTGCACATTCTGGCAACGCAGAAAGAAAAGGTTCAAAATTATAACCATCCCAATCTTTTGGAATCATACTATCTAAACCTGCAAATCCTAAAATAGTAGGCGCAAAATCTGGAACCGACATCATCGGAACAGTACTCAAAGTATGCGGCGTATCACTGAGTGAATATTGACTATCTCTTTGATAATCAGAAGCGCTGTGATGAGACGAAATTGTGACTCGTGCGGGTTGGCGGTTCACCCCCCGAGGAAGCGTCTGAATCGTTTCTACAGGGGGAATGTACGGGGAGGGTGCTCGAATGAAACAAGGAACACTCACAGATTCTTCAAACGGTTCATTTTTACCAATATGATTTCGCATCCCCATACAATCCCCATGATCCGAGGTAAAAATCACCAATGAATTTTTCCCGTAAGGGGAAGAATCTAAAAAGTCCATTAAACGACCAAATTCTTCATCAACCGCCGTAATTTGCGCGTAATAATTTTTAACACTATTGCGGAAAAAATTTCCTCCCACAGTCCCTTTAGGTGGCACAATCGGAATCGATTCTACCAACGCATCCACATTTAAATTGGCATACATATCTTTATACTTTTGTGGAACACATTCATACCCCGTATGAGGCGGATTCATCGACACAACCAAAGCAAAAGGTTTGGAAGAATCCCGTAATGCATTATTTTTGTTTGTAATGAATTCGATCGCTTTATCCACTTCGTGTTTAGGCCCATATTCATTAACGTATTTGAACTCTTCCCTTAACGCGTGGGTTGACCAATACATGGGGCGCGTATGCTGATCGAATGTCCCATAAGCATACCAAAAATCGAATCCGTGACGGCGTTCGGGCGGACACCATTCATTCCATGCGATGTTTCCTTTATTATTGTATGTATTCACATAAGGCGCATGGGGTGCATCTAAGTGCCATTTCCCCACGTAACCTAAACTATACCCATTCGCTTTTAAAATATCGGACCAACAAACGGAATCTGTACCCAACGCACAATTCAGTGGTGCTGTGTAGGAATGACAATTTGCGAAAACTCCATTTTTAAATGGATATTGCCCCGTCATCAACATTGCACGAAATGGAGAACACACCGGATAATTACTGGCAAACGACATCTCATGAGATTGATGTGCAAATCGATCAATATTCGGAGTTAACACGGGTTCGTTTTTATAAAATCCAATCGCAGATTTACGAAGTTGATCAGGAAACACAAAAATAATATTAGGAGGACTATCGCTTTTATGAGTTTGACGTTGAATTGGGGTATCAACATTTAACGACGATGTCATACCTAACAATGTGAGAGAAAGTGTTGTTATCATAATATTACCTTTATATTTAAGTTGATTTTATCGTAGAATTAGGGCGTATTTTGTTTCCAATTTTTATCGCCATACTTCGTAAGTGCTTCGTAAGTTTTTGCTTTATATGCTTTACAAAGTTCTGGAGACTCAGACGCAATATTTTTAAGCATATAAGGATCTTCAATGCGATCGTACAAGAACTCTTTATCTTTACCATTTACGTCGCGATCAATGTAATAAGTATGTGTATGTGTACGCCATCCACGACGTCCATGATTTGCGGGATACTTCAAAGATTGATTAGGCTGATATTCATCGGGCATCTTAATATACAACTGTCCATCTGGCATATCCTTTAGAAGCGTAGGAAGCCCTGCAATCAACTGTTGGAAATTATAGCCATCCCAGTCGCTTGGAATCGCCTGACTCAATCCTGCAAACCCTAAAATAGTAGGGGCAAAATCGGGGACAGACATTAAAGGCCGTGTCGTTTGTGTTGAATGGGGATGCGGATAAGGAGTGCGAATGAAACAAGGAATAGCAATGGAAGATTCATAAGGTTGATTTTTCCCAATTTCATTATACATGCCCATATTATCGCCGTGATCGGAGGTAAAAATAACAATCGAATTTTTACCGTAAGGAGATGAGTCTAAGAAGTCCATAAGACGTCCAAATTCTTCGTCAACTGCCGTGATTTGCGCATAATAGTTTCGAACATTATGACGGAAAAAATTCCCTCCGAACGTTCCCTTAGGTGGAATAGATGGAATAGACTTCGCCAAAGAATCAACATCTAAATCTTTATACATATCTTTATATTTTTGCGGGACATACTCATAACCTGTATGAGGAGGATTCATCGAAATGACCAAAGCAAATGGTTTGGATGAGTCACGTAAATCTCCATTTTGATTTATCATAAATTCGATCGCTTTATCCACTTCGTGTTTAGGTCCATATTCATTGACATATTTAAATTCGTCACGTTTGGCATTTGTACTCCAATACATGGGGCGTGTATGCTGGTCAAAAGTCCCATACGCATACCAATAATCAAAACCATGACGACGTTCAGGAGGGCACCATTCATTCCATGCAATTTCTCCTTTATTATTGTAAGTGTTTACATAAGGTTGTTGAGGGGCATCTAAGTGCCATTTCCCAACATAACCTAGATTATAACCATTCGTTTTAAGGATGTCAGACCAACAAACAGAATCGGAGGCTAACTCGCAACCTAAAGGTGCAGTATATGAATAACAATTTCCAAAAACATTATTTGTAAACGAATATTTACCTGTCATCAACATCGCACGAAAAGGGGAACATACGGGGTAATTACTTATACAATCCATCTCGTATGATTGACGTGCAAAACGATCGAGGTTTGGCGTTTTAACAGGTTCTTTTCCATAATAACCTATTGCAGATTTACGAAACTGATCAGGAAATACGAAAATAATATTAGGCGGAGTTGATGCACTTGAAGTGTCAATATTAAGTGAGGTATCAGGGGCTAATGGCGATGTCATGCCCAAAAGTGCGAAAGAAAGTGCGTGTAACATTACGGCTCCTCTGTCGTTTCTAAAACAAAATCTTTATCGAGTAAATCGCGAGGTTCTTCTCCATCGCGTTGAACTTGAATTTTAAGTGTTTTCCCGCCGCCAGCATCAAACCATATCACTGAAAAACGGTGCCAGCCTGTCTCAAAAAAGATACTGGCTGAACGCGCCTCATTAGGACCATGGTGTCCATCATGATTGATCAAACATTCCGATCCAAAATAGAGTTGCGATCCATCATCTGAATTGATTGTAAACGTATATTTTCCATTTTGTGGCGCACGGAAAAGTCCTTTATAAATTACACCGTAATGATTTGCGGGATCGTTATCGCTATGAATAGTGAGTCCTGCATGATCGGTATGATGTGCATTTAATGAGGCTTTAACCACTTCGGCGCAGTTGTTAAAATGACCTTTAACCAGTGTACGATGAAGTCCTTTTACCGCATTTTTCACTTCTTGTTTTTCAGGTTTACGTAATACAACTTTATGATAAATAATTTTAAAACGTTTCGATTCTAAACCCGAGGGGAGACGTAATCCATATTCAACCTCACAATCTTCAGTCACTTCAAAAGGTCCTGTATAAATCGTTTCAGCGGATTTAATGTTTGTTGCCGTAGGAGTAATAGTATAGAACATCTGTACGTTTTCAATTTTAGGCGATGGAATATCCACTAATACTTTATCTAAGAAAGGAACTTTTTCTGGCATCGCTGGCGGAACAAAACGGAAGTTTGCCCCCATCACGGCATAACGTGAGTACATATCCGTCACGCGCTCCATAAACTTCCCAAAACCCTCTTTGGAGAATTTGGGGGCATGCCATGTCACTTCAGACAAAGCACAAATACGGGGAAGAATCGCATATTCTAAGCGTGGAAAATCATGAAAATATTCCGACCAACAATTCGCTTGTGCACCGATAATCATATGAGATTGTTCGGGAGGCAATCCGCAATTTACATCAAAGCTATAAACTTGTTCAATAGGAAGAAATCCGCCAATCGCTTCGGGTTCATGCGGTCCTTTGCCTTCTGCATAATCAAAGTAAAGGTGGCTTCCTGGGGTCATAATCACACGATGACCACTACGTACAGCACGAATACCGGGGTTGATCCCTTGCCACGACATAATTACGGTGCTTTTAGGAATATCAGGACTCAATACTTCATCCCAACCAATCACAATTTTACCTTTTTTTGTAAGGTAGTTTGCTATTTGCGTCACAAACCATGATTGAAGCGCATGACCGTTACTTAGTTTTTCATTCTTCATACGAGCTTTACATTTAGGGCATTTCATCCATTCGGTTGTCGGGCATTCATCGCCACCAATATGGACATACGCATAAGGGAATATTTCACACACTTCGTCAAATACGCCTTCTAAAAAACGTAATACAGAATCATTTCCCGCACAAAAAACGGAGTCGGCAACGCCCCAATGACACCAAGGTTCGTAAGGGCCACCATTACATCCTAATTCAGGATAAGCCGCCAACGCAGCTGTTGCATGACCGGGCAATTCGATTTCTGGAATGACGTCGATTCCCAAAGTTTTGGCGTAGGCAACAATCTCACGGGCTTGCTCTTGGGTATAATAATATGGACCATAAGGAACACCATCACCCACCGTACGTTGCCACATTTTAGGTGTTTCGCGACGAATCGTACTTTTTTTCATTAACTCAGGGTATTTTTTAATTTCAATGCGCCAACCTTGGTCGTCTGTTAAATGCCAATGAAGTTTATTCAATTTATGCATGGCCATGTAATCTAAAAACTTCTTAGTCTCTTCAACCGTGAAGAAATGACGGCACACATCGTAGTGCATCCCACGATACGCATATTTCGGCATATCAAAAATGGTCATCTGCGCAATCGCAAACCCATCTATTTTTTCACGGAGCTGACTCGAATATATCGCCTTAGGCATTAATTGGAGTAAGGACTGAATCCCATTCATAATCGCACGATACGATCCGCCTTGAATTGTAATATTTTTTTCGGTTACAACCAACTTATATGCCTCTTCCATCAATTCGGGTGCAGGAAGTTTTCCTACTAACGGAAGAAAAAACGAAAGCGAATCCACAATCTCTAATTTGATAAAAGAAGAGGTTGAAGACGTTGCATCTAAATCAATTCGCGTAAAGGTCGATAAATATTTTGCTGCCGTATTTAAGTCAGCATTTTTTTCATCATAAACAATTTTAAAATCTTTGACTTTAATTTGACAAGGTTCTGTTTTAGATTGAGGGAATTCCACTTTCAAGGGAGTGGGAATAATCATCGGAGGATCTACTTTAATTTCTTTTGCATGGATCAGCATACAACTGCACGCAAGGGCACATCCTAAAATCAGTTTTTTCATGATTTTTCTCCTGGGGTTATGGGTTGATTTTCATCATTCGTTACAGTATTTTGAAATAAATCATCTGAATCAATATTTGCTTTGGGATAAGCGATGCGACCATGATACATTGCGGTCAGGGTCTTTACAAATGAATCTAACACCAAAGAAAATTCTTTAAATGTGAGATCGGCTTTATCTAACTGTCCATTCTTGAGACGTTTATTAAATATTTCAGACACCAAAGCTTCTATCTTTGCATGGGTAGGCCGTTCCAAAGAACGCGTGGCCGCCTCACAAGCATCTGCCAAAGAGACAATCACCACTTCTTTTTGTTGCGGAAGTGGCCCCGGATATCGAAATGAACTTTCATCCACAATCCCATTCTCACTTTCACTTAATGCCTTTTGATAAAAGAAGTAAACCAAATCGGTTCCATGATGTTGGGCAATAACATCTCGCACCACACTGGGTAACTTATATGTAATTGCGCGGTCAATCCCCTCACTGACGTGTCCACGAATAATCATGGCAGACATATTCGGTGAAATCTGACGGTGGGGCGAACGATCCGCTGGAATATTCTCAACAAAGTATCCCGGATTCGCTAATTTTCCAATATCATGGTAAAGGGCTAATACACGACACATAATCGGATTGGCTCCCACCTCCATCGCCGCTTGTTCAGCGATGGTTTCAACGTTGACACAATGGTGATAAGTCCCAGGAGCAAGCAGTTGCAACTCTTTCAAAATAGGGTGAGAGACACTTGTCAATGCAAATAACGACATATTCGTCGTCACTCCCAACAGCCACTCCAAAACAAACAACATCAACAACGAAAGCACCGCCGTTAACATTGTACTGGCAAAAGCCCCGATTAACATCGTGCGCCACATCATTAAAAATTGATCGTTGTATAACAACAACATCGAACGCAAAATTAAAAGCGTAATCAATGTTGGGAAAAAAACGCGCGAAAAGAAATTACGATAGTTTTCGGCATTGACCACAAAGAAACAGACCACACAACTCACAATAATTCCTGCTAAAAATGTCGAATAGCTATTCCCAAACTGCATCGCGGTTATCAATGAAATTAACAAACCCGCACTCAATCCCGGACGAACCCCTAACGTAATCGTAGCCAAAATAGGAGCAAGCCCCCAACAAACCAAGTCGATGGAGGTTAAAGAGCTTTGCGTAAAATCAGAAAGTGATCCAATGTTGTAAATTAAAAATGTGTTCACGGAAACCCCCATCATTATAATCACAATGTAAGTAAGAAGTTTTCGACTCGATCTAAAAATTTCTGGACAGGATGATTTTACAAAAATGGCACCAATAAAAAGGACAATTAATGCCGCTAAAACAGCCTTAGCACAAATCGTGATATTAATCTCATTATTGAGTTGATTGGCTTCATTGTACGCATGAAGTTTTTCGAGGTCTTGAATCGTAATGAGTTGTCCTCGCGAAATAATATTTTCGCCACTTTGTACACGTTGCATCACATTTTCTACCGACCCCTCACGCTCTTGTAAACGTTGCGCCGTTAACGCCTCATTATAAACTAAATCTGAACCCGCTTTCTCTAAATGCAAACTCACAAATAGCACCAACGCTTCACGAACAGATTGTTCAATCGTGCCAACATAACGACGCAAAGCATCACGTGCTACCGAATTGGCAATAACAGGAATCGTTGCAATTTCACTCATTGGATTTTCGGCTAAAATACGATCAGGCGGCACCATTATTTGTGTAGGACGAGTGGAGGGAAATTGTGAACTGAAATCTGCAGAAACAAAACCTTGGTGAAGGCGTGATTCCAAACTCAACACCAATATTTGTTGAAATTCAACATATTGTATATACTTGGAAAGCCCCTCCGCTAAAACCTCATCCATTGCATATTCTGTCTTTAACCACTTCGCCACCTCATAACGGCCCTGCGGAACTCGTTTAAAGGTTTCAATTATATTTTTGACAATTTCTACATTATGCGAAATTTGTAGCGTTAAGCATACCGGAGAAGATTCGCGCGCAATACGTCGCAACTCCTCCGTTGCTGTTAAATCGGGATAGTGAAAGGGGAAGTCGGCGACAATCGTATTTGCCGCATGAGTTTTATCATCTTGATAAACAACGCGCTGAAGGGGTTTATCAAATGCAACTAAGAAAAAGGAGAGCAATGCCCAAAGTATACACACCATTCCAAAACGAATCCAGGCATGTTGATCTGCGTAGTATGAAAACGTATCTTCCTCTTTAATCCAAACAGGATGTTTACCGCGTAACTCGTTCCAATACGTTTTGAGCAAATGGAAAAACATTATTCACCTTCATTTTGTTCTTGTGCATCCGTATACGCGTGAATAATTTTTTGAACTAAGGGATGACGAACCACATCCGTCGATTGAAAATGGGTAAAACCAATCTCTTTAATGGATTTAAGTTTATGGGCTGCATGCACCAAACCTGAAGGTTGACTCGAAGGTAAATCCGTTTGCGAAGGATCACCCGTTACTACACACCGCGAATCAAATCCCATACGGGTTAAAAACATCAACATTTGATCCACTGTTGCATTTTGGGCTTCATCTAAAATAATGAAAGCTTGATTCAAAGTGCGACCGCGCATAAATGCTAACGGGGCAACCTCAATAATTTTTTTCTCCATAAATTGTTGGAGTTCATCAGGCTCAAGCATCTCTGCAAGCGCATCGTAGAGTGGACGTAAATACGGCATAATTTTTTCTTCAAGAGAACCAGGCAAAAATCCTAAATTTTCGCCCGCTTCACGCGCAGGACGCGTCAAAATCAAACGATTTACATTTCCGGCTAAAAGCTCACTCACCGCCATCGCCATCGCCATATAAGTTTTGCCTGTTCCAGCAGGACCAATACCAAAAACTATATCTTTTTCGCGAAGTTTACGAATATATTCAAGTTGTGCTTTCGTACGCGCAACAATATCGCGTTTGCGCATGGATACTTTGATACGTTCATTATAAAAAACTTGTAAATCTGAGGCATTTCCTTTGGCATGCGCCATCAATATATGATCAAACTCTCGTTGATCTAATGGACGCTTCACCATATCATAATGCTTTTCCAAACTCTTTAAGAAAGATTGAAGTTCTGCAAATTTTTCAACACTAAATGGATTGAGTCTCAACCACAAGTCACGCGCATCAAGATGAATATTAAACGTTTCTTCAACACGACGTATATTTTTAACCATCCGTGTTGCAAAACAGTTATTTAAACGTTCTCCACTTGCAAATGAGTAAACACCATTATGCTTTTCAAGAGTTTCATGTAAAGGAGAAACCTCTGTTTCTCGCGATGATACACCTATCAATTCCGACACAATAACTTACGCGCCAATAGGCGTATCAACAACAATCGCAGGGACACTTTCAGTCGCTTTGACTGCTGGTGTATCAACTGTAGGAACTTCTGGAAGTTGAGGTTGCATTGCAGGCGCTTTTTCCACAACAGCAGGGGTTGCTGTTTCAATATCACCAGGAATGACAATCCATGAACCCACACGCAATACTTTTTTAGGATCAAGTGTTGGGTTTGCCTCTAAAATCTTTTTGTAATAATGACCTTTGCCATAAACTTTGAGTGCAATATTCCATAAATTATCATTCGCAACAATTTTATATTTCCCATCAGTTAACAACGCTGGATTAATAACTTTTAAGCCCGTTTTAATTTTTACGGGTTCTGCAGGAACTAATTCAACTGCAACGATTTCTTTGGGTTCTTCAACTACAGGAACCACTTCAACAACCTCAACTGCAACCTCTTCTACAATGACTTCATTCACGGGTTCTTCAGAAACACCATCAATCGTATGAATGGCAGGTTCAGGCGTAATCATTGCGTTACGTTGTGGATCATAAGTTCCAGAAAGTTGGTTGGTTGGAATCGGTGTATAGGGTGAAACGACCTTGGGGCGTTCCCATGATGGATAGCAAGATTTAATCGATTGCGCCCAATCCTCTTGTTGAGGAGGAAGTGGGGACTCCGCAAGTTGCGGACGACAGCTTGAAAGACCAGCAGCACCAATACACAATGTTAATACAACCAACTTTTTCATTTGAAATCTCCTAAGCGTTGATGAGAAATTTAGACCTTCTTGAGAATAAGCACACTATTGTGGCCACCAAATCCAAGGTTAATATTTGCCGCATACATAATATCGCGTTCTTTCGCAACATTAGGCGTAATATCTAAATCACAATCAGGATCTGGATTTTCGTAGTTAATAGTAGGAGGAATGGTACTTGTACGTAAAGCTTGAATACAAGCAATCGTCTCTAATGCACCTGTCGCACCTAAGGCGTGACCCGTTGTTCCTTTGGTAGAAGAAACAGAAACTTTATAGGCTTCATCACCTAATGCAGATTTAATGGCAATCGTCTCATATTTATCATTCAATGATGTGGATGTACCATGCGCATTGATATAACCTTTTTCACCCATCTCTTTGGGTCCAATGCCCGCATGGCCCATCGCCATTTTGAAAGCACGAGCCGCACCATTTCCATCGGGAGCAGGTGAAGTAATATGGAATGCATCACCTGTCGCACCATAACCGACTAATTCGGCATAGATAGTTGCGCCACGTTTAACCGCATGTTCATATTCTTCTAAAATCAAAATTCCAGCACCTTCTGCCATAACAAAACCATCACGTTTGGCATCGAATGGACGACTTGCCTTTTGAGGTTCATCATTATTTTCAGACATCGCTTGCATTGCACAGAATCCAGCAAATCCCATGGGAACGATGGTTGCTTCACAACCACCAGCAATCATCACATCCGCATCACCGCGTTTAATCATCCACATCGCTTCACCAATACAGTGAGAAGATGTAGCACACGCTGTAACGACTGACATATTTGGACCTTGCGCACGATAGCGCATTGAAATATTCCCTGCTGACATATCAATAATCATTTTAGGAATCATAAATGGCGTTACCTTTGTAGGACCACGCTCCATCAAAACTTTATGTTGTTCCTCAAGCGTACCCAATGCACCAATTCCACTTGAAACAAGCACACCTACACGCTCAGGGTTAACTGTTGAATCTTCAGATAACAAATCCATTGGAAGGTTTGCATCTTTCATTGCTTCGTCGGCAGCCACAATAGCATATTGGCTAAACAAATCAATACGACGAACTTCTTTGGGGGGAACATATCCCGAAAAATCGAAATCTTTAATTTCACCGGCAATCTTTGTGCGATAGCCAGTCGTGTCAAATCTAGTGACAGGACCTAATCCACAACGTCCATGGACAATAGAGTCCCAGAACGATGCAACGTCCTTACCTACGCACGAAAGTGCACCCATACCTGTAATAACAACCCGTTTTTCACTCATTGACACAACCTCTTTTTAGTATAAGATATTTAATGTATAACAAAATAGACAACTGCAACCCCACCTAAAAAATGGGATTGCAGGATGTTGACTCGAATTACTTAGATTCGATGTAAGAAATAGCATCACCAACGGTTTTGAGCTTTTCAGCATCTTCGTCAGGGATATCTGCGCCGAATTCAGTTTCGAAAGCCATGATTAATTCAACTAAATCCAAAGAATCTGCGCCGAGATCTTCGATGAATTTAGCTTCTGGTTTAACTTGGTCTTCGGATACTCCGAGTTCTTCAACGATAATTTTTGTAACTTTTTCTGCAACTGAGGACATGAGTTACCTCCATAAGGTTAGATTTTATTAGTTTACGGCTATTGCCAGATTATTACGCTTAATTTAATATGCCACATTTTTTGGAAAAATCAAGCGTTTTTTTATTTTTTTTAGCAAATTAGCCCCAAAACACCATATTTTGAGGCTTTGTTAAAACTTACATTAACATTCCACCACAGATGTTCATCACTTGACCTGTAACGTAGTCAGAGTCGGGAGAACAGAAGAAGTTAACACCATTTGCAACGTCTTCAGGAGTCCCACCACGTTTCAATGGAATCACGGTAAGGAACGCATCACGCGCTGCATCTGAAAGCTTAGCTGTCATATCAGTCACGATAAAACCTGGAGCAACAGCATTACACATAATATTACGTGATGCAAATTCTTTTGCAGTTGTTTTAGTCAAAGCAATCACACCACCTTTAGAAGCGGAGTAGTTCGCTTGGCCCACATTACCCATACGGCCCACAACGGAAGCCACGTTGACAATTTTACCCCAGCCACGTTTTGACATTGGACGGAATACAGCTTTTGTCAAATTGAAAGTACCTTTAAGGTTCACATCAATAACAATATCCCAATCTTGTTCAGTCATACGAAGCATCAAGGTATCGCGCGTTAAGCCTGCATTGTTTACAAGAATATCTACGCCACCCATTTCATCGCAAACAGCTTTAACCACTGCATCACAATCTTCGGGAACTGCTACATTACATTTATAGGCTTTGGCATTAATCCCTTTGGCGCGGAATTCGCTCGCAGTAGCTTCTGCGACATCTAACATGATATCGACAATTGCCAATGATGCGCCTTCTTCTGCAATACGCTCACAAATTGCGCGACCAATCCCACGAGCACCGCCCGTTACGATTGCAATTTTACCTTCGAGTTTTTTTGACATTGTTTTGTCTCCTGTTTGAGTTATATAATCTTTTACGGACTATTTGATTTAATTAGAGTTGAACCGCATCTAAGTCGGCCACAGAACCTACATTGATACGGGCAATTTCTGCATCTGTACGTTTCATAAGCCCCGTCAATACGTTGCCAGGACCAAATTCAATCACTGTATCTGCGCCTTCTGCAACCAGTGCGCGCACGCATCCTTCCCAACGAACACTTCCCGCAACTTGAGCCACCAAGTTATCGCGCATTTGCGCCACATCGTTCACAACGCCACCCACAACATTTTGTGTCACGACACATTGAGGGGCGTTAAATTGCGCGTCTGCAATCACTGACGCTAATTTTTCACCAGCGGATGCCATCAAACGTGAGTGGAACGCACCTGCAACAGTTAAAGGAATCACTTTGCGGAGTCCTTTTGCATTGAGCATTTCGACGGCTTGAGCGACTTTATCTTTTTCGCCAGAAATTACGGTTTGTCCGGGGCAGTTGTAGTTTGCCACATCGACACCTGCTTCAGCGCAAACTTCGGCAATCACATCGTTATCGCCACCTAACACACTCGCCATGCCCCCAGTGGTGGACTTACATGCTTCGTCCATAAACTTTGCGCGTTGTGCCAAAATTTTGAGCCCTTCTGCGAAAGTTAAAACGCCCGCACAAGCAAGTGCGCCGTATTCGCCCAAACTCAATCCGCCAACGCCCACAGGTTTTACTTCAGGGTATTTGGCTTGAAATGCAGCCAAGCACGCCATACTCATCGTATAGATGGCAGGTTGACAGTAGGTGCTCTCTGTTAATTTTTCAATAGGGCCATTGAAGCAAACATCAGAAACGGACCAACCTAATACTTCGTCCGCCTGATCAAAAATAGCTTTTGCAGCGGGTGAATTTTCGTAGAGATCCTTGCCCATTCCAACGAATTGAGCGCCCTGTCCTGAAAAGATAAATGCAGCTTTCATGTATATACTCCTATAGATAAGTGATGATTTGTGAATAGTTTAAGACGTTGTATTTTTATTAATATACACCCTTCCCTATCACTTGTCAAATCTTTTTTTATTTTTTTATAAACAACATCCACAAAAAAAGCCTGAGAAAATAAGATTCCTCAGGCTTAAATAATCGTATTTTTATTTATCGCCGACGATATATGTAGCGTCCATTCCCTTTCCTGTACTTATAACAAGAAAAGGTGTATCAATCTTTGAACGGTCAAATTTCGCAGGAAGTTTAACCTTGATTTGACTTGTGCCATCTGCCGCTGTAACGGCTGATTTCACAGGTGCAACTTTCGGTAACATGCCTGTGACTTTACAATTCAACTTCACCACTTTATTTTTGGCATCGACATATTCAATCCATACTTTCGGCGTACTCATACCGAAGTATTTACCCATAACCACAAGTTCGGAGTCGGGGCCAATCGTTTCGAGATCGGTTCCGTTTAATGTTTTTATTTCGTCAATCACTGGTGGAACAAAATCAAATTTTATATAGCTTGAAAGGAGCTGACCTTTAAAATCATCGCCTTTTTCTTTGCGGTCTTTCGATTTGATAAACACATGACAACTTTCGACATAGTCGTGCACATTATGATCGCATAAGAAGTCATACGTTGTATAACCGTTTTTAATTGAGTCGTTATAATCTTTTGTATTAAAGAGTTGAACAAGGTTTTTATTCCACATAACCACGGTATCCGACTCATCCTTGAAAGAAATAACATTCAGATTGAGTTTTTTAAGTTTAGGTTTTGAACCCCAGTTATCGGTATAAGTGAGATAAGCCGACGGTACTTTTTCAAACTCGGGGGTTTGTGCAATATCAAAAGCTAAAGAATCCACATGAATGGTGTCGGCAAAAACGCCTGCACTCATTGAATTGAAAATGATTGGCATGGAGTAGAGGTAACCGATGGCGTTGTTTTCCATGATAGTAGGTGTTCTACCATTTTTCGCAGGGGAAGCTTGGACAAAGTATTGATAGGTTTCATCGTAAGTGATATCGTCATCCCAGTTGGTGTGTTCACAAGCGGTAATCCATTTGGAGATTGCCACGGGCTTGACATCGTTTGCGCCTTGACGGAACACGCGGTAGGATTGTGCCCCCACCACTTCGTTCCAACGAATATCAACGCGCGCTTTGTGCTCCCCTTGCGTTGCAGCAATGGTGCCAACATCTTGAATCAAGCGTGTCCCTTTCACAGGGGCGCTGAATTTAGAAATCGCCCCA
>CAZIVM010000013.1:0-27086 GCA_964542845.1 uncultured Victivallales bacterium
GAAAAAAGTGCATACGCGTGTTATATTATATTTTATATTGATTTTGAAACAAATTAAAATAAAGGTAGAATATGACAGAACAAGAACTTAAAAAAATTGTGCACGGATACTTAGTTGAAGGGCTTCCTTTACCTGAAATTCAAGAACGCTTGGAATCAGATCACCAATATAAAATTAAGTTTATGGACTTACGCATACTTGCAGCTGATTTAGAAGATATTGACTGGAGTCAATTTGATCCTACACCCAAAGCTGTTCCTCAAGATACAGAAGAAGCTTCTGCAGATGTTCCACCTGCGCCAACTTCTGTTTTTTCTAAAACGGAAGTTTCTGTTTCTAAAATTGTCCGTCCAGGGTGCGCAATGAGTGGAACAGTAAGTTTTGCTTCAGGAGGTACAGCTGAATGGATTATTGATCATCAAGGTCGTCCTGGGTTAGAAAACTTGAAAGGTCCACAACCCAGTGAAGAAGATGTGCGCGATTTTATGGTGCAACTTCAATCCATTTTAAGTGGAGGCGCACGCTAAGTTATGACTTCCCATAATAGTACGCCAACAACTTTAAGTTTGGTATCGAAAATAAAAAAATATTTTACCGTGGATCTTTGGCATTTTTTAGACGGAACAGATAAACATTATAAGTTTTTATTACCCTTACGCATTTTGTATCAAAGTGTGATGGAGTTTCGTCGTGGAAAAATGGGAATGACGGCAACGGCAATGACGTTTTATACATTGATGTCGATAGTTCCTATTTTAGCGGTTTCATTTGCGATTGCGAAAGGGTTCAAGCTTGATAATTATTTGGAAGGCTTGATTTATAACTTGCAAGAAAAACTTCATTTTCCTCCTGATATTGCTGAACAAATTTTAACTTACGTGGATAACTCTTTGCAACAAGCCAATACTGCAGGGATTGCTGGGGTAGGGGCGATTGTCCTTTTATGGGCCGTGGTTCGACTTTTTATGGTTGTAGAAGGGACGTTTAATGCGATATGGCGTGTCCGTTTTGGTCGTTCTATTATTCGTTGCGGCACAGACTACTTAGCTTTGTTGTTTTTCTTTGTCATTGCTATTGGGGTGATGAGTGGGGTGACTATCTTGAGTAAAACGCTTTCTGAAATACCTAATACCACGTGGATTCCATGGAAAGAAGATATTCTCTTGTGGGGAACAAGTATTTTTGTGTTAACGCTTATTTTCTCTGCAATTTATATTGCTGTGCCTCACACCAAGGTAAAAGCGATTCCTGCACTTGTGGGAGGTCTTTTTACTTCGATAGTTCTTTTTGTATTGATGCAATATGCTGTGGGTTGGGTATTAAACATGGGGAAAATGAATGCCGTGTATGGTTCATTAGCGCCTCTTCCCATCTTTTTGGCATGGCTTCATATTTCATGGATGATTATTCTTTTTGGGGCACAAGTGAGTTTTGTGACTCAGAATTTAGGTATTTTTGCGTACCAAAAAGAATGGAATGAGCTTTCAAAGCGTGAACGTCATTTATATGTTCTTTTGGTTTTACGCGTTATCGCACACCATTTTGAGGCACAAAAAGGTGAGATTGCATTTAATGAAATATTAAAAATAGTGCGTTTACCTGCTCATATTGTGCTAGATGCGTTAGATGAATTAATGACGGCACGTTTGATTAATCAAGTTGAACCGCGAAAACTTAAAGACCCCGAAAAATATTATCAGTTGGCATGCAACTCGGATCAGTTAACAATAGCTCAAGCATTGCTAGGGCTCGATAATAAAGGATGTACGCTTCCAGAACGTTTGAAAACTCCGCTTTCAAATGCCATTAATGCAGAATTAATTAAAATGGAAAATGCGGTTCAAACATCGGGTAATATTTTGTTATGTGATATACTTAAAAAAAATAATAAAAACTGAAACAGGAGACTTAAATGACATCATTTGAAAACAATTATCTTACGGAAAATGTTACAGGTCCAAAGACTTTAACATATTATAAAAACGCATTTTTGGGATGGGATGGCTTCTGGCTATTTGTGTTTTTCGCTTCGTTAATTACCCGTTTCCCATTTGCAACTTTTAATTTGTTTGGAAATGTTTCAAGTATGGCAGTACTTGATCATGCTGCAACAGGTTTAATTGCTGCAGGCGTATTACTTTGCAATACACAATGGTTTCGTGTTCGGTTGCATGGGTTAATTTATATTTGCGTAGGGATTATGAGTGTTTCGGCTCTTCTTCATATCTTTGCCAATGCAGCTTTCTCTGGATATGGGACAGAAAATCAGTGGTTATCTTTTTATCGTTCTTTGGATATTATGTCGGCGGAAGGATTAATGTTTGCGCTTGTACCTGTAATTGCTTGTTTGAAATTTAAAAAAGTATTACGTTTATTCCCATATTTTATCGCGATGGCTTGGGCGCTTGATATTTATCATTGTATGTTTGGTGCGCAGGCGCATGCGTATTATTCGGTAACATCGTGGTCTCAGTTAATGAAAGATTTCATTGCAGGAAAAGATGTTGATAATTTGGTTTCTTATGTTGGAAACCGAAATTGGCAAGCGGCTTTCTTGGTGGGGGCGGCATTTCCAACGGCATGGGTTGCTTATCGTTGGGCATCTAAGATAGGCGAAGATATTATATCATCTCGTATTTGTGGTTGGATAGGTGCAGGGACTGTTTTGTTTATTTCCTTTTTCTTTCACCGTTTAATGGATTCGCGCGCATCGGTGGCATCTGCTGTTTTTGCTGCGGGAATTGTCGGGCTTGCGATTGGACTTCATTTTCTTCGCAATCGTAAACAACTTCAATATAAAATATTGGCTGCGATTATTGTGACGGGTACTTTAGCTGTGACCGCTCTTTTTGCAGTGAAGCATGAAACCATAACACAAAAACTTGAAACGCTTTCAGCTACTGATGTGCGTGTGCCAATGTGGCGTGCGGCGTGTACGATGCTAAAAGAAGAGAACCCGAATCCTCGTCCTGAAGTATATCCACCAGTGGGGTATTATTGGTTGACAGGTGTTGGGGCTACACATTTTGAAGATAACTATGTGATTTGTCGTATGCCTGATTATTTTACACGAACATTACCTGCCGCGCGTACGGATTATCCGCATAACAACTCTTTTTATATTGCGGGTTATCTCGGTGTTCCGGCATGGATTGCTTTCTTTATTTTGGGGATTATTCCAATGACGTGCGTTTTCTTTCGTATCATACGAGGACGAAAAGTGGATTGGTTTTTCGCCTCTTTATTGTTTGGTGCAATTGGAATGTATTTTCATGCGCATTTAGATTTAGTTTTTGAGTATTCACCAATGGCAGCGATGTATTTGGTTACAATTGGTTTGTTTTGGCGTGCAGCATGGCCCGTGAAATATACTTCCAAAATACCTGGATTTTTACAAACTCTTTTTACCCCAGGAAGTATGGCTAAACCGATGATGATTACTGGTGTATTTTTTATAGCAGGGGCATGTTTTCTGACATTGGGTGGGGTCCATGCGTACCGAATGTACAGACATTCTTTTTCTAATTTATGTGCCACTTCGTGTCAACATTTCGCTACTATTATATCGAAGCAACTTGCAAATGAACGTTCACCTGAGGTGATTAGAGTTCAAGAAAGAGAGATAAGTAGTCTTTTATTAAGCAGAAATCAGCATTTTAAAGAAGCTGTAGAGTGGGTTGCTTTAACTCCTGTAGCAGCACTGGGTATAGGCAATGCGCATGCGTTAGGCGATGTGCGAGGACAACGCTTTTATACCAATTTTATTTATGATCGTTGTAAAAGTTATAACTATGCAAATGTAAATTTCTTAGCGTCATTATATTATCAGTCGCAAGGCGACTTAGCAAAAGAAGAAGCTGCTTTATTGCGTCAAATTCGTGCTTCATCCATTGGAATGCAAGGGTGGGTTAAAGCGTTGGAATTTTATCAACGCACCAAACAACCTTTAAAAGCACAGGTTATTTATGATCAGTTAGAAAAAGCATGTGCGGTTCGTGGTCACTCTGTTGAAGTGGGAATTCAGTATGCAAATCCAATAACGGATGAAATGCGTGGCTATGACCTTCGTCCTTTCTATGATAAGAAAAACTGGAAAAAACCTGATGTTTTCCCTGCGCATGATAAGAGTTTGTGGCCTGATTTATCATTTGTTTATCGTCGTTTAGGAAAAGGGACAGAAGCCAATTTGAATATTGATGATACCGAAGAGTTGAAAGCTTCAATTGCGCGTGATGCTAAATTGCGTAAAGCGCGTGCTGCAAAAAAAACCACCCAACTTGATTCTGTAAAAAAAGAGGACGCTGTTTCTACTAAAACAACACCTTCTTTGGATACATCATCGCTCAAGAAATAGTTATGTATATCAACATCCATACCCATCGTAAAGATTTAGATGATACCATATCGATACATCAAGGGGTATTGGATGTTGCCTCATCGACTACTTTTTTTTCTGTAGGGGTGCATCCATGGGATTTATCAGAAAATCCTACGCCAGATTTTGATACGTTATTGCCACAAATGATGCATCCAAAATGTATTGCGATAGGTGAATGTGGGATAGATCGTGTACATCGCCCTTTGGTTTCAGATGCAAAGCAGTCTGAGGTTTTTTTAATGCAAGCGAACATTGCTCAAGCCATTCGGAAACCTCTTATTTTACATTGTGTGCGTGCCGCGGATGAAATAATAACATTTCGCAATCAGTTTTTTTCAAAAGCTCCAATATGGATTTATCATGGTTTTGAACGTTCTTCAACCTTTGCGGCCCAGTTATCCAGACACAATATTATTCCTTCTCTAGGGCCTCGTTGTTTAGATCGCATTCAGACGCAAGATTTACGCGAACTTTATGATATCGGTTTTTTCTTAGAGACGGATGATTCTGAGCTTCCTATTCACGAAGTTTATGCGCGTGTTTGTGATTTATTGAACATCTCTACTGAGGAACTTGAAAAAAATATTTATGCGCGGTTTTGTGAAACCTTTCACTTAAATATGTGATTGATCATCCATTATTTTTCAGATAATGTAAAAGCATACATAAATAATTTACTATCAATTCCAACACCTTGAGATGCTTGTTCTTGAATAAAGTCAAGTAATTGTTTTCGTGGAATTTGTAGTGTAATAATACATTCTGATGCATCAAACTCGGTTTCTAAATTTTGATTTTCTGGCGCATTTTCATCAATGTCAATTTCGGCAATATGTATGGTTTCAGAGGTGAGACCGGGTGAAGAATAGGATCCTAGGTGTATTTTTTTTAGCGTGCCCGTGTAACCTGTTTCTTCTTTAAGTTCTCGCATCGCTGCAACTTCAGGGGGTTCGCTTTCATCCACTAACCCTGCGGGAAATTCAATCATTAATTTATTGCAAGGAGGACGGAATTGTTTGACCACTAAAATGGTATCTGAAGGCATACAATGTGCAATAATGGCCACCCCTCCGCCATGACGATTACGTGCGACGGTTTCCCATGTATGAGGGTTGCCTTCTGGAGTATGGTAATGGACACGATCAATATGGAGCCAACTTCCTTTGAAAAGCGGTTCTACATGGTCAATGGCACAATTTTCGGGATGGTTTTTTTTCATTTATTAGACTCCATAAAACGGAAGAGTTCATCTTTAATGGGATGAGGGATATCGAAGTTATAATCGAGTAATTTTTCTGATATTTTGACTTTTAATTCTTTTTCTTGAATAAGTTTAATCATACGAATGGCATCTGTAAACTTTCCAAACTGCCAGAATAATTCAGATTTAACCGCGTAGAATTCATCTTCAAGAGTCAGTGGGGCGGGCGAGGGAAAGAGTTTTAAGACTTCATCTAATTTAATCAATGGCGCAGGAATCATATTTGATCGATACAAAATCGTGTTCATTGCGCATCGCAAAGCAAATAGTTTTCGGTTCTCGTCTGAGGAATAACGTGCAATATATAAATAAGCTTCAAATGCTTTTTTGGGTTGATTTTGAGTCATGTAGAGTTCTGGCAATAAATAAGGCCCTGATTTTGCTTCAGGAGAAATACTACGAATCATAATGTTTTGCAATTCTACATTTTGTGTCCCTGCCATGATGCCGTATTGTGGGTTTGGTGGAAGGGGATAGGGGTTTTCGATACTTAAAATCTCGATATTATTATTAAAGATTTTAATTTTTCTATTCATTTCTTGAATCACGATATTGCGGTTCTTATCTGAGTTTGCAAAGAATGATTTTAGAGCGCCTGGTTTATAAATCAGTTGAGAGGGTACCGATGTGGTATAAGGTGAGCTACCCACCCAAATATCATTGCCTTCAAATGCAATGACGCATCCTGCAGGAAATAGCGCATTTTCTGGTCGTTGAGTATTACTGCACCCCCAAAGAATATAGAAGTTATTTTGTCCTTTTGTGGTGACGCGCATTCGGAGGTCTCCAGGAAAAAGAAGTGTGCTAAACCATGTGGTGCAATGAGGTGGAATTTCTAACGCATCATTTTTAAAAATGAATAAATCTTTAGATTCAATATTAAATTCGTTGCTAAACGTAAATTTAGTCCAATCAGTATTAGCATCTTTAGCATTAAAGTTATAAATAGGAGCGCTCCAGTGTCCAATGGCCCATTTTTCGTTAAGGAGTTGATGAATACCGTATGCGCTAAGGAGTCCGAGAATGGTAAAACATAAGAGGAAAACAATCCAATTCCGTTTACAAAAGAGCCAAAAATGGGTAAACATAGAGGCGCGTTGAGCATGGGTGGCGCGACCTTCAAGATAGGCATCAATTTCGTTACGGAGTTCGCGTGCGGACTCATAACGTTCTTCAGGCGAGGGATGCATTGCTTTCATGATCACCGCACTTAAAGCTGATGGGATAGGGGTGTTGATGCGGTGACGCGGTTCGACGATATTTCCTTGTGCGGTATTGAATAAAATTTCTTGTACTGAGTTGCCTTCAATCGGGAGTGTATAGGTTAAAATATGATAGAGAATAGCGCCGAGAGCATAGATGTCTGTTTGAATCGTGTACTTCTCAAACTCAGCACGAACTTGTTCAGGTGCCATGAACCCAGGCGTTCCTTGTGCCAAAACGTCTTGAATATTATTTTGAGGAGAAAAGACGGGATCGTTGCATTTATCTTGATGTAAATCGTGTTCTGAGACCACCTTTGCCATTCCCCAGTCGAGCACAAGAACTTCGCCGAAACGACCCACAACAATATTTCCGGGTGACAAATCAAGGTGGATAACACCCCGTGAATGAGCAAAAATAATGGCGTTAATGACTTGACGAAAAATGCGTAACAAATCATAAAGTTTATACTTCTCAACATATTCTTTACGTTTACGTTTAAGGTGTCCTGTAATATCTAACAGGGTTTCACCATCAATAAGTTTCATTGTAAAGTATGGATGGTTTTGTTCGACTCCAATATCATAGATTGGGATAATATTTGGATGTTGGAGATTGGCCGTGATGCGTGCTTCGCGAATAAATTTACCCAGTGTAACCATATCTGAATCTGGGTTTAAGAGTGTAGCTTGAGCCACTTCACGGTGAGTATCTTTATCAAGAAGACGGCTAATAAGTTTCATCCCTCCGTAAGCAATCACCCCTGTTGTTTCGTATTTATGAGGGGGTTTTTCGGAAAGCTCTTTGAGGAGATGTGAGGTGTCGTTGAGCTTTGTGACTTCTAATTTTTGCTCATGAAGTTTAAATCGACGCGTAAATTTGCGTGTCTCTTCAAACAAATCTTGATCGCGTTCTTCTTGCATATTATACTCCACTCTCGTTATACTTTATCTATACTTTAATACATCATCATCTAAAAATCAAGGACAATCTAATTTTTTTGTGAAAAATTCAACTACCTGTTTGAAGTTTTCTAACAAAAATGTGGGATGATACCCTTTAGTCTCGCCAAAACCCCATAATGCGAAGATCGATTCTATTCCTACATTATTTGCAGAAACAATATCTGTATAATGATCCCCTACCATCCATGTGCGTTGCGGTTCTACTTTTGTTTTTTTCATCAAATACTGTAATGCCGTTGGGTCAGGTTTAAGAGGGAATCGACCTCCCCCCCCAATGATTTCTGTTAGAAAAGGGGAGAGTTGAAAGTGATTCATTAACTGTTCACATGCTAATTGCGGTTTATTCGAATGTAGCGCAAGGGTGTACCCCATGGTGTGAAGCGATTGTATCCCTTCGTAAACATAGGGATAAAGTTCAGTAAAGTCAAAGAGGTGTGCAAAATAATTTTCACGAAACCGTTCACGAATAGCAACAAGATCATAATCAGGATAATCTGAAAGAGAGCGTTTCATCAATGTATCTGCTCCGTTGCCGACATAACTGATAACAACTTCTAAGGGGAGTGGGGGTAGATGAAGTTCAGCTCGTGTAATGTTAACAGCCTGTGCTAAATCTTTACGCGTATCAGAAAGTGTTCCATCTAAATCGAATACGATAAGACCTTGTTGGCTCATAGGGTTACCTCTGTACATTGAATTGCGTATTGAGAATAATGGGGGTTAGGATACATTTGATAAACCCCTTCACGAATTTTTTGGGCATTCTGAAGTGCACCAAAGACGAATTTTTTTGCTGTAATCACATTTTCGAGTGGGCTGTCTGGATGTTGTGCACTTAAAGTTGTCAATGCGGATGCGAGGGTGCAACCTGTGCCATGACTTGCAAAGGGTTGAATCTCTATCCATGGCATTTGTAGTTGATAAAGTTTATGATTGATAAATACAAAATCGGTCGCGTAATCATGCGTGAGGTGTCCCCCTTTAAGTAATACAAAATTTTGATAACGTTTTCCGAGTTCAATCGCTGCATTTTTTGCATCGTTAAGCGTTGTAATTTTGCGATTTAAAAGGGTTTCTGCTTCGGGGATATTGGGAGTAATCCATGTTGCGCGCGGTAATAGTTTTTGGGTTACGCATTGAATAGCATCTTCTGAAATAAGACGCGCCCCACTTGTGGAAATCATAACGGGGTCAACGGTGATTACACCTCGATAATTATTGAGGTGTGTTAAAATTTCTTCAATGATTTCTGTGTTATACAACATTCCGGTTTTTATCGCCTGTACTGGGAAAAAATCAAGTACCGCACGGATTTGTGAACGGATGGAAGATAGAGGGGTTGGGGCAATTTCAGTGACGCCACTTGGATTCTGACTCGTTAAGCATGTGATGGCACTTGTTGCGTAACCTCCTAATGCTGAGATAGTTCGCAAGTCAGTTTGAATTCCTGCCCCTCCGCCAGAGTCTGAGCCTGCTATCGTGAGAACAACGTGAATATTTTTACTCATGGCAATCTGTTTCACCTGCGAGTTTGTGTGCATGATAGGAGCTCCGAACCATGGGGCCACTTGCTACTTGGGTGAAGCCTATTTCAATGGCTAAATCACGCCAGTGATCAAAGGTGGATGGTTCGACATAACGATCGAGAGGCCAGTGTTTTGCAGAAGGTGGAAGGTATTGTCCGATTGTTAAATAACGTACGCCTGCGTTAAACATGTCGCGTAAGGTTTCTTCTACTTCTTCATCGGTTTCGCCTAGTCCAACCATTATTCCACTTTTGACAGGAATTTGCGGCGCGATTTCGGCAAACATTTTAAGCGTTTGAAGCGATCCCTCATAAGTCGCTTTATTTCGTACTAATGGGGTGACGCGACGCACGGACTCTATGTTATGATTAAAAACATCAGGTTTCGCATCTGCCACAATTTGAATTAAATCTTTTTGTTGCTGAAAGTCGGGTGTTAACACTTCGACTTTAACCCCTGGAATCGTGTTGCGAATCGCTTGAATTGTTTGTGCAAAATGATGAGCTCCTCCATCGGGTAAATCGTCGCGCGTTACCGACGTTACAACCACAAATTTGAGCCCCATTTTGAGCGCAGCATCTGCTACGTTTTGAGGTTCATTGGGATCTAGGGGTTCAAAAGATTCGATAGGATGAACCGCACAAAATTTGCAATTACGTGTACAGTGATTTCCCATAATCATAAAAGTGGCCGTTTTACCATGCCAACACTCGGCTAGATTCGGACATTTTGCGCTTTGACATACGGTGTGGAGTTTTAATGATTCCACAATTTCATTGACTTCGTTGCGTGCTTGTCCTACGCCTGTTTTGACACGAATCCATGGGGGGAGTTTGGGGCGAAATGAAACCATGATGACTTATCTCCGAAATCCGGGAGGAGGAGTTCCAGGATTATTATTGTTACCTCCATGATTTTTCATATTGTTTAACGCGGCTAAAATGCCACTTAATGTATTGGTGTCTAAAATCACAGAAGAGACAATTCGACGTGTAATTTGTGAGTCTGGCGTTTCCACATGAAGTTGTTCTTTAAGTTTACCTTCTTCAATCATCCATGTTTCACTTTTAGGTAAAGTGGGGTATTCATTGAAAAAACGAAGAATGATGCGTCCATCGGGTAGGGGGGCAGCCATCATTCCTGAGGCAAGTTGTGGAATATTTTCGGGGTTTTGTTCATAATGAAATTTGACTTGGGATTCAGACATAACGTCCTCCTATTCATTTTAAAGTTAAAACTCATAAATTACGATGTTATATAACATACTCTCAATTCGCGTAAATACAACCCTATTTATTATAAAAAACATCTTTCCGTTTAAAATGTAATCTTTGAATGGTGTCAATATGCTATTTTCTTTGGTTTTTGACTTGTAAAACTAAAGGGAATGTGCTATATTATATAGTTTATACGCTAACCTTTCATCTTTTATTCTCTTAAAACTATGACTCAAAATGCCTTTTATACACTCTTTTTACTCCGCTCATTCGTAGCGATTATTGGCTTTTTTGGCGTCGTTTTATGCGTACAATCTGCGGATTTACCCCCTGCAGATGAGATGGATTTGCAACGCTCTAAGTTAGCAGAATTTATTCAAGATGATCTTGAACCTCATGCGGATCGACTCGAAGTTGTGGGTAACAATGCGATCTTAAAAGGGAATGTTCGTGTTTTGTATCAAAATTTTATGGTGTTGTGTGATACGGCTATTATTAATACGATGAGTAAAGATATTGAGGCGATGGGAAATGTTCGATTCTTTGCGCGCGAAGTGCTGACTCAAGATATGGATTATTGGCGTTATGATGAACTGACAAAAACACCAGATATCCAAGTTGAACATATTGGTATGACGACAATGCCTTCAGGGGCAACAAAAATGCGTGTCCGTATTGTCAAAATGCGTTTAGACTGGCAATCAGATCATGTGATCGGTAATTTAGAAACAGGAACTATGGCCGCTAAAAACTTCTATTGTGCCGCAGATCGTAAATATTTTGTCCGAGGCGAAAGTGCTGAACGTTCTCCTAAAGGAAAAATTGAACTCAAAAATGCACAGGTCTCTACATGCCCACACTTTGCGGTTGGCGAAGAACACTTTGCTTTGGATGCAGGACACATGGTTTTGACCCCTAACTCTGATTTTGAAGGACTCGATGAAAATGCGCGTCGTCAAGCCATGAGTGTGCGTCGTTATTGGATTTTCTTAGATGATAATATTTATTTGAAACTTTTTGATTATCCTGTTTTTTGGTTACCCATGTTGTTACTTCCACCTGTTGAAGATTTACAAAAATATGTCACAATCAACGTCGGATACACGAAACAGGTGGGTTTCCAACTTCTTTTTGGAAAACGTTTTCAGTTAAGTAATGATCCAGAAATTTATACCAAACCTTTAGTCGCCTATTTCTCAAAACGTGGATGGGGTGTGGGAGATGAAACGGTGATTCGCACAGATGAATCTTGGACGCAAATTACGGCGTTTGGGATGTATGACCGTGAACAAAATGGTTATGAAGATTGGCAACGTAATCACCATTCCATGTATGAACGCAACGCGATTCACAAAGAACGTTATCTTTTGCGTATTGAAAATGTGACGCACATCACGCCTCGTCTCGACTTTCGTGGTCGTTTAGAAGCGATTAGTGATGTTTCATTCATTGGCGAATATTTCAATAACCGCGTTCAAGAAGAGGCACAAGCAACTTTTGTTAATTTGGATTATCAATTTGAACGTTTTATTCCGAGTTTATATGCTCGTCCTCGTGTGAATACTTATATGGCAGAAAATCAAAATTTCCCTGAGTTTCGTATCGATATCCCACGTAATCATGTGATTGGTGGTCTTTATTATCAAGGACAAAATAGTGTGAATGTACTCTATAATCGTTGGCGCGACTATGCGTATCAACGTGTGGGAAATATCAATGGAGTTTTAACCAATATTGAAACGCCTGAAACCTATAATGCGTTCCGTTGGGATACCTTGCACATGTTTAACTATCCGTTGAAAGCGGGTTGGTTGAATTTGATTCCTCGCGCTGGTGTCCGTTTAACCTATTATAATCGTTCTTCGGAAGAAGCAGTAGATGCGCGCGACTTGCAGTGCTATAAATGGACGCAAAATCCATATACGTCTAATACCGTTTTTCAAAGTTTGATCGATCATGGATTTACCGACTTTGGAAGTTATGATGATCGTGGCGGACAACGTTTCCGTATTTTGGGTGAATTTGGTCTTGAGGCGAATACTAAGATTTCAAGAAGTTGGACAAATGTGAAGAACGCGTTCTGGGAATTAGATGGACTTCGCCATGTATTTATCCCTTATATTAATTTTACTTCTAATCCTGTTGCGAATGTCAAGCCAGATAATTTGTATTTCTTTGATGAGGTGGATCGTTACGGACCTCAACAATATCTTCGTATTGGTGCCCGTAATACCCTCTCAACGCGTCGTGGTCCTTATTACCGTGAAGAGATTCGTGAATGGTTTTCAATGGAAAACTATTTTGATCTTAACTTATATAATAAAGATAATTATGGTTCAATGGGCAATTTTGGTACCGTGCTCGCATTTACGCCTTTTGAAAAACTCAAAGTTACCTCTAAACTCTTAATGATGATGGGGGGCAATGGTTCTTATGGAGGCATTCATAAAGGCGAGATTAGTGGGGGTACGTTAAAAGCATTGGGAGCATTCTACAACAATATTCGTTATCAATTGATGGACGATTTAATTGTGAATTTTGGCTACAATTTCCAAAATAATTATTATCAAACCCCTTTCTATTCAATGGGATCATCATTTACCGAAGTGCTTTCAGGGCGTATCTTCCCGAACCAATATTACCGTACAAATGAGATTCGTGGAGGATTTGAATTCCGTGTCCCTTATGATGATTTGACTACGATTGGCGCAGAAATTGCTTATGATGTGCAAGCGCGTTTGTTGCGTGATGCACAGTTGCGCATTCGTCGTAACTTCCATTGTTGGGATGCGACACTTTCGGTTGGACGTGTTCAGACGCGTAATGTTTATGGACGTCAGTATAATGACACAAACATCTCTTTCTCTATCGGTTTATCCCCCGATCCTGGCGCACCTATCAAACTTGAAGAAATTGATATCTACTCTACACCATATAGTAATAGTACAAAATAAATTAAAAAAGTGAGGGCTTTATGAAACTTGTTTCGTTTGCTTTGATTGTGCTAACATGTATTTTTATGCTAGGATGCCATTCTGATGACGTGCGTCTAATTAAAGTGAACCGTGATGAACGTGGAAGAATTTTAGATGCGTTTGAGTCCGATGTAGATGGTCTTGCTGTGCGAACAGTGAACTACTTGAATAGTCGTTTATTGGGAGAAAAGTATTATCAAGATCCTGCAGAAGTGATTCGATTTATTGAAAGTGAATATGAATCAGACTCACAGCCACAATATTTAGAATATATTACCGATATTTGTTGTTCGACAGCGTTGCGTAAACCTAATGATGAAGCGGTTTGTTTCTGGCTTTCAGCTGCGATTTATGCCCGAAAATATATTTCAACGCATTTGCGTGATGATATTGACCCCTCAAATATTTGTGATCCGGGAAGTTTCGTAGTGATTCGTCGTTATAATGTGGCGATAACAGAAATTTTTGAATATTTGAAGTCAAAGAAAATAGAGAGTAATAGTGGTTTTCAACTCTTCTCAGCAATGGGTGAACCCATTTATTTTAAACTCCCTATTTATCGTGTCCCTTTTGAACCTACTGTGATTACGGATGTTGAACCTTGCGCTTCTTTTAAAGTTAAAAATCTTTCTCATTACAGTTATTGGTTTGGCGTGGGTGCGCCTGTGATTGTGACGGCGGATCAACATGATGTCCCTTTAGAGGGGGCAAAATCATATCGTAATATTCGTTATCCAGCGACTCTTTTCTTGAAGTTAGAGCCTTCAACTTATTCGCGCATGATATTTGCACAGTGGGTCTATATTTCTCCTTATTCGATGAAAACTGTCCCTATTGCAGGCAAAGAGTTTCCGTTGGAAATGGATTTTTCAACCCCCTTGGCAAGTATGCTTGCTTCCGATGAAGGGGTAGGGCTTATCGACTACATGTTGAATCCTTCTGAACACAAAGATGAAGAGGGGTTATACTTTTTCGATTCGTACGACCCTAAAAAAATCCCTGTAGTTTTTGTTCATGGATTAATGTCGTCTGCGCGCACATGGGTGCAAATGATTAACACGCTCAAAAACGATGAGTTGATACGGGATAATTATCAGTTTTGGTTTTACACCTATTCAAGTGGACGCCCCGTGTTATTAAGTGCGGCAAATATGCGCATGTGTTTAGATAGTTGTTATCGTTCTGCACAGCCGGATACAGAGGCCTTTGATAATATGATTTTAGTTGGACACAGTATGGGGGGGCTTCTCTCTCGTCTTATGATTAGCTCAAACGATACCACCTTGATTCAAGAACGGTTTAATATCTCTTTTGATTCGGCCATTCTTTCTTCACCCGCTAAAAACTTTTTAAGTTATGTCTTTGATTTTGCGCCACGTCCTTATATCAAACGCGTGGTATTTATGGCGGTGCCCCACCAAGGTTCAGATTTGGCAACATGGTGGTTCTCTAAAATAGGGGCTTCGTTGATTTCAATTCCAAGCGAGGTTGTCGACTTCAATCGTTCGGTTATTCGCTGGATTAAAAAGGCAGATATTCCGGTTGAAAAGATTCATAGTTTTGAAACTGGGATCGACAATTTAAGCCCTGAAAGCAAATTTGTCAAAGCGTTGGCACAAATGCCAATGTCGCCTGATATTCCTGTACATAGTGTCATGGGAAATAGAGATGCGGCAGATGTTCCTGGGGGGAGTGATGGGATTGTCCCTTATGAGAGTTCGCATTTGGATGTGGCGCGTTCTGAACGTGTGGTTCAAAGCAACCATAGTGTGCAAACACATCCGATTACTATTCAAGAGATGCGTCGTATTCTTCGATTACACCTTGCACGCATTCAACACGAAAAGGAAAAAGAGAAACAATGAGTCTGCGTAAATGGTGTGAGTGTTTACAAAAAATAGCCTATGTTATCTATTGGGTTGCCTTAACTCCTTTTTTAATTTGGAGTGCATTAATTGTGATTTACTCGCCTGTATTGGATGATTATACTTTTTTGAATAATAGTTATGTGTGGTTACTTGCAATCTTGATAGGGTTGGTTATCGTTTTTAGACGTCGTTTAATGTTCAAAATTTCATGTGGACGTCATGAAAAATTGAATTTCTACTGGGGGCATTTCCTCCCCTTATTTGTATTTTTAGGTGTCTATTTCTCTTTTGAAGATGTTTCGCCAACGAATCATGCTCCATGGCAAATTTCATGCTCTCGCAATCCTACGGCTCAAATAAAAGATCATCAATTAGTGATTTATAATTTGCGTAATTTCAAATATCGCACTGATTCTGATTTTGATGCACACTGGGAAACCCGACATTATGATTTGACTCAATTGGAGGGAATGGATTTAGCGGTGTCGCATTGGTCTTCCGATTTAATTGCACACACAATGATTGTTTTTCGGTTTAAAAATCCTATAGATAATATTGTATTATCTGTTGAAACGCGTTCAATGCAACATAAAGAACAAGATTTACTTGCTGGTATTTTTAAAGGCGAACATATCATTTGGATTCTTGGCACTGAAAATGATTTATTGCGTTTGCGCACTCAATATCGTCAGCCCAATGAAGATATGTACCTTTATCCGCTCAAAATTACACCGGATGCAACGCGTCATGTGATCGCGCGTGTGGTTGAACGGATTAATCAGCTCGATCAACATCCTGAATTTTATAATACCCTTACCCAAAATTGTACAACCTCACTTTCCATTTTATCGATGAAAGCAGAGGGGGGATTAGGAGAAGACATTCGCACGTTAATTAATGGTTACTCGGATCAAATGGCGTTTGAAAATAAAGCTTTTAGTGATATTCAAAGTGATGATTCGTATGTGATGTATCGTGCAAAACATCTTGTAAATCTTAAGCTTCAAGGCGAAATGATTACCGACTCTAACTATTCAGAACTAATCCGTAAACCTTTTAGTTTTCAAAAATAATTTGGCTTAAATTTTTTAGACGTCGTAAAGTGTACATCGACAAAAGTGTTCAGGTGCAATTTCACGAAGCTCGGGTAATGCCTGATGACATTTCGCTTGAACATACTGACAGCGCGTAACAAAAGGGCATCCTATAGGTAAATTCATCGGTGAGGGAAGCTCTCCTTGAAGGGGGTTATATTGCGCGGAAAGTCCTGCTGTTGGTGTGGGTACCGCACTGACGAGTGCTTGGGTGTAAGGATGTTTAGGGTGCGTGCAGATGAGCTGAGAAGGTCCGCTTTCAACAATGTGTCCAAGGTACATAACTAACGTGCGTTGACACAAGTTCTCAACCACTGCTAAGTCGTGCGATACAAATAAATAGCCCAGTTTAGCATCCGTTTGCAACGATTTGAGTAAGTTGATAATTTGCGCTTGGACACTCACATCTAAGGCAGATACAGGTTCATCCAAGACCAAAAACTGTGCGCCTGTTGCAAGTGCACGCGCAATACCAATGCGCTGGCGTTGACCGCCACTAAATTGATGCGGATAGCGATGACGTGTTTCAGGGTTGAGTCCAACTTTTTCCATAAGTTCAATAACTTTTTCTGTAAGCGCTTTCCCTTTGAGTCCGAGTTGGGCGGTAATCACTTCCCCTAAAACCTCCGATATGCGGTGTCTGGGGTTTAATGAGCTATTGGGATCTTGAAAAACGAGTTGCACTGATTTTCGCCATGTTTTGAGTTCGCGTGGTGAAACCTCAGGTGTTAATTTAAGCGAACCTAAAATTGCTTCTCCAGCGTGTAAAGGCTCAAGTCCAACAAGCGCGCGACCCAATGATGATTTTCCGCATCCACTTTCGCCAACAAGCCCTACAGATTCTCCTGCATGAACGTATCCGTTAATCGTGTTGACCGCATGAACGGTTCCGCGAGATGTTTCGTATTTGACAACGATATGGTTAAAATAGAGCGTTTCTATCGACGGCATAATTAGCAGTAATGACAAATTTTGGCTAGTCCGCCTTCAGACGTCTCACGATAACGACTACACATATCGCGACCTGTTTCGAGTAGCGTTTGCACGACTTGATCAAAAGAAATACGATGGTGTCCATCCGAAATCACCGCAAATTCAGCACACCCTAAGGCACGCATCGCTGCAAATGCGTTACGCTCGATACAAGGAATTTGGACAAGTCCGTTCACTGGATCGCAAGTGAGCCCTAAGTGATGTTCGAGTCCCATCTCAGCTGCATATTCAATCTGACGAGGCGTCCCGCCCAATAATTGCGCTGCTGCTGCTGCTGCCATTGCGCTCGCTGCTCCAATTTCGGCTTGGCATCCTGCTTCTGCTCCAGAAATAGAGGCGTTGAACTTAATAATATTTCCAACCAATCCTGCCGTTGCAAGCGCACGATGTATCTCTTTGGCTGGGATATCGTACACTTCGGACACAAAACGTAATGTAGCGGGCAAAACCCCCGATGCGCCACATGTCGGCGCGGTCACAATGGTTCCTGCTGACGCATTATATTCTGCCACCGCAAGCGCGTATGACGCCAAAACAATATTTTTTTGAAAACTTGAAGTGGCACGCTTTGCTTTTAAATAGAAAGTGTGCGCACGACGTGATAATTTAAGTCCACCAGGGAGAACTCCATCCGCTTCGAGTCCTTCAACAATCGAGTGTTGCATGGTTTTCCAAACTTTAGAAAGTTGATCCCAAATTTGAGGTCCTTCTACTTTGCGAACCAATTGCCAAATGGGAGAACCCGTCTCTTCGCACCACTCTAAAACGTCGGCCATATTTTTAACAGGATAGATATGGTGTACTTCTGCAAGTTTTTCTTGAGGTTTACGAATGGTTCCTCCCCCAACAGAATAATAAGTGATGGGGTCTGAAATAGGATTTTTGTTTGCATCTAATGGCTCAAATTTGAGTCCGTTTGGATGTTCGGGGAGTGTTTCATTTGGACACCACACAATTTCGCAAGGGATAGACCCAAACGTGTGTAGAATTGCTGAGTCGGTCATGTGCCCTTTGCCTGTTTTAGCCAAAGAATCATAGAGATAAACTCGCCAAGATGTTGCTTGTGGAAAATCTTTGAGGACGGCTTGCGTGGCAAATACAGGCCCCATCGTATGAGAAGATGAAGGCCCCGATCCAATGCGATAAAGTTGTGTAATGGAATCCATGAAAACGCTCCGTTAATGAATTAAAGACCTAATTCATGTTTAACTTCGGTGAATGTTTTAACTGCAAAAGTAATATCTTCATCAGTTAAAGCGGCAGAGATTTGAACGCGAATACGTGCAAGCCCTTTAGGTACAACAGGATAGAAGAATCCTGTAACATAAATTCCTTTTTCAAGAAGTCGGGCTGCCATTTTTTGTGCTAACACTGCATCTCCAAGCATAATTGGCGCAATAGGGTGAACACCAGGTTTGATATTAAATCCAGCAGCGGTCATCTCTTCGCGGAAACGTTTGGTGTTATGCCAAAGTTTTTCACGGAGTTCGTTGGAATTCATGAGAAGATCAATGCCTACTTCGGAGGCATAAGTGATCGCGGGTGTAAGGGTATTGGAGAAAAGGTAGGGGCGTGAACGTTGACGTAATAAATCGATAATTTCTTTACGTCCTGAAGTATAACCTCCAGAGGCTCCCCCTAAGGCTTTGCCTAAGGTTCCTGTGATAATGTCTACGCGACCCATCACATCGCAATGGTCATGTGTGCCACGTCCGCCATTCCCTAAGACACCCACAGAGTGAGAGTCATCAACCATTACAAGTGCATTATATTTATCTGCGAGATCGCAAATACTTTTGAGATCAGCAATCGTTCCATCCATAGAGAATACACCATCTGTTGCAATCATGGTAAAACGTGCGCCAGCAGCTTTGGCTTCTTGTAATTTAGCTTCGAGATCTGCCATGTCGTTATTTTTATAGCGGAAACGTTTAGCTTTACAAAGACGTACGCCATCGATGATTGATGCGTGATTAAGTTCATCAGAAATAATAGCATCTTGGTCAGAAAGTAAAGTCTCGAAGAGTCCACCATTTGCATCAAAGCATGACGTATAAAGAATGGTATCTTCTGTGCCGAGGAATTTGGAGATTTTGGCTTCAAGACCTTTATGAATATCTTGAGTTCCGCAGATAAAACGAACAGAAGCCATCCCGTAACCTTTTTTGTCAAGCGCTTCATGAGCGGCTTTAACAAAGACGGGGTGATTGGCTAATCCCAAGTAGTTGTTTGCGCACATATTGAGTACGGGTTTTTCAGAGTTCAACACATTGATATGCGCTTCTTGAGGAGAGGTAATAATACGTTCGTTTTTGTAAAGACCAGCTTCTTTAATGGATTCGAGTTCTGCAACGAGATGTTTTTGAAAATCGGAGTACATGATGTTATCCTTATGTTAAAATGTGATGAGAGAAATTTTAAATTATTTATGTTGAGCTTTGAGTATTTCTTTTTTGCGTTCGTGGTTTTCGTGTAAACGCTTCAATTCTCGGTCGCGTTCAATAGCATGGAGTTCATATTCAAAATTGGGTGATTCATAATCGAATACAAGCGATGCAAAAGGCGCTGCGGTATTCGGTTCAAGATTACTTGCATTCCAAATGATTAACATAAGAATTCCGTGATCTGTTTTATATGCACTTCCGACAACATTACGTTTAGATGCAACAATTATTCCTGTTTTGGAGTCGTAAACCAATACATTGAATTTGGCTACCGCAAATTGTGATGCACTTTTGTAAAGCGCCATTTCAGGAAGGGAGACCGCCATGCTCGTGAAGGGGAGAGCCACTGGAATGGCTGGGATTCCTAAGACTATATCCGACTGATTTGTTCCAACGCCTCCTGATATAATTTCTATGGTCAGTGGGGTATCGTCAATCATTGTAGTATCCGTAGATTTTTCTTCGATTAAGATTTCAGCACCCTCTTCAAGGAAACGTTGATGAAACGCTGCGATAGCGTATAATTTATCAACGCAATCAAAGTTTGCAGTAATGATTTTGATTTTGCGGCCTTTGATTTGAGGCAGACGAATATCATGAATTGCGCGGTCAATCGCAGTAGAAATGAGAAGTTGTTCAGACGCTGTACGGGGAGTTTTAGTGGTGTCAGTTGTTGAACAGGCGACTAAAACACAAAGGGTAGCAAAAATAAAAGAGATTTTGGATAGAACTTGCATAGGCATCCTTGAGTTAAATATTAAAAATAATTATATATAATTATACACCGTATATTTTTAAAAACAAGTTCAAAGTGATAAAAAAATGAAAATTATTTATACAGAAGGTGTTTGGGGATGCTTTTTTTCAAAATCTTCATTAATTTCATTGAGTTTTTGAAGATAGTGATCACGCACTTGTGGGTAAAATGATTCGATATCTTTTTTGATTATAGGGACTAAAAATCTAAAGGCAACTGGAAAATCATGATGCGCTAAACATGATAAAAATTTTAGATGTGTGGTGATTAACCGCTTGTGCGTTGTTAAATTGTAATGAGGAAGATTGGTCAACATTTTGGAAAGACCAAGAATTCGGATAAATTCAATATTAGTTTCTTCAGCGTTGCCCAGATGTCTTAAACGTAAAAAATTACGTTGACGGATAATTGTTGCTCCTAAAAGAACGTCAGGCTCTGTTGGGTTAGAAGCGAAAAGAACTTCACTATGCTTAAGTGCGTCTTTAAGATAAATTTCTTTTTGAGTATCTGCTGTTTCATAATCGATATATAGGCTAATGCGCATGTATTCGATGCGGTAACTTTGTTCCATCGGATTTTCTTTGATGAGGTTTGAAAGTATCTCAAAAGCATTGTAATCATTGAAAAAAGGGAAATGACTTCGATAATTTTCAAAATCAGGTAATGTTGATGCCGTGACATAAAGGGCAGTCTGATTAAGCGGATTTTGGGTGAGAACTTTTTGTAATAAGTTGAATATGTCATATCGATATTTCTTTTGAAGTTCGATTTGTTTAGGAGAGGCCTCCCCTCCAAAACCCAGTTTGTGTCCAATCAAAAAGCTCAACGAAGAGATAACTGTCATTTGTACGTTGATATCTTGCGATAACTTATGACGTTCAATCACTTTCTCCCAAATACTATTGGCATCTTCAATGCGACCTTGTCGTAGGAGGGCTAACCCGATACGATTTAAGACTTGAATTTGCATTGCTAACATCTCATCATTGGATTCTAAGAGGTCGTATGCTTCCCAAAAAGCACGTTCTGCACCAGCGTTATCTCCTATTCGTAGAAGAATTGCACCAATGGAAAAATAGGCTTGAACGATAGATTTTTTGGGTAAATCTTTTTGAATGACGATTTCTTTATAATAAGGGAGAAGAGCTCTTAAGAGTCTAGACGCACCTGCAGGTAACGTTAAGGGTTCATTAAGATCTTGTGTTTCAAAAGAAAATTGTTGAAAAACTTCGTGCATGGCCTTTTGTGCAATTTCTGCATTACGTTCGGAGAGAATTCTTTGTTCGGATTCATTTTTAAGAGATCGGCTCAATACAATGAACCCCACATAAAAAGAGATAAATGAAATCAATGTCAACCCTGAAACAATGATAGAGAGGGCAGCAATTGCGGGTTGACGTTTTGTCCATAATAAAAATCGTTTTGAATAAGAAATGGGACGAGCCTTGATGGGTTCGTTCTGTAAAAAACGCTGTAAATCATTGGCAAATTCAAGCATTGACGTATAACGATCTTGTGGACGAAAACTGATGCTTTTATTGATAATATTGGAAAGGAAGCCATCATTACCTTCAAGTTTGGGGAGAGAGGATTCGCAGATTTGTTTAATCAGAGAGCCAGGATTGAGTTGAGGGAATGCCGCTTTTCCCAAATAAAGTTCGTATAACGTGAGTCCTAGACTATATTGATCGGAGGCAAATCCATTTTCATTTTTCATAAGACGTTCAGGAGGCATATATTGAAGCGTGCCTCCTTGAAGAGTTGTTATAAGAGATACGTGTTCATTTTCTTGAATTAATGTTGCCATCCCAAAGTCACTAATATGGATTTGTCCTGAATGGTCGAGGATTATATTCGATGGTTTTATATCGCGATGAAGTATGCCGTGTTGGTGAGCGTAAGCAAGAGCAAAAGCGGCCTGCATACCTATATATGCAATCGCTTCCTTTCGTGTTTTATACGGGAACATTTTATCGATATCAACTTTGTGTAACGGGACGCCATTAATGAGCTCCATGACATAGTAGGCATGATGTTTATCATAGCCGGCGCCATAAACTTTGACAATGTTTGGATGATCCAGTTTTGCGATTAATTGCGCTTCCTTTTGAAATGTCTTACAAAGTTTATCGTCTTCAGACCACATGGATAATAGGACTTTAATGGCTACATTTCTCCCTAAGGATGAGTCGAACGCGCGATAGACTTTTCCCATCCCTCCTTGGCCTAGTTTTTCTATGAGTTGATATTGACCGAGTTGTTTAGGAAAATTAACCTCTGCGTGCTGTTGCTTTTTATGTCGAATTGAGAGTTTTTCCATGGAAGTAATTCCGGGTAAAAGTTCAATAAGATCCTGCTCGTATTCGGGATAATTTTTGGCAAATTCTGCGATGTCATCTATTTTCCCCAGACGGGCTTTTGACAAATAAATTTCAATAATATCTTCGATAGTGTAATCGCAGTTATCAAGTTTTGAGTTGGTCATCTATGAAACTCCGTATATTGAAGCAAGCAGTCTTGGAAACGTTTGATTGCACGAACATAACGGATGCTTGCAGCTTTTACTTCGATATTTAAAATGACTGCAACTTCAATATTACTGAGTTCTTCAAAGTGTCTTAATTTTAAGATTTCCTGATCGGTTTCTGAGAGTTCCTCAAGCGCTTGGTGTAATAAGACATAACGATCTTCTTTTGCCAGTTGAGTTCGGGGTGAGGTCACCGCGTTAGGGAGAATGTTCCATAAGTTTTGAGAAGGCTTATCAGGCAGAGGTGCATCTACATTCACATCTTTGGACGCATCTCTTTTTTGACACTTAAGGTATTTTCGTTCAACATCGACCAAGGTTTGTAGGGCTAACGATCGAAGTTTCACAAACATTGGCACTTCAGGATTCGTTTTTAAATATGCAATGCGTTTGATGCCAGCAAGGAAGACTTCTTGTGTAATATCTTCGGCGTTAAAACGTTGAAATAAAGTAGCGTTCATGTGCATTTGTACGATGTGTACCAAACGTTCTCTGTGTTCTAAAAACACATCGGAAAACCAATCGATATCTTTTTGGGGGATCTTGTCACTGGATGTTGGCATGTTTTCTCCACAAATATATTTAAAGTATGTCTTAATATAGTTGTTTTTTTATGAAATGCCACAACTTTTTGATAAAAAATTGATAAAAAGTGAATATCTTTTGATTTTTTACTAGTTTTTATCTAAAATTATACATATTGCGTGGGGTCTTCAACATTGGCTTCAATAAACCCTTCTTTGCGAAGTTTGCATGAATCGCAAACGCCACAGGCTTTTTCTCCTGTGGGATTGTAGCAACTATGCGTCAAAAACAGAGGGGCGCCTAAATCGCTGGCCATTTTGATGATTTGACTCTTTGATAAATTTTGTAAAGGGGCATGAATTTGCCATGTCTCATTGGTATCTGCGGTAGTTGTCGCCAATTTTGCGGTTTCTGCAAATGCCGAAATAAAGCGAGGACGACAATCAGGGTACCCCGAATAATCCACGGAATTTACGCCAATAAAAATATGTGTTGTTCCTAACACCTCTGCATACGCGGCTGCAAATGAGAGAAAGATTAAGTTGCGTGCAGGAACGTATGTTGAAGGAATCCCTTCTGTGGTGCCACCTTCGGGAACATCCATAGATGTATCTGTTAGAGATGATCCTCCCCAAAGTGTTAAATCAATGGGCACAACCTTAAAGTCTTTAAGTTGATAAAATTCAGCGATTTTTTTTGCCGCATCAAGTTCGATATTATGGCGTTGTCCGTATTGAAACGTAATGGGGTAACATTCAAAGCCTTCGGCAATCGCGCTGGCTAGAACGGTGGTAGAATCGAGTCCGCCACTCATGAGAACAACGGCTTTACGAGATTGAGAAGAGGGGATAGTCATAAGGATTCCTATAAAGAGAGGGTTTGATCGAGTCGACACCGACTTGCAACTTCACGGGCCACTTCGTCTGAAAGTGCAAATACCAGTTGCTGTCTTAATTGCCAGCGATTTGATGCGTCAATTTGAGTTTGAAATAAGTCGTGAATATTTTCCGAGGCTTTATCGCCTCCAAACGTATAAATTTCACCATGGAGTTGTTTGAGAAGAGCCATCCCAAATGCGTAGTCCCAAACTTTGCCCGAACCAATGAATGCTTTATAGCGACCACACAATAAATTTCCAATCGTATAAACGCAACTGCAAATACATTGAACGCGTTCTTTTCCTAAATAGTCGCCACGTTTGGCCATGAGTTGAGAAATCGCAATCATGCCATCGCGCGGGGTCATGGGAATTAACGGCCTTAACGCATCACACGTTAAGGGCTGTTTCATATCGTGATTGTGCGTATATAATACGTGTTTTCCATCGGTGATATAGACTTCGCCAAAGAAGGGCATGATCATAGCGCCATGGGTAATTTTTCCATGTTGCATGAGTCCGATTGCGGTGCCAAACATTGGGAGTTGATTTGAGAAAGGAGCAGTGCCATCAATTGGGTCAACCACGAATGTGACTGGTGCATTTAAGGCGGCTTCAATATAAGCCTCATCGCGAGTTTCAACGGTCTCTTCTCCAATGAGGTAGATGCCTTTTTCGGGACAATCAAAGTAGTGGGATAACATTTTTTCAATCGCGGTATCTGCTTCGGTAACGGGGGATGCGTCCGATTTAAACTCAGTGTGCAAATCTGTTTTTTGCCAATAGTTTAGACTCATCTCGCCTGCGATTTGAAGCAGTTCGAGAATCAACGGAATATCCCATGGATTTTCTGAGTTTATAGTTTTATTTAGCATCATGCCACCAATTTTCTTTAAGTTGGATGGATCCAAAAGTTTCTTCTTTTAAGCTAATCGGTTTTCTATAATCGTTTCCCCATACTTCTGTTCGCACGGCAAGAACTGAAAGGTCACCTTTGCTAGGAGAGGGGAGATTGAATTCAAATTCAAACGAATCTCGATCTGTCGCTAATTTATTTTTGCCTAGATTATCCATATCTGTGACATTACGTTTGGGATCTTTTAAAACATCTTCACGCTCAAGATTATTGTCGTTTTTGTTGGCGGAAACAAACGCGCGATTATTTGTGTAGACATGGGTTGTGATCGTCCCTTCTGCATCGCGAATCATACAATAAGAGATAATAACGGGTTCGCGCACTTTCGCGGGAGTTGTTTTTGCTTTTCCAGAATTTATACGTTTAATGGAGCAACGAATTTTGGCTTTATTTGCCATTTTAGTGCCTTTCGCAATACGTCCCATTGTTGGATATTGGTTTTCGAGAAAACTGATTTTATAGTCGGCATACTCTTTGGGATCATCTTTGGCGTGTTCTTTGCGTTCTTTTTTACTATAGGCGTGGAGATCTGCGACTTTCGCTTTTTTGGTCTCTTTCTCTGCCGTAATAAAAGTAATTTCATCGTTATCAATCGTGATGATTTCTGCTTTCGGATAGATGGTTCCGTCTTTTAGACGAATATCCGCGCTGTGAAGTGAATAACCTATTCCGAACAAACATACAATTAAAATAAAAAAATGTGTTTTTTTCATCTATAACCTACTTTCCGATACAAAAATTGCTAAAAATATGGTCGAGAACATCGGGATCAACGGTTTCGCCGGTGATGTTTCCTAGGGCATCAATGACGCCATGTAAATAGGTCGCGGCCAATTCAAGACCAGCTCCCATGCTCGCTTTATTGAAAATCTCAGAGATGGGTTCGGCGAGTTCGCAAGCGCAAGCGAGTTGCTCTGCATGACGTGCATTGACTGCAATTTCAGGCGTTTCCGTATGCTTATTTTCCCACACTGCGGTTTCAAAGCGATCAAAAAGTGATTCGAGCCCTTCTTGTGATTTGACCGAGATAGCAATGACGTCAAAATTGACCTCTGGCGGTGTCGCCAAATCACACTTATTCCAAAGGGCAATCACAGGGATCTCGGATGGAATAGAGACTGACCGTGCTTTATAATCAGCAATCTCACCTGCAACATTGAGTGCGGTTGGGTCTAAAATCCAGAAAACAATTTGGGCTTGTTGAATCTCATTTTCGGAACGTTGGACGCCTAATTTTTCAATAGGATCGTGGGTTTCACGAATCCCTGCTGTGTCGGTAATTCGCACAGGAATCCCGCGAATGTGCGCGAGTTCTTCGAGGGTATCGCGTGTTGTTCCTGGAATATCCGAGACAATAGCGCGATCGTATCCCAAAATGAGGTTGAGTAAACTGGATTTGCCCGCATTGGGGTGTCCTGCAATTGCAATTCTTACCCCTTCACGAAAAACTTTTCCCTCTTTACGCGTGGCATAAATCGCTTGAAGTTGTGCAAACGCATTTTGTGCACTGAGAGCTAAATCGTCATAAGAGACGGCATCGGGCACATCTTCGGGAAAATC
>CAZIVM010000014.1:0-1462 GCA_964542845.1 uncultured Victivallales bacterium
AATAAATCATTCGTTTAGTGATCCTTAAAATTAACCTCATTGGAGTCAGTCTATGAAAAGTATAATCTATTCATTATTAGGTGTTTCAAGCTTGATGTGCAGTTCCTTTACATTCGCCGAAGATGTTCAAGAATGGCATGGCAAAGATCGCGACGCCTCTTATAAAACAAAAGCGTTTCAATCTGAAAATTGGTCGAAAATTCCACAAACGATGGTGACTATTAACGGGATAGGTGATGGATATGCAAGCCCCATTGTCGTGGGCGATATGATTTATGTCACCGGTTTAGGGAAGGGTGAGCATAAGCAAACTGAATTTTTGCACGCGATTGGTGCTGATCATAAAATAGCTTGGTCGATTCCTTATGGACCATCCACCGAGAAGTCGTACAACCACACCCGTTCAACCCCAACCTATAAAGATGGTAAAATTTATCTTTTATCAGGCGCAGGTGTTGCCGTGTGCATCGACGTGAAAACACAAAAGAAAGTCTGGGAACGAAACATGCGCCACGACTTTGCAGGGGCATGTGGAACATGGGGTTTTTGTGAATCTCCATTGATTGTTGATGATAAAATGATTGTGACCATTGGAGGGAATCAAACAAGCGTTGTCGCTTTGAATATTAAAGATGGTAAGGATGTCTGGAAAACCAACTCTCTTAAAGATTTAACTTCTTATGTTTCTCCTATTTATGTAACACACAATGATATCCCTATGATTATCACAGCCACAACAAATTATTTATTAGGCGTAAACCCCAAAGATGGTGCCATTTTATGGTCGGTCAATTTTAATAACGATTATAAGGTGACTAAAACGCGCTGGGATATCATGGCGCAAACCCCCATTTATAAAGATGGACGTGTTGCGTTAAGTACGGGATACGACTGGGGGACAATTCAATACGAAATTTCTCAAGATGGAAAAAAAGCGACACTGAAATGGGTGAACTACGATTTGGATAATCAACATGGGGGAATTATCCTCAAAGATAAACATTGTTTTGGTAGTAGTCATGATGGTGGCGAGAATGGCAAATGGGCGTGTATCGATTGGGAAACTGGTAAAACAAACTATTTAACCGAGTGGAAAGGGGCAGGACGTGGTGTTTCAATTGCAGTGAATGACTATTGGGTTTGCTATGATCAAAAACGCGGAGAGATGGGTCTTGCCACATTTGATACGCAAAAGTTGAATATCGTTTCACAATTTCGTTTAAATGGTGGAAGTGGACCACATTGGGCGCATCCTATCGTTGCAAATGGAAAAATTATTCATCGTCGTGGTAATGCGTTATTTATTGGCACGTTATAAAATTGATTTAAAGATAGATTCAAAAATAAAGGACAAGGTTAAATCCTTGTCCTTTTTTATTTTTAAAGTGATTCAGTGAAAAAGTTCAATTTACATTAGAGTGATCAAAGTTTAAAAAAAAGTGGTGGCTAGGGAGCGAATCGC
>CAZIVM010000014.1:1562-19494 GCA_964542845.1 uncultured Victivallales bacterium
ACGCTCGACACAGGGATTTTCAGTCCCTTGCTCTACTACTGAGCTACCCAGCCACATATATGTATCATCTCTTCGGTACATGGAGAGAGATGGAAGTGGTGGCTAGGGAGCGAATCGCACGCTCGACACAGGGATTTTCAGTCCCTTGCTCTACTACTGAGCTACCCAGCCACTTAGTACTTAAAAAGTACGTGATTATAATATACAATAAGTTTGTGAAAAGTCAAGCGTTAAAATAAAAATAAATTCAAAAAAAACAAAATGATTTGTAAAATGTGAAAATGCGTGTATATTAAAGTTAGGGAGCAATCGTGAACCTCTGGACAATAAACACATCGGGGTCACTAGACCTTATCATAACTCTATTAACGCAGAGTCGTTCGTTTGCTCCCGTCTTTCAAAAATTAATGCCCTCATAAACTTGAGGGCTTTTTTATTTTAAATGCTTTGGGATGATAAAAAAACGACACCTTTTTTTGAGATGTCGCTTTGAGATTAAACGTTTAATTTTAGGGCTTAGGAGGTTTAGGACGCGCTCCTAAAAGTACAGGGAATGTTGCCATTCCTTTTCCTGAGCTAATCACTAAATATGCATCAAAATTATAATTGTAGTTCCATGGCGTGTTGATCCACGATTTCGGTAATGTAATAAGCATTTCACTTGAACCATCATTTCGCGTATAACGAGAGTTAGAATAAGTTTGTTTACTTAATAT
The DNA here is from genome assembly GCA_964542845.1 of uncultured Victivallales bacterium. GTDB lineage: Bacteria > Verrucomicrobiota > Lentisphaeria > Victivallales > CAZIVM01 > CAZIVM01. The sequence continues at coordinate 2,279 of CAZIVM010000014.1, forward strand.
AGGGTTCACTTTGATGTTCATCTTTTGAACTGCAGTTTTGCCATTCACTTTATATTCGATCCATGCCTTAGGTGTCCCTGTCCCAAAGTATTTGCCATAGATGGGCATTTGAACATCCTTTTCGGTATCATAACGTAAATCGAGTTTACCATCTTTCATGGAGTCGGCATGGGTAATTTCGGGATTTTGGAATGTAGGGGTAACAAAAGTGCGCAAGGTTTGTTTTTTATAAACCAAGTCTTTAGATGCGCCTTTAAACCAAAGTTCAGTGGGGAGAGAATCGAGTTGACCCCAGCTTACTTCACTTTGAGTAAGATAGCTTGCTGTGAAATGTCCATTTTTAATTGATTTATTGTAATTTGACGCATTAAAGAGCATGACTGCATGCGTATTGTAAATCAAAATGGAATCGTTTGCGTTTTCGGTTAAGTAACTTTTCAGTGTAAGTTTTTTGATTTTGCCCGTGACTGGATCCGTGTACTGACAATATGTTGTTGGCGCAACATTAATTGGGTTAGGGGCATCAATTGCAAGTTGATCATGCTTGAGGTTCATGAGCATCCCAGCTGCAATTTTAACACTATCAATGTCGCCAACCTTAAGTTTCCCGATAGTTTCATGCGAATACTGACTTGCTTTTGCGCCTGATTTAGAAGTGGCAGAAACTACTTTATAGTTATATGAGATGGTATTGTTTAAGCTTAAGTCTTTGTCATTATAAGCATTTTCTGCAATCCATTTTGAAACGGGCGCATATATTTCTGTTATAGGGTTTTGACGATAGACACGGAAATAGGTTGCCCCTTCTGGAATATTCCATTTCAAAGAAATTTGATTGTAGTCAACACCGTTTGTTGCTGAAAAGCTTTCGGGGGCTTCAAGCAATTTATAACCTTTAACCCCATTTGACCATTTACCGATGGTTTTGCTGGGGGTATCAACATCGCCATTCATGACATAATAGGTATAATCTTTACCTGGGACACCTGTGTAGTCAAGGAAAGAATCACTGGTTGTTTTGAATGCGACTGTCGACGCGTCGCCTAAAGTTTTTTCAGTCCGTGCAATGGTGAATGTTTTGGTATTGATCGGGGCGGCTGTTTTATAATACCATGAAAGTTGTACGCCATTGCTTTGAGCGATAGCTTTATTCATTCTAGGCGGTGTGAGTAGACTAAAACCTGTAACTTCACGTATTTGTTTGTAGTGCATTTCGTCGTCGGAAATTTCGACTGTGAATTTGAAAACTTTACCTTCAAATTTTTCGCTATTAATTTTGTAGGTATAATTTGTTTTCTTTGTTAAGAGAAGGACTTGAGGTGTCGTGGGCGCATCGGGTGTAAATACAGAGAGTTTGATGTAATTATAAGTTGGAATCATGTTCCAAGAAAGCTTAATGGATTTTGAAAGTGTTCCTTGGGTCGCCGACACCGTAAAATTATTAGGCGTGAGAGTTTTGGATGTATTTTTCACCTTTGAGAAAACGCTTTCACCATAAGTGCCATTGCTGTAACTTGCGGTCACAACGACATGATAGTTTATTTTGGGATCCAAATTCAACGCAATGGGTTGAGTAATATCTGTGTGAGTTGAAAGGCGCGTATAAGGAATGTGTGCCGCTTCTCTCACATAAATATTGTAATGCGTCGGGAGTATGGATGCCTTTGTCATGGGGTTTCTCACCGCTTTGGCTGGATTAATTTTGATTTCATACCCAGCATTTGTTGTTACGATTGACTTAATGCTTGGTGCGTTAAAACGAAGCATTTGAACATAGACTTGGAATTTTTTCCCTAATAAAAATTCGTCTGCGTTGGTAAAGCAACTTGTTTTGCAGTCATAATTTTTAGAAGATAACACCGTTTCATAGGGGTTTAACCATTCCCAGTTGAGGCTTGAAAGTTCTTCCCCATTGGGGGCATACGCATGAATATTCGGTGTATCTCCGAGAGGCTCTTGATACCAACGCCAATTTTGGGTTAATTCAGGTTCTGTAATGACAGGGACATCTCCTGCGATACGCGGAATAAATGTTGCAATATGATTATATTTGAATGCTTCGTCAATATAAGTTGAGTTATAGAGAGAATATTTCTCTGCAATTTGTGTGTCGATTACCCCATTCCCAAGATAACCCAAGGTTGTGTTAGGGGCAACAAATTGAGGGCCTTGAGCACTTAGGTTTTCAGATGAAATGGCAACACCCAAACGGGAATCATTTTCAATAGCGCAATTTTCGCCTCTGATAAACCCGATTGTATTTTGATATTGATTATTCCAAATAATTCCTTCGCCTAATATTACATGGCCAAGCAAGCTAGGGGTTGTTGAATTGTTTACAAAAATTGCAGATGAAATAATTGATGTATCTAAAATATGTGATTGTGAAGTATTGTTGATTATCTTGCAGTTAGAGACTACCGCGTGAGAAAGTATGGAGGCGTCGGATTGATTATTGAAAATAGTCGTTTGCTCTAACATGCTCCAATTTTTAAGGGGATCGTTAATGATCCCTGAGACACCCGCACAATTTTGAATAACAATTAAGTTTGTATAGAGTGTACCTTTTTCATTTGTATAACTAAAGGCTGATCCTTTGGCTTGAGCGTCAATAATCGTGCGATCCCATAAACGTGAGGGATAATCAGCGTGCCAGTTTTGTGTATCCGTTCCAGTAAATCCTCCAAAAATGCCTGCCTTATGAGGGATAACATAGTTGCCCGCAAATAATCCAATGGGTAAGAATATCTGATTTGTATCAGAGTAAGAGGCTGCATAGATGAGGTTTTGGAGATTTTTTCCATTTTGGATACTATCTGCAGTGACATTATCATAGATCCAACCTTCGTTGTTTTGGGCGTAGGGGAAATGGTAGTTTGCCTTAACGACGACGTCTTCAAATCCCATGGGGAAGACCAACGGATTTTCGGTGGTGCTATCGGATATATCAATCCCTGTTACTGACCAATGTGAAAAATCGTGATTTCCAGTTTGGGCAGAAGGATAAGGATTTACAGTGATGATTTGCGTAGGGAGTAAATCGACAGAGTCAATTGTAGGACAATTTTTAATTGTGAGGGTCGGATTTGGGATACGAGGCAAATACATAAGGGCATATCCTGGGAGAGCTGTGCTTTTGTAGAATGACCACTCAAAACGCAGTAGGGTATCAGTTTTATTTGTATTGAATTGTTCAAAATCAAATTTTGCAATTTGCGCGCCTTTATTACTTTGGGTATCATAATTTTTAGTGGATAAATTGCGACCTGAAATCCAACAATCTTTACAACTATCAACATGAATCGACGGGGCAGTTGATGCAAGATAAACACTGCTATCGAGCTTTGTGTTATTAAATGTATCTATGGTGTTGAATACAAACAGCGTTTCAAATGCAATAGCATTTTGAGTATTGCCTTTATTGAATGCGAGAATGGATTCTTTAATATCAACAGAATCAACTAATTTCGATGCTTTATTGTTGAGGATTTTTGAGTTGATGATATTTGCGTTTGTGATTAACGTTTTTGTACTATTAAAGTTGATGAAGTTACATTGTTGAATGGAAGCAGGATTCTCTGCGGTAGCCGTGATTGCAATTTCGCCTGAGTCGAGCGTTACGCCATCTAAAATATTGGTTTTAGAAGTGCCAGTAAAGTTAAACACAGCGCCAGTGCTATTTGGAATAAAACGCGTGAGGGTGGAGTCGCGTTCTGTGCGTTCAAGATCCCAATATTTTTCACTTCCTGTTAATCCGCCATAGATGTTAACGCCGTCAGGAATTTGATAGGTTCCAGAAAATACGCCTTCACCTAAATAGATATTTTTTTGAGTGGCATGAGCATTGGCAAGTTCGATTAACTTGTCAAGAGCCATTTGGTTTGATGCAGGGTTTGAAAGCGGAAGATATGTTGCAGGATTTGTGCCTCCGATTGTAAACTTTGCGTTAATATAGACATCGTTTTTAGGCATTTCAAATATAATTTTTTCATAAGTCATGCTTTTAATGACAGATGACTCAATTCCTGTTAAATCCCATGCAAGTAAATTATAGGGACCAATATAGGTCACGGTGATGCCGACACCTGGAAGTGCGGAGGCTTGTGAAACTTGGAAAAGTGTTTTTTCAGCAATGATAGAGGGGAGTTTTACGCGTGTTTTATTTTCAATGATTGAGGTTTTAGCCATGATGCTTGAAGCCCAAATATCCCAACACATTGATTCAATTTCTTTCCATTGTTCGTCCGTAGAAATTAAACCTTGAAAGGTTGTCGGTTCTACAAATTGAGGTCCTGTACTTGCTAAATTATCGCTATGGAGATTGATGTAGTATCCCGAAGAACCTTCAACAGCAATGTTTCCTACTATGGCCTCAGGTGTCTTAACAATGAGTTTTCCTCCTTCATATTTGATTGTGTTACGCCATACAACTGATGCTTCTAATTTATCTGATGGTGTATAAAGAAACACTACGCCTTCTGTATCCACGATATTATTTGCAATAATAGTGTTTTCAATACTTCCGCGGTATACAATATAAGAGTCTGCTTTATTATGAATGAGGGTTGTATGGGTTAACTGCGCGTTATAAGTCGCTGCCCCGCAAGCAGCTTGATTATTATAAATGGTCGAGTTGATAATGTTTCCGCCGTATGCTGCTCCGCCACAGTTTGCTGTGTTGCTATAAATTTTGGAGTTGACAATTCTTGTGCCGTAAGTGCCGCCGCCATTGAGCGTGGCATTACACTCATAAATTGTAGAGTTATTAAGAGAACCATAAACACTTCCTCCTCCGTTTTTTGTTGCGTTGCAATTTTGAATTTCAGAAGATTCGATAATTGCATTATATGTGCCGCCTCCCCAATCCGCATGACCATTTTGAATGATACATTGATTGATGTTGAGGTTTTCTGCTTTAGCGGCGTTATAAATATTTCCCCCATAAGTTTCGTTATTGACGATGGTCCCTTTTCCGTTTTGAATGATGAGGCGGTCTAAGCGAGAACCTCTATTATTATGTGTAAATTCAATGACACTTTTATTTGCGTTTTGCGAAAACAACGTTCTTTCAGTGCGGACGGTATTTAATGCCCATTTTTCAATAGGAAGCGTGTTGGGATACCCCCCATAAATGGATATTGATTTATCGCAGTAAATATTGCCATAGACTTCTCCTTCTCCCACTAAAATCGATGATGTTGCTTGGGCGGCGTCAACAACCATTTGAATATTGACACCATTATAGACTGAATCCGATGTTAGCGCAACTCTGTAGATTAATGATGAGTTTTTGCCTTCATATACGGCTTGGATCGTAATATTCGTATCTGGCATTGTGAATGTGAATTGCTCTAAGCTTTGATATGGCGAAAGATCGATCCCTTTGCCTTTCCATCCATTGAAGTAAAGTCCATCTGCTCGCATATCTTTCGCCGTGACAGTGACAGCGGTTCCTTCTTCAACTTTTTGCGTCGACTCTTCTGTAAAGGTGAGTTCTACCTGATAGCTCTCGGCATGAAGAAGGGTTGAGAAACACAATGCGATTGTGCAGAATAGAGTTGTCATGAATAATTTTAAGTGCATAATTGACTCCTTGAGTTAATGTTTTTGATCATTTATATAAATTTATATAAGATAACATCAGAAACATAAAATATCAAGTTTTTTTGAGAGTGGAGTCTTACTATTTTAAATATATTTTGATAATTGCTTACAGTTTTTTTTGTTATACACCTAATTCGCCCATTTTTCTTTGTCGATTCACTTCTCTAAATCTTAAAATGAGATAATCAATAATATCTTTATTTTTGAATCGTTTATACTGATCGTTTTTCATGAATTCCAGTTCTCCGTCAGAGATGACACCATCTTTATTTTTATCATAACGATTGAGATCTTCTTCGCGCAATTTCTGAAGGAGAAGTTGGATATCTTGATTACGCGTGGTCTCTTCATGAGAATTGACTTTTCCATCATTGTCAACATCATAGAGTTCGATAAACACCGCATTCACGCGTTCGCCAATGGTGACATTATATGCATCAATCTCTTTTTGTTCTGTGGGATCAATGATTCCACTTTTATTTGCGTCAAACCGATAAAGTTGCAACTCTTTGTTTAACTGATTTCGCACGTCGTCTTCAACTTTACGAAACGTTTGGAGCTCGGAGTCGGTATAACTGTTTTTAGGGATAGCGCCGAAATGTCGATGAATGGTATATGCACCAAAATGATCTATACATGAACGGGTTGAATCTTGTGTTGTTGGTTTAGGGGAATATTTGGCAATAGAGCCATTCGGATCATTGGCCACTTTGATATAAATTCCCACAATGCACCCTATCACGCCTATTGTCAAAATAATTCCCGTGATTTTCATGCCTCACTCCTTTTTGGATGAAGTGTAATTGTTTTAGAATTTGACTTTCACGTTTTCGCGCTCAACTGCATTGACAATTTCAAATAGTGTCGCAGGGAAGAAACCGAACATCCCAGCAATCATGATGTTGGGGAATACTTCGCGTGTGGTGTTGTATTTGGTCACCGCGTCGTTGTAATCTTGACGTGCATACATGATGCGATTCTCGGTATCAGTCAACTCTTTCATTAACGTATTGATGTTTTCATTGGCTTTCAAGTCGGGGTAACTCTCTGCAAGTGCAAATAAGCGGCCTAATGTTGCGCCAACCTGACCTTCAGCTTGGAGTAATTTTTGCATCGATTCAGGATTTTCGCCTTGTTCATTGGCGTTTTTGAGTGCTGAAACCGCTTGATTACGTGCTGCAATAACCGCTTCGAGGGTTTCACGTTCGTGCTTCATGTAGCCTTTTGCTGATTCGACAAGGTTTGGGATAAGATCGTATCGACGCTTGAGCATGACATCGATTTGTGCAAACTTATTTTTCCAGAGGTTGCGAAGGTCCACCAGTGAGTTATAAATAGCGACAATGAAGATTAGTAAAAAGATTAAAATTCCTGCGACAACTGCGATTGTAATCCATCCTGATGTTTCCATATTCTACTCCTTATATTTTAGTTGTGTGAAATCAAACATTGTTAAACTATACTTCCTTCTCGGTAAATTATCAAATCTAAATTGTAAAAAAAATCAAAAAAAATGGTTAAAGTCAAAGAAAAAGAGTTGTTTTTATCTTAAAAGCGGGTATATTATATATTGCAATATATTTTTTCGATTTATTTTTGCAAAACTTAAAATGACCAATCTGGAAGGATGAGTTGATGAACACTTCTGTTGAAGAAAATGCTGTCGCCGCAAGCGAGTCGCCTACCAAACCCCTTTTAAAATCTATTTTAGATGCAACACGTATCGAGCACGATCCCTCTGATGCAGCTAAAGAATCCATTGACTTAATGTTGGATACTTGGACGCCTGAACGTATTGAAACTGATTCTACGTTGGCGTCCTTTGTTTTGGACTACTGTTCGAAGATTGCCTACACAACCCCGACGATTCGTCATGCGCTTGCAGCCGCCGTAAAGTTGCAACTCCCTCCTTATTTGGCTAAACCTGGTTTTCAGCGCGCCATTGGTCTTCGCGAACGTACCATTCCTACCCATGAAGTTGTGGCACGTTTTCGCAACCTTTTAGCACTTTCTGCAGGTCAATACTGCTTTATTATTGCTGAAAAAACCTTTGCTCGTATTGGTCAAGTCGATGATATTATGGGCGCACTTGTGATGCACTCTATTCCTGAGTCTACAGTTTATCGTGTAAACTTAGATACCGCGCTTTCTGGCTTTATCTTCTTTGCTGCCAACTCTAATGTTCAACGCTTCATTCAACCTGCTAAAGTTTCTACCTTTACTTCAACACAATGGCGCGCACAAGCGCAACAATATGCTGTGCGTACTTTAAAAGATAATGAATTATTAGAAATTGCACAAGCTGTGTATATTCCTAAATATTTCTCTGCCGACACTTTTGGTGCATGGTGGAAAGGTGACGATGCACCTGTTACTCCTGTTTCGACGCGTCGTAAACCAGGTGACTGTCGTAATATGGCTGAATTAGGAAAAATTCTTTCTGAAGAATTGGCGATGAATCCTAAATATAAAATTGATGAAGAAGAAGTGGCTAAATTAACACAATTCTTTGATACACGTCGCGCACCAGATAACAAAGAACTCAAACTTGTGATTGAAGTTTTGGCGATTATGGAAGAAGCGACCGTGCGTCCTCAACTTGCTGAAATTCTTTCAGTTTATAAAGAGCGCGTGATGTTCTGGCCTAATGTTGAACAAGATATCAATCTTGAAGATCTTGAAATTTGGGGCAACCTTACCGCTAAACAACTCCCCCCATTGATCAAAACAACAGAACGTATTTTCTCTCCTGAATATCTTCTTCAATTTGCACCTTTATTGCCTTTAAAAGCGTTAAATGCATTGTTCTTAGATAAACCTGTTGAGTTTGTCCGTCAAGTGGTCTTTAATATTCCAACACCAAACTCTGATATGTTGCTTTGGGTATGGAAAAATCGTAAGACATTACCTAAAGATATGCTTGATATTCTCACAATTGAGCGCGTAATTGATGCGCTTGTGATGTTGAATCTTCCTAAAGCATGGGGTCCTGCACAACGCGAATTACGTCGCTTACTTATCGAAGATATTCATTTGATTAAAACCGTTTTAGATAATGCAGATGAAGTTCGTTCGATTCTTTTTGCGGTTCAACGCGCTAAAGGATTTAATCAAGGTGAGCAACAAGCGCTTCTCGTTAAATTGGCACGTCATTCTGAAGAACTCAAAGAGATTATTGAAGGTGGTGAAGGTAAACGTATGATGGCAAGTGCTGCAAACGCACCGGGCGAGAAAGAAACTTCATCAACACTTCAACCTTTAATGACTTCGCTTAAATCCTATAAAGCTAAACGTGCTGAATTGGATCACTTGGTGAACGTTTTAATTCCACAAAACCGTGTCGCTATCGAAACTGCGCGCGCACATGGTGACTTCCGTGAAAACTCAGAATATGATGTAGCTAAAGCGGATCGTCGTTTATTGAATGCAACGCGTTCACAAATGGAGCGTGATATTGAGTTGGCTCAACCCGTTGATTTTGCAACAGTTACAGTGGAAGACCGCGTCATGGTGGGATGTTCTGTTACTTGTGAAATTAATGGTAAAGATGTGATCTACCATGTGGTTGGAGCCTTTGATAGCTATCCTGATTTAAATTGTATCTCATACCGCGCGCCCATTGGGGATGCGTTGATGGGACACATGGTTGGAAATAAACTCACCCTCCCAGGGGAATTGAATGCCACCATTAAAGCGATCAAACCGCTTGATTCTAAAATTGTTAAACTTTTAGCGGAGTAATGCTTTAATACTATGAGGGATTTTTCTAAGATTGAACAGCGTTTAGGGTATACATTCGAGGATAAACACTATCTTCGAATGGCACTCACGCATCGTACTTTTGCTAAAGAACGTGCGATTAAGTACGATAATCAACGCTTAGAATTTCTCGGAGATGCGGTGTTGCAACTTATTCTTTCAGAAGCCCTCTATTTCCGTCATAGCGATCAAACCGAAGGGTATTTAACCAAAGTGCGAGCCGTTATGGTGCGTGAGTCTTCGTTGGCACAAATGGCGCGCGCGTTGAAGCTTCAAGACGCCGTCATTTTAGGGCGTGGCGAAGAACGGGCAGGCGGTAATATGCGCGATTCCTTATTAGGGGATTTGTTTGAGGCAGTTTTAGGGGCGATTTATTTGGATGGCGGAATCCACCAAGCGCGTCGTTTTATTTTGAACTGTACCGAAAACTTGTTTCCTGATTTGGCTGTAGATGATGACGATAACCCCAAAGGGACACTTCAAGAATTGGTGATTCATCAAGGCTTTGGCGTGGTTCAGTATGAGGAACTCGGCGCAACAGGGCCTGATCATGCGCGACTTTATCGTATTCGCGCAACTGTGGGGGTTAAATTTATGGCCGAGGCGGAGGCTTCTCGTATCAAAAAAGCAGAAGCCATTGCTGCACGTGCTTTGCTTGAACAAATTCGTTCGGAACACCCTCATTTAAAAAAATAACTCAACGTTTGGAGATATAATTATGGCACGTCGTGGCGTATATGCAGGAAGTTTTGATCCTATGACAAATGGTCACTTTTGGATGTTGGAGCAAGCCGCATCATTATTTGATGAAGTGATTATTGCCGTTGGAGATAATCCCGATAAACGCTCGACTTTTACTGTTGAGGAACGCCTTGCAGTGATTCGTGAATGTACCCAACACCTTAAAAATGTAACGGTCGATTCTTTTTTGAATTTATATTTAGTCGATTATGCCAAAAGTGTGAATGCGCAATTTATTGTGCGTGGAATTCGTAATTTACATGATTATGAGTTTGAGCGCGGAATGCGTAATATTAATGCTGATGTTGCGCCTGATATTCGCACTTTGTTTTTGATGCCGCCCCGCGAATATGCCGAAATTAGTTCTGGTTTTGTGAAAGGTCTTGTGGGACCTGAGGGATGGGAAGATGTTTTAGCGCGTTATGTGCCCCAAGCTGTTTTTCAACTTTTTTTGTCGCATAAAAATCAATTTTTATCATCAAAGAAAAATTAATTTTAGAGATATTTTTTTAATCAAAAACTTGAAAATTAAAATAAATGTTGTATATTAGCTTTGTGTTAAAGACTAAAAATTGAATTTATCAAAATTTTTTTGTAAGTTTTTACTGTTTTGAATGATCGAAAATAAGGAGTTGGTATGAAAAAATTATTTATGCTGTTTGGGTTAACATTTTGTTTTTATGGTTGTTACTATGTAGAACAACTCGAAAGTTCACCCGATATCGAAATCACTGTAACGGAAAAAAATAATCCATTTGAAGGCTCCGAGTGCACGAATAACCATTCGCGTAATTTTCAATTTGAAAACGATGAATATGATGATGATCCTCTTCCGCTTATTTATCAATCGACTTTATTTTTAATTGATGTGACGGATGATCATATCGATTTTGATGCCATGTCTCATACTTTGTCTGACGCCCTTAAAAATGATACCTTAGAGAATGTCAAAGCCGTTCAACATGTGAGAATGTACCCTTTCTCTGTCAAAAGAGAGGAACAATATGAACTTAATCCTCGCTCATCTTTTTTTTATCCCTCATTTGTTGCCGCTCCTTATATGAACTTGCGGGATTCAAAAGTGTATTATTCGCCATTGGAAATGGACGATTTCGTATCCACTGGGATAAGGTTTTCGAGTGGTTTTTTTGAAGATATTTTCTCTTTTTCCTTATATGAATGTTTGATTGTTGACACTATTGTCTATCCAGTTGACGATCCAATTTTAAAACATAGTTATCAACTTTTTTATCCTGAAGAGATGGTCATAGAGGGCTCATTTTGTTTGGCGAATGATACTCAATACCATATTGCGCCTTTAGGGGTTTATCCTCGTGGGAAAGGGTATTGTTATGCATTTCTAACGTATGAAGCGAGCCGTCCTATCGTTTTTGAAAACCTCTATGATATTCCGCCTCCGAAAGACGTAAAGTGTACGGTGGATATTTTTGATGTCGTGAAAGATAAACCCGTGATTGTTACCGCGCTTCTCAAAGAGGTAAAAACGCAACTTAAAGCATCATCACCTTGTGCATATTTCACGAATTGGAGACGCATTCAGACTTTTTGTGCTTCTACAATGCCTGTTAAAATGCAATATACCCGTCAATTATTTTATCCGTTTGGTTACGATGAGTCTTCGCAAACAGCGGATACGGCAACAGGTGATCTTTTATACTATCCGATCCAGTTTGAATTTAATAGTTTTTATGTGGGGGTTTGGTCTAACATTGAATTTGAAGAAAATATGCTTGTTATCGAGTCTGAATGTTCTAGCGCATCTGACGATAAAATTCTAACACGAACACAATGCGAACTCCCAATAAAGAAATTAAAGACTCTTCCCCTTAAAAACCAATTTCTTTTTCAAAAAGAGTTTACAAATCTTCAGGTATTGGGGGATTATACAACGCGTCAAAATGCCAAGGGTGAAACGGAATACGTCTACTCCTTTATGCGAACGGATGTGCGTGAGTGTCCTGCAAAAAAATGATTTTGATTTGCTTATAGACTCTTTTAAAATCGAAGAAACTTCTCATGGAGTGAGTGTTGTATGAACCGCATCAATACTTTAATTTTCAGGTAATGTTATTTTTTCCATGGGAAGTTTTCGATCGGAGAAGTGGGTAGTGATTGCATTAATCACAGACTTTTTTATGGGATTTTTTGCATAGAGTTCGATCTTCTTAAAATTTTTGGCTTCCGCTAAACGAATGATTTCATCGAGGGTATAATTTTTTCCTTCAAATTTAAACGAAGGAATATCATTTTGCGCCTCAACGAAGAATACAACGCTTTGTTCCTTATCGATTTCATTTTGATATTGTTTAAGATAAGGGGTATAAAATTCACGGATTTCATTCATTTTTTGTTCGCTAAGCCCCAATTTTTCATAGTCTGCAATCAAACATTTTAAGGCGTCTAAACGGAGTTCCGAAAGGGTGTAATTTTCGCGTGATGCCAACCAAAACACGACCTGAAAATCTTTTAAGTCCGTCACTTCACAATCAATCAGCGGTGTCGAGACACTTTTATACGGATTTTCACTTATCGTAATGGTCCGCCCGCTATTCGGGGGTGAGGGGTCAGGATATAAAATTAAGTTGATTATTTCTCTACAAAATGCCCCACGAGTTGATGGACCTTGTTGCGCTTTCCATGAGATAGAATTCTGTTCATCATTTATATAAAGAGACAAATTGAGAAGGGCCTTTTTTTCGAGTTTTATAATTTGCCGTGCAACATCAGAAACGCGTTGATATTCCGACTCCTGATTTTTGTGCTCATCAATGCTGAGTTGATTGATTAATGTTTCGATATCCGTGAATCGTATCATATGTTGTGGCACTTCATCCTCTATCCATTTTTGCTCTCTTAGAAGTTTTCTTTTTTCTTCCTGAAGTTGGGTAGTTAATGTTGTATTTGCTGCATCGTATGTGATAAAGTCGTCATGGGAAATTACGTTTGCTTGATAGAAATTTTGAAGCATTTTAAAACGTTTTGCATTTTGGGTAGTGATATATTGATTTGTGTTTAATTGGAGTTGATTGATTTGAAACATGGTGTTAAACATACTCCCTCTTGGGGGATTCATTTGGCTATAATAATCTTTAATGAGTTGAATTCGTTGAATTTCTGTCTGATATTTCTTGCGTTCAATATCGTATTTAATAACAGGTTCATAGGTTTCTACACCTGCTTGACATTCTTCATTTTTTCTTTGATAATTGGCGGTCGCTTCCTCGAACAATTTTTGATACTCGTTCAATTTATTGAAATCATTTTTGGATAAGTATTTTTCTGGCAACTTGCGTCCTGAATCTTTCATAAAATGTTGATTATTTATTGGTATCAAATAGTTTTGAAGGATTTCGTTATCTCGAAGGAGTTGTTCTTTTTCAATTTGGAGTTGTTTTTCGGTCTGTTTGTATTCGATTTTATGTTTCGGTTGGGTTGTCCATAGAATATTAAAGAAAATCAATCCACATAACCCGGTATAGACCCAGCGTAGCACTTTGGCTTTCACAATCCACGCGTAAATTGCAAGAATGGGGAGTCCGATAATTAAAATGACAAGAGAAAGAATCATATTAAACCCCCATGAAAAAAAGTGAAATAGATATCACTAAATGAAGAATACAGCATACTCTAAACCAAGCAAGTTTGCCCCAATGATTGCTTATGCCAAGCAAAATGACATCACAAACCGTGGTGATAATACATAAAAGCGATATCACAAAAGATAAATAAGAAACAAATTGTTCGGTCGGGAAAAAGCGTGTTGCACTGCCTGCAACAATCATGAGAACGCATAATACGATATTTGAAATGAACAATGTTTTGAGGTGAGGGGGGATATGGAATGAAGATGTTGAGGGCGCTTTTTTCTCAAAGGCATCCGTGAGTGCTAAACGAAATTCTAGGATGTTTTTGAATCGTTGTGCGGGTTTTGGATGGCAGGCTCGCAGATAGATAGAACGCAATTTTTGGATGTGTTCGACAGGGATATTTTCTGGAATAATCGGATAGTCTAACGGCGACATCCCAGAGAGCAAACAATACAAAATAATTCCTGCTGCATAAATATCGCACGCCCCATCTTGAGGTAAGTTACGAATGGTTGCGCCGAATGATTCAGGCGGTATAAAACCATAGGTTCCTGCAAGCGGAGAGGTCTCTTCGTGGTCTTTGGCAATGAGGAGTCCGACATCTGCAATTTTGGGCTTGCCATCGACAAATAAAATATTGGCGGGTTTAAGATCGCGGTGATAATACCCTGCTTGATGCAAGTCATCGAGTCCCGACAAAATAGGGTTCATCCAACGATAAATCGTATTGATATCTGGGGGCGGGAAAAAGGCGAGTCGATTTTCAAGCGTGTCTGGACGATACCCTTCGCTCTCATTGGAAAGATTGTCGGCAGCCACCATGGTATAATAGAGGATGCCATCGGCGGTGTAACCCACGGAGTCAATCTCAATAAGGTTGGGGTGTTTGCCGATGTTGTCGCGATAATGTTGTAAACTTTGTGCTTCTTGGGCGAGTTTTTCCTTAGAGATGCCGTCGACAATTTTAATGGCACATGTTTGATCGTCATCTGTACGTGCAAGATAGACTTCGCCAGTTGCGCCTTTTCCGCAAAAATCTAAAATTTGGAATTGTTCGAAACGGTCATTTTTTTTGAATTTATGGGGGATATTAAACATGGTTCTGACCTTGATTGTTGAGGTTTTCGGGGGCATATTTTTGGTATTGTTTGCGAACATCGCTAAGGAATTGGTCTTCAGCGAGCAGGATTTGATAGTTGTCGTGACAAAGCGCGCATCGTTTGAGATGATATTTGCAACGCAACTTTTGAAACCATCCCAGCTTGCCGTTTTTGAAATCTTCGAGTTCTTCAAGGGTATAGTGTCGCATAACGTTAACCTTCCTGATGAAGTTGTTTGATAATTTTGCGGAGATGGGCAATGCAACGGCGTCGCGCTTCATAGACATAGTTTGGCGTGACGCTTAATGCTTTGGCAACATCTTGTACAGGACGCTCCTGTATGGCCGACATATAGAAAATCTCAAACGTGGTTTGCTCCACCGTCTTTTTGAGAATCTCCATCGCCTCTACAACGAGATGATCACGCCATGCGGTTTCATAGGCTTCTTCAACTTTATATTCAGGTGTCGAATCGATGATGAGATGTTGCTTTTGCGTCTCTTGAATGATTTTTCGTGCTTCTGTTTTGACCATCGCCCACAAGTAGTTCCGAAACTTTCCGCGTTCGGGGTGGTAATTAAACGTGGCGCGTCCTTCAAAAATCGACACCATCACGCGCTGAACAAGTTCATCGCAATGCGCATTTGAAAATCGATAAATTTTGCCGATGTGGAAAATGAATGGACGATAAATTCGATAGAATTCTACCCAATAGATGTTTTCTTCGCCTTTGATATGGAAAAGTAGGGATGGATTGGTGGTATAGGTCATGCGTTGCCTCAATCTAATTTTTAATGTTTCGATATACAATATAGTCCGAAATCTCAAAAAATCACTCATTAAATCTAAAAAAATTTGAATAATATTTGATTTTTTCTTAAAAACATATACATTAAGAAACGATTTAATCAAATTGAACAACAAAGGTATGTTATGAAACTATATTATATGATGATGTTTTTAGGGATGGGTTTGACTCTTTTTTGTGGGGGAGGGTGTGCAACTCCAGCGCCAAGCGTGGGCATGATAACTCCCGAAAAAACAACGCCAACTTTTCTTTTTCCAATTCACGAAGTCCCCACCCTGCAATCTTACGGGGTGCAACAAGCTTTTCCCGATTCTCTTTTATATACTTTGCAATACCCCGAAAATAGCACAAGTTCTGGGGTATTCAAAGCGTTTGACAACGCCAATCAATGCGTTTCTGAACTTCGAGTCCCTTTCTTATATACCAATTTACGCCACAAACAAGATGGTTTTCTTTTAGGAAATAGTTTATATTATCGCGCGTGGGGGCCCGAAACGGAAGAATCTTTGGGGAAATTTCAATTTTGGGTGCGTAAATACGATTTTAATACGCAAAAAATCGAAACCTTGATTTCAGATTTTACAGATACTTATCAAACCTTAGCGATTGCCCCGTGGGATGCCGAGAAGATGCTCGTGTTACGCAAAAATATAAAACCAGATTCTTTGCAAAACTGTTATTTCTTATCGTATTGTGCAATACAGGAGCCTTATGTCATGACTCTTGCATGGACTGAACTGTTATGCGCAACCTATGTTCAGTTACTTGATGTGGATGTGGAAAAAAAATATGTTCTTTTGCAAGCGGATTCTGTACAAAAGGTCTATCAGCTCACAGACCAACGTGTGATATTAAGTTTTAAGTCGACTCAGCCAGCTTTTTTCGCAAATAAAGGACTCTATTATACTGTCGAAAATACGGTGCGTTACTCTAATTTTGAAACCAATACTGATTCTGTTTTGATTGAAAAAACAACTGCTGTTCCTGTCTGTGCGACGGAAAACGATTTATTTTTGTTAGACGACTCAGAAGAAATAGGAAGTGATGAACGATTTACGATTCTGCAATTTAATTTACAAAATCAAAAAGTTGAGCGGACATGGAAAATTCCTTTTTGCTATCCGAGTTCTCTTTTTATCTTTCAAAATCGAGTAATTTTCACATATTAGTTTAAAACAAACTTGATTTTTTTAAAACATCATGTATATTATAATTCTGTAAAGCGGATAGATGGCCGAGTGGTCGAAGGCGCAGCATTGGAAATGCTGTGTACGCGCAAGCGTACCGAGGGTTCGAATCCCTCTCTCTCCGCCATTTTTTATTTTAAAGACTTATCTTGCCGACAAGTCGCATGATTATTAAGCAGGGATGAGAACCCTTGGGTTTGGGAAGCGAAGCGAACCGTGCAAGAGACGAAAAGAGAAGTTTATATGTCATTTTTTCAATATGAGGAACGACGCACAATCCCTCTCTTAATCGCGAAAGTTGTGAAAACAACGAGAGCGATTATTTCATGCGTTAGAGAACTTGAACGCATGAATTCCGCCATTTTTTATTTTAAAGACTTATCTTGCCGACAAGTCGCATGATTATTAA
>CAZIVM010000014.1:19594-26878 GCA_964542845.1 uncultured Victivallales bacterium
GTAGGGATGAGAACCCTTGGGTTTGGGAAGCGAATCGAACCGTGCAAGAGACGAAAAGAGAAGTTTATATGTTAGTTTTTCAATATGAGGAACGAAGCACAATCCCTCTCTCAATCGCGAAAGTTGTGAAAACAACGAGAGCGATTATTTCATGCGTTATAGAACTTGAACGCATGAATTCCGGCATTATTATTTTAAAGACTTATCTTGCATGAAATCCGCAATTTTTTAAAAGAGATAATTTCTGATTTTTACAAAATAATTGATCTATTTTTGATTCGTGTGTTGCGTTATTCTAAAAAGGGTGTATATTAATAGAGTAAACAAACCCATAAGGATCGACAATGAGCGAAAAATATATTATTGATGACATTTTAGAGCGATTGGACCAATTGGCCGAACGTCAAGAGGGAAGTATTGATACAGCCCCCGAACTCCTCCATTGTTTTGGTGTCATTTATTCATTTGTTTGCGAAATCGACAATGGGGGATTGGCGCAGTTTTTATGGGAAAACGTCGAACACTGGGAAGAGATGCTCTCTGCGGCATCGAAAGCGTTTGATCTCGTTCATGCGCCTGACCATGTAGCGGCTATTAAAAAGTTTCATACACTTTGTGCGGTTCATGCTAAAAGTTGTCAAGAGGCCGTTGAACGCGCCGAACAAACTCAAGATGTTAAATATTTCTTCGACTGGTATCGTGATCATGAAGAAGCATTGAACACTGAAGATAACGATATTTTTTCGTTTGAAACAGGTTTGGGTGATCTTTTGGAGAGTTGGGCTGAAAATAATGAGAAACAACTCCGAAAAGAGATGGATTCGATTTAATTTCTTGCGTTGATTTATGAAAAATATTTTAACATTATTTCGTCCGTTTGCCTTGGCATCGGCATTGTTGTTAGGGATATTTTTTCCGCAACTTTCACAATTTGATGCATTGATTCCATGGGCATTGATGGTGATGTTATATGTGGTGGCGTTGCAGATTAATATCCGCGAACTTATGCCACAACGTTCGCATTTTTATTTAGTGATTGCTAACATTTTGATTGGACTAATCCCTGCGCTTATTTTGATAGGAATGGGATATAAAACGTGGGGATTGATTGCCTTTTTTATTGGAATGACTCCCACGGCAAATGCGGCGCCTGTGGTTGTTTCATTTTTAGGGGGGAGGGTGAATTACGCCTTGACTGCGTTTTTAATGTCAAACATTTCCATTTCGTTAGCCATGATTGTTTTGATTCCACTCCTTTTAAATGTGGATGCACCTTTTGCTGAAATGCAAATGGTTTTGATTCGTTTATGTTGGGTGATGGGGGTTCCGCTTTTATTGGGGGCGCTCACTCAAAAATATCTCCCTAAAATCACACAATATATTTTAGTTCATAAAAAATATAAATTTATATTATGGTTAATTTCGCTTTCTATCATTGTCGCAAAAGGGAGTTTGTATTGTCGCGAAAACCAAGAAGATATTGCCATGTTGATTCAAATTGCAGGGATGGCAGGGGCTTTTTGCGTGATTAACTTCTCTCTAGGTGCATGGATAGGTGGCAAAAAGTTTCGACGCGAAGCGAGTCAGTGTTTAGGACAAAAAAATACACTTTATACAACTTATTTAGCGTTAGCGTTTGCATCACCATTAATTGCACTGGGCCCGACCTTTTATATCTTTTTCCATAATATGTGGAATGCAATTCAACTTTTCGATGTGCGTTATAACAAAAAAAAGGCGTCATTGCAAACAGCAAAGACGCCTTCATCTGAATCATAATTTTTTTACTGAACAAGAATTTGTTCGGCAATTTTGAGCCCGTCTACCGCTGAAGACATAATGCCTCCTGCGCATCCTGCCCCTTCGCCAGCTAACCATAAGTTTGCATGTGATGATGAGGATAATGTTTCCATATTACGCATAAAACGTACAGGGGAAGAGATACGAGTTTCCATGCCAATCACTTTTCCTTGTTGAATAAAGCCTTTGGCTAATTTTTCAAAATGGGTAAAAGCCGTACACAACGCATTGTAAATGGGCGTTGGAGGGATTTGACTTAACTGGGCTTGAATAATTCCCATTTCATAACTGGTGTTATTTGATTTAGACAATGTGGCTTCTCCGCGCATAAATCCTTTGACGTCTTGAGCAGGTGCCATGAATCCACCCGAACCCATCATAAATGTGGTGCGTTCAATTTTCTCAACAAAGTCAAATGCTTGTTTAGCGGAGTTGAAATTTTGGGGGAGGGCTGCAATAATTGCCGCATTCGCATAAGGTAAGTTGCGTTTATAAGGCGACATTCCATTCGTACATAATAACCCTGAACGATCGGTCGCTGGAATGATTTCGCCTCCAGGACACATACAAAATGAGGTTGCCGTCAGAATTCTATCGCTTTGGGGGCGACTCACAATGTGGTATTCTGGAATGGGTAAGTATTGGGGGAAGACTTTCATCCCATACTGCATTTGATTGACGAAATCTTGCGGATGCTCAACACGACATCCCATTTGAATATTTTTGAGCGTGTGTTCAACCCCCATCTCGGTTAAATTCAAAATGAGTTCGCGCGCACTGTGTCCAATGGCAAGGACAACTGCAGGGGCTTCAATCTTCTCTCCATCTGCCAGTTGAATCCCTGTACAACAATTCCCTTCTGTGAGAATCTTTTTGCACTCTGCTCCCCAACGAAACGTGCCGCCCATCTCAATGATTTGATTGCGAATACTTGCAATCATTCCGGGTAATAAGTCTGACCCCACATGCGGACGCTGTGTCCATAAAATTTCTTCAGGAGCGCCATGTTCCGCAAAGAGCTTAAGGACGAGGTCGCAACGCGGATCTTTAATGCGTGTATAAAGTTTTCCATCAGAATAAGTTCCTGCGCCACCTTCGCCATAGAGATAATTACTATTGGGGTTGATTTGATGCGTTTCGTGTAAGGTACGGATGTCTTCGGTACGTTGTTCAACAGGTTGACCTCGTTCAATGACAATCGGTTTTGCGCCAGCGCGCGCTAGTTGCCATGCTGCGAGGAGTCCTGCAGGACCTGCACCCACAATCACTGGGTGTTCGATTTTGCTAGAATTAACAATGGGATAATCCGCCGATGTGGGTTGACTTTCAGGATATGTTTCCACCTTGTAGAGAAGGGAAATATCATTTTTTTTGCGAGCATCGACACTCTTTTTCAAGATACGATAAGGGATCTCTTCATCTGTTCGTGGGTCGATAAAAATGGAGAGTTCTTCATCCAAGTTTTGGATGGCAGGGGGCACTTTTTTAAGTGGGATTTTGAGTTCGAATAACGCAGATTTTGTCACGATATTACCTTGTTTTAGAGTGTTAAAATATAAAGCGTGGGTCTACTTCGACTCGCCTTGATCAAATGCTTGCTTTACTTCGTTGCGGAATTTTTCATCAGTGAAAAATTGCCATGCGACTTGTGCCATCACTTCCGCGATTCGGAATGTTTCATTTAATGCATATTCTGATGATGCCGCTTTGAGAAATTCTTGAGAATGCCATGGGGTATTGGAATCACAAATCTTATAAAGAACGTGTGCCCCTGGGACAACTTGTGATAAGTTTCCAAAATCGGTAGAAGCCCGTCCGGTTTGAGTTGGACGCGTTGGGTTCATCCCTGCTTTGGTGGCGACTGCAATAAACGCGTCATTTAATGGCTCATTGAGACGGGTTGAACGATAAGGGGTCTCTTCATCTTTGATGCGAAATTTGGTGCCCGACATTAACGCGGCGCCTTTGACAATATCTTTGAAACGTTTTTCCATCTCGTTGGTTAATTGCTCACTCTCCGCGCGTAAATAAAAACGAGCTTCCGCATAGTCAGGAATAATATTGGGAATCTTTCCGCCATCGGTGATAATTCCATGAACGCGTGAGGCTTCAGGGAGGTATTGACGCCATGCGTTCACCCCTGCAAAAAGGTGATTGACACCATCAAGGGCATTGCGTCCTAACGTGGGGGCCGCGGAGGCATGAGAACTGACGCCATGGAACATTATATCATAACGGCGAACCGAAAGAGAGCCTGTGTCGCTAGATGTGATAGGCGCTGGATGCGCCATCATCGCTGCATCTACGCGTAAAAAAGCACGTTCGCGAATCATCACCACTTTTCCGCCTGCGCCTTCTTCTGCTGGGGTTCCAACAACAAGAACGGTCCCATGCGTGCCCGTCTCTTCTAAAAGCTTACGCACGGCATATGCGGCCGCTATTGAAGCTGCACCAATTAAATTGTGTCCACATCCATGACCGAGATCGGGGAGTGCATCATATTCAGCAAGAAACATAAAACAGGGCCCTTTATCGCCATAACTCGCTTTATAAGCTGTGGGCAAGTTTGCAAAAGGAGACGTGATTTTAAATCCCATTTCACTCAAAATATTGCGTTGACATTCTGATGCCATCACTTCTTGATAACCTAATTCGGGATTTGCGTGAATATCTAACGCCATTTTAGCGAGAGTCTCACGCTCAGTGGCAATTGCCTTGCGAATTTTTTCTTTCACTGACTTGCTCATGATGGGCTCCTTTGTTGAGTTATATTTGCGTTCTTTTTACAATGAATTTAATTAAAATCCGAGTTCCATTTGGGTCATTCCCCAGTCGCTGACATCTTTATCGTCATTTTCGCTTGCGGTTGGTTTTTTCTTACTTCCTGCAACACGTTTGGGTTGAGTTATTTCTTCGGGGATTTGATCTATGTTTTCTTCCTCGTCCATCGTCACCACCCTAACTTCTTCAATCACTTCTTCTGTTGCTGAGGTCTCCTGAACCGTTCGCGGGGATTGAGGTGTTTTTTTAGATTTTGCGGTTGAGGGTACGGGTGAAGCACTCTGGGGGGGGGTAGAATCTTCGGGCGTTTCAACGATAACGACACTGATCTCTTCTTCATCTTCAATCACTTCGGCATCAATAGGTTCATCTTCAACTTCTCGCGGAATAATTCCACCTAACGCACGATACTGATCTGCTTTTTCTGCGGCTTCGCGAATGACGCGTCGAATAGGATCAAGTTCAGTTTTAGAGAAAATCCATCCTTCGATTTCATCGCCACCATTTTCGTTTTCATGGGTCGCGTTATCATCATTGTAATCGCCATCGTCATCATCCTCATCGGAAGGGTTGCCGAAAATAACTTCGACATCATCTTCAAGCGATCTGAATTTTACATCTTTGAACGGACGTTGATCTAGGAGAAGTCCACGTGAGCGTGCAGAACGTTCGGGGGCTTCCCAAAGTTTAATTAAGAGGGGTGGATTTTCGCCACGCGCTTCAAAAGTCACTTCAAAAATAGCATTTAATCGCGTGGTGATGTGTTCAATTTTACACCCTTTAGGGAAGAGTTGATAGTTTTTATCGGTTACAGCACGTTGAATTTGGAAACGTTTCCAGTACGCTTTTTTGGTTTTTTTATCCGTGTAAATTACACAGAATCCTGTAGAGGACTCATATTTTCTAAAATCACAAAGTTTTTTAATATACTTTTTATCTTGTGGAATGCGAATCACTTGATAATCTCCAGCGCGTTCAATACAGAGGAGTCTGTCATACTCTGTACAGGTGATGGTTTCATCTGATTTGACGCTACATCCTACATAATCATTTTTGCGATCCCAACCCACTTTAATATTTGATAATGCCGCTTTTTTGAGATCGATTTTTTCAAACTGTGTAATTTCAGTTAAACGTGGGTAGTTCTTTCCATATTTTTTCAACAACTCTTTGAGATAGTTGATGGCATACGGATTAAGTTTCTTCAAGTGATCGAGGACAATATCAATGTTTCCACGTAAGGCTTCAATTTCGTCGAGATTCTTTTGCATGTCGAATAACGAGATGCGACGAATGGGAATGGAGAGGAGTTTTTCAATATCTTCATCGACAAGCGGACGAATCAATTCATCCATAAATTTCTCAAATCCACCATAAATTTCCTGGTTCACTTCTTGACGTGTTTTGGCACTTTCGATCCGTTTATAAATACGCTCTTCAATGAAAATTCGTTCAAGGGTTCGTGCATGAAGTTTATCGGTAAGTTCGCGCAATTTAAGTTCGAGTTCTGCTTTGAGATAGCCTAATAACTTCTCTGTATTGCGTAAAAGAATTCGATCCACCGTCATCATGGTGGGCATTTGCTCTTTAATCACAGTAATGGAAGAATTAAAGTTTACTTCACACTTAGTGTAGGCATAAAGCGCGTTGATACATTTATCTAAATCATAGCCCCGAGTGGGTTTAATTTCAATATTGACATCTTTGGTGGTGTGGTCTTTAATCTCTTGAATTTTGATTTTACCTTTTTCAGCAGCGGTTTCAATGGAGGCAATTAAACTTTCTGTGGTCACGCCATAAGGAAGTTCTTTAATCACCAGTTGATTTCCATTTTTTTCGATGCGTGCACGCACTTTGATTTTCCCGACACCCTTATCGTACTCGCTCACGTCAATGAGTCCGCCCTGTGGAAAATCGGGATAGAGAATAAAGGGTTCATTTTTAAGAATGGCAATTTGCGCTTCTAGGACTTCGCAAAAATTGTGGGGTGGGATATTCGTGGCCATTGTCACAGCAATTCCCTCGGAACCTAAGATCAGCAATGATGGAATTTTAACGGGAAGGCGTACGGGTTCTTTATTACGCCCATCATACGAATCAATAAATGCGGTAATATCGGGATTAAAAAGAACATCGCGAGCGAGCGGGGTGAGTCGACTTTCAATATAACGCGCCGCTGCCGCATTATCCCCAGTTAAGATATTACCGAAGTTTCCTTGACGATCTAAGTATAAATTTTTGTTGGCAAGCACGACGAGCGCATCGCCGATAGACTGATCCCCATGGGGGTGAAACTGCATGGTATGCCCAATAATATTTGCCACTTTGTTAAAGCGACCATCATCCATGCGGAACATCGACCACAAGATACGACGTTGCACAGGTTTCAAACCATCGTCTACATCAGGGATTGCACGATCTTTGGTGACGTAAGAAGCGTACTCCAAAAAGTTTTCAGAGAAAATTTTGCGAATGAGCGCATTCGACTCTGTATTCTGAACTTCACAATCATTATCATCATCATTGACATCATCCGTTGGTGCAGAAACGTCAATAATTTCAGGTTCAGAAGAAGGAATGAGCGTATTTTCGGCGTCATTTTCGGATGTTTTTTTCTTACGTGCCATGGTTGATTTCAATCTCAAGTAGAGTTTATAATTCATTTATTAATATGGGTAATATACACCCTTTTTTGCTTTTTAG
>CAZIVM010000015.1:0-25068 GCA_964542845.1 uncultured Victivallales bacterium
CAAGAATAAAAGCGATACGAACGCCAGGGGCAAGTTCTGTTAAAGGAACAATAATATTTTTACCTTCAAGTTCTGCTTCAATATCATCAACATCAAAAGCGATATGATTGCGTGTTTGAATTTCGATAGGTAAGCATGAACCAGGTTCGAAACGTAACCACTCTACGCTGTGTTCATTTGGAGGCGCAAGAATATGTACTTTCATTCCTTCAACATAAACTTCACCTTCGCGGGGGGTCGTGGTGGGAACACCAATGTGCATAAAACGTTTTGCCATAATTTTTTCCTCAGTTATTAAGTTTAGAATGCGACTTCTGGATTTGTAAAACGAAGACCTTCTCCGTCATGCGGCGTTCCATATTCTGAAACAATCGCACCCGATGGGCCTGAAATCATAAAATGACGCGCTGTAACGCGATTTAAACGTAAAGCAGCTCCCTCTTTTGCTAAGTAACCTAAAGAGACCGTGACATGATCTTTTTGAGTTTCAGGAACAGCAAAGATAGAAGGAGGTGGCACCCCTTCTTCGCCATACGCAAAAATTTCACCATGACGAACATGCCATGATTCCATTTTTGGACGAACAAGCGCGGTTAATTCGTGAGCATGTTCAACAATCATTTGACCCGGCAATAAGTAAATCTCGTGAGCAAAATATCCATCAGCGATTTCATTCACCCAAAAGATACCGCCCATACCCACATTAGCAAAGTCGCCTAAGCCAAAATCAGTTACCCAAAATTCATCTGTAGTTAACTGGGGATAAATGGGATAGCCATAAGCCTTAAACATTTCAAAGTAAGCGGCTTTTGCAGCCGCTTGATCGAATTTGCCATCTTTATAAAAATGGCTATTGTCATATTTTGGGACTTCAACAGTCATAAATCACACTTAGAATTTAGTGTTTGGATTAGTGAAACGGAGTCCATCATTATCATGGAAGTTACCAAACTCAGTAACAATCGCACCTTCAGGACCAGCAATTAAGAAATGTTTGTAACCTTCTTTATTGAGAACATCACGATCACCTGCTTTGAGTTCTTTGAAACTATTGCAAGTGATAAATCCACTATCAACTTGTGATTTAGGGAGAAACGCAGGGAATGTTTTGAATGCTTCTTTATCATCTTGAACAGAGAATGAGTAGCATGAACCGTTGCGAACTAACCATGATTCACGTTTTGCTGGGTATTTTTTAGTTTCTACATGACCGTGTTCAACAATCATTTGGCCAGGTAACAAATAGATTTCATGACCTAAAAATCCAGTACCTTCAAATTTAGATCCTGGAACGTTTGGATATTGTTCATTTGACCAGAAAATACCGCCCATACCCACATTCGCGAAGTCACCTAAAGAGAAATCGGTTACCCAAAATTCATCGGTACCCAAAGTGCCATAAACTTCAACGCCAAAATGTTTCATCATATTTTTGTAAGCTTTTTTCGCAAGATCTGCATCAAACTTACCCTCTTTATAGAAGTCTGCATTGGTAAAATTGTATTTCGTGCATGAGCCACAGCAAGATTCTTCTTCGGTGGCTTCAGCTTTTACTTCACAAGAAGATTTTGCACATAAAGATTTATCACATTTAAGTGATGATAAAGGACATTTTCCTTTTTCTTTAATACAAAGTGGAGATTTAGGGCAGAATAATGCGCACATAGCAAGCACAGTTACGATAACTGTAAAAACGATAGTTAAGAGTGTTTTTTTCATTTAAATACCTTTCATTATGAATTAGGGTTGAGAACTTTTATAAAGATCGACTTGTGTTAACGAATTTATTGGGAGAAGTGTCATGATTGTTTTCCCCACCTTTTTAGGATTAGAAAACCACCATACGGCGTTCTTATCACGAGTAACTTCCAAAAAAGTTACATCATTACTATAGCATCCAATTAAAAAATTTCCAGTCTTAAGCACTTCAAAACCTGTCATATTATTAATTTTACACGCTTTAATTTCACTTTTGTGCATCGACCAAACAATTTTATGGTCTGGTGAATACTCTTCAATTTGATCCAGCGATGCGATCAAGGTGTTTCCGTTCTGAAGACGTACAGCCTTGAAT
The DNA here is from genome assembly GCA_964542845.1 of uncultured Victivallales bacterium. Lineage (GTDB taxonomy): Bacteria > Verrucomicrobiota > Lentisphaeria > Victivallales > CAZIVM01 > CAZIVM01. Next base: position 2,075 of record CAZIVM010000015.1, read on the forward strand.
GCGAGTGCTTTGGTTTTCTGTTCCCAAACCACCTTCCCTTTGGGATCATACTCGCGCACGGTATTTTTTCCAGAATGACACACCAAAAAATTACCATTTTGAAGACGTCGCATGATTCTAAAATTTTGATGATCACCAGCCTTGAATAGATCGGTTTGAATTGAATCCACAATCGCAGATGCAATATTCAAATGCAAGATACGTCCCGTTGAGTTTTCAGCAACATAAACATTGCGTCCGTTTCCGTACCCTAAAATCGCTTCGCCCGAATAAACACCGCCGCCTGCTTGAGTTTTAGGGCGGTATTCCCACTGCGTTTTCAACTGTGGGAACGATAAAATTTCTGTACCATCACCATAAGAGACCATCACTTCGTTTGTAAAAAACGACGTAATATCATGAATACAACCTCGAGAATATTTTTTTTCGTTCAGTATTTGTCCTTGACTATCAATTAAAAATAGTTTTTGATTTGCGCCTAGCAAATAATAATTTTCCATACGTGAGGTGTCACCATGAAAACCTTCTAAGGTTCCTAACGGTTTAAGTTCACTTGCATTTAACGAAAAAACGTTCAGTGCCATGAAGGCACCGAACGTTAAAATCATACTTAAAACAATATGAGTTTTCATCACTATTCCTCAATAATTGGACGGAATCCAACGTTATAAACCTTTTGCCACGCAGGGAAGTTATAACGATATGAAGAAGTACAACGATATGGACGATCATACCATGAACCACCACGAACAGATTTATTCGTTGTTTCAGGTGAGTTGACATCGTTTTTATTCTCTTTATAAGGATAAGGACGGAAATCATCACGACACCATTCCGATACGTTACCCGCCATATCTTTGAGTCCCCAAGCATTCGCTTCTTTTGAACCCACAGGAGCTAAAAGCATGAAACCATCATCTACATTGGTAATTTTAGGAAGGAAGTCCCAATATTTATTAGGGTTATGAAGCGGAATAGGGTCAACGCCACGAATTGCCATTTTCTTAAGTTGAACATCTGCCATATTTGCTTTCTTTGAGAAATCGTCTTTCGATTCTCCATACCATAAAGGAGACGCCGTTCCTGCGCGTGCGGCCCATTCCCACTGTGCTTCAGTGGGGAGCGCCACATTAGCACCCGTTTTTTCAGCTAACCATTTACAGTATTCATTCGCTTCTGTCCATGAAACACGAATCACAGGGAAGTTTGGATTTTTATCCATATCGTATCCTGGGCGAACTTGATCTTTATAGTGTTGATCATAGAAGTAGTTCGTATGGGTAGGATCAAACTGGCGATATTGAGCCAATGAAATCTCTGTAGTACACATCCAGAATGGTTTTTCGATTTTGATCGTATGAACAGGCGCTTCTTGGATCGATTCTTTATCTGACCCCATATTAAACTCACCTGCAGGGATACGAACAAAAGTTAACTTTTGCCCGCCACCAATATCAAATTCTTTCGTTTCTTTTCCAAACTTAACTTGAAGTGCTTGAGCTTGAGCATCAGTTAATGGCCAATTTTGAGCAGTCAAAGTTGCGGTTGGAATTTTAGGAGAAACGGGAATCACAGGGGTTTCATCATAAGGATTACCTGTTGTTTTTGCCTCGATATCTTCATCTACAAATGCATAGAGTTTTTGGAATTCTTTACGACGTTGCTCAAAATCTTGTGGGATTTTGCGACCAATAACTTCTGCAACTTCTGTCCATGTTCCATGGAAAGGAACATTTAAGTCAATCCAAGTGTACAAACGATCCCATGATTCTTTATCCATTTTCACGCCTTTATGACCTTTTTCAAGAAGTTGAACCAACTCGGAGGTGTGCGCATTGAACTCGTTCGGAATCAGCATTTTGTAATTCCCCTCTGGTCCATTACGACGAACATACGGCATCAAATTCCAATATGCGTATGAATAACCACTGTGTTGATGGAATACAGGCACATCACGTCCTGCCATATCAATGGAACTATTTGCAAAATCAGGGATATTTGGATTTTTCTTAGTATCATGACATGAAATACAATAACGGTTTAGCACAGGTTGAACTTCGCGATTGAATGAGAATCCACGTTTTTGACCATAGAAAGGTTCAGGTTCAGATGGTTTTTGGGTAAACGCTTGCGTGCGGTTAGGACGAACGGTTTGGTTTTGACGTTCATGACATCCCACACATTGTACTTTTTCACCCGGCATTCCAACAAACCATGAACGCATTTGCTGTAAAGCACGTCCTTCAGCATCTAAAGGTTGAATTGCAACAGGCGTATTTGCAGGAATCGTAAAGCGCGCCGAACCATCTTCGTTCACAGGCACGGTTCCAATCATACGACGAACATCCCATCCGGACTCCATCCCAATCAAATAGTGTCCACCTAAATCACGGTAAGCATATTCATATTGGAAAAGACGAAGCTGTTTAACTGTTCCACGTGGCACGCCAGGCAAACCTGTCCCTTCATAGATATCTTGAATAAACACATCGGCTGTCTTGGAAGTTAAGTCAACATGGTCAGGAATAATAGGAGGACGTTTTCTTTTTGCAATTGGCGTAGGCTCGAGCAAACGATTATTTGGATCCATCGCAAGAAGCGTCATGTTATCATTCACATCAAGCAAATAAATTCCCCAAGGTTGTCCTGGGCCTGTTTGACCTGAAACGATATATTGTTTTTCAGACAAGGGTTGTGGGAAAAGGAAACGGGGCCATGAAGCCTCTTTTGCGGGAGAAACAGTAATATAAGGTCCGCGATCTGGTGGATTATAAGCATGGGTTAAGTAATCTAAAACATAACCTTGAGTTGATCCACGCATATTATGAGGCTTAAGTTGTTGAACAACACCTTGCGTCTCCTCACGACCTTTAGTAATATCAAAAAGGTAAAGTTCACCTTCACGCTCGGTATGGTGTCCAGTCACAACTGCAACAAATTTTGTGGTTGAACCAGGAATTGGACGCGCAAAGAATAAAGTATTCGGCCAATAGGAATTGGATCCGTAAAACTCATTTTGTCCCGTACCATCGGGATTCATGTGCATCAAGATTCGTGAGAAATAGTGTGCAGAGTCAGTGTATTCCCAACGTAAGTATAAGATACGACCATCTTCGAGAAGAACAGGACACCAGTTGTTATCTTGATCAAAACAAAGTCGACGAACATTCGCGCCATCTCCATCCATAATATGAAGGTTTCCCACATAGGAGTTACCCGCATTACATGGAACGCCTAAGAACGTGGCCGTTGAAGTATAAATAATACGACCATTGGGCAAATACATTCCCTCATAATTATCGACATCTGTAAATCCTTTAGGGGTCACTTCTGTGGCGGTTTTACCGTCTACAGAGACTTCAAAAACTTGGAGTCTACCTTTATCTGAAACACCTGTAACGAGCATTTTATCGGCATCAAAATGCAATTCGATATCGCCTAAATAACCGCGATGTGGATGTTTATAAATTTTGGAATATGCGCCTGTACGCACATTAAACTTACCCAACTCGTTATCAATATTACGGAAACCACCAAGAATATTGGTGTGTCCTTCATAGTTAAACGAAAAACCAATTCCGGAACGATTATTACGTTTAATCACTAAAATATCTTCTAATGCCGCAACCTCTGGATAAGCAAAAGAGACCTCTTTTTGAATTTCCATCAATCGTTGGGCATCCAAAACAGCCTTAACTTCACCATCTTGAACACGTTTTAAAATCGCCATTTCATTGCCACGGAAAACTTCAAGTTCTTGACGAAGTCCTGCAGGATTTTTAAGTTTGCCAGGATAATTTTTTTCTAAGTCGGCAATATTTTTCAAGATATTTTCAACTTTCACCAAAGGGAGTTGAAGTTGACAAAGCATCATTGTATTTTTAATGGTTGCATATTTTGCAACCAACATCATCACGTCAGCATTTGAAGTATGATTAAATGCGGGTTCAATGGTATTCCACATTTTTGCAGGAAATGCTTTTTCTAAAGCACTTTTAGCGACCACGGCAGGTTTATCACTGCTCAAAAGTTGAGGGCCAAGCTTAGGATCTAACGCATTGATTTGTTCGTATTCTACAGGATAATCTTTTGAGAAAGAATCCCAAAGTCCTTGAGTAGGGTATTCAATCGCAGTATTAAAATAGAACCCACCAATTCCACCAATGTTAAAAATACGAAAGACGATAATATTTTCGCCTTTTTTTAAGTCAACAGTCACTTGATCTTGATTGGCCGCAGCTCCGCGTGAAGCCCATTTATGCGCCACGCGTTTTCCATTGATATAGAATGAAAAACAATCATCTGATCCGAGTTGAAAAGTAATTTTCTGTTCTTTATCAGAGATAATGCGACGTCCTAAATAATGCGCACAGTTTCCTTGACGGCTTTCAAACGCATAAACAGCACCATCTTTCCATTGAGGACGTTTCATCCAAACCGTTGCATCATTTAAATTAAATGGATTTTGCTCCATGTGTCCTAATGTATCAAAATTCGCAAGAGGAACAGGTCCATTATAAAACCAATCATCAATTTGAATAAGAGAGACCTTTTCGTTTTTAGATAAATAGTTAACGCGTTCTGCATCCATTTTTTTCGAAAAGTCACTATTCGACTTCACCTCTTGCATTATTTGAGTTACAATGTCTTGCTTATAATTCAAGGCATCGGTGTCGATTGGGGTTAACGCCACACTCACAAGTGCAACTGGAACCATCCACTTTAATAAATTACGTTTTTTCATAATTTTACTCCATTTGATAACATTACACAAATAATACTTTATTAATCTAGCACATTTTACTTTTTTTGCAACTTCATTTAGTTGATTTTTGAAGTTATTTAAAATATTTTTGTTAATTAATCTTTACATCAACTTAAAAATAACAATAATTACTGTTTTTAATTGTAAGTATTTAAAAAGAAAAAAGGCGACACCTTATAAAAAGTGTCGCCTTTGAAATCAAGATAGATTATTCTTCAATAATCGGACGGAATCCAACATTATAAACTTTCTGCCATGCAGGGAAGTTATAACGATATGAAGAGGTACAACGATATGGACGATCAAACCATGATCCACCACGAACCGATTTATTCGCAGTTTCAGGAGAATTCACATCCTCTTTATTTTCTTTATAAGGATAAGGACGGAAATCATCACGACACCACTCGGATACGTTACCTGCCATGTCTTTGAGTCCCCAACGGTTCGCTTCTTTAGATCCGACAGGCGCAAGAAGCATAAAACCATCATTAACAGAAGATACTTGTGGGAGGAAGTTCCAATATTTGTTTGGATTATTTAATGGAACAGGGTCGACACCACGAATTGCCATTTTCTTAAGTTCAGCATCTGCCATATTTGCTTTTTTGGAGAAATCATCTTTAATTTCGCCATACCATAAAGGTGTAGTAGAACCCGCACGTGCTGCCCATTCCCATTGTGCTTCAGTAGGAAGAGCTGCTTTTTGGCCAGTTTTTTCGCTCAACCATTTACAAAATTCATTTGCATCTGTCCATGAGACACGAATCACAGGGAAGTTTGGATTTTTATCCATATCATATCCTGGGCGGACTTGATCTTTATAGTGTTGGTCATAGAAGTAGTTGGTATGTGTTGGATCAAACTGACGGTATTGAGCCAATGAAATTTCAGTGGTACACATCCAGAATGGTTTTTCGATTTTAACGGTGTTAACAGGAGCTTCTTGTGGAGACTCCTTATCAGAACCCATATTGAATTCACCTGCAGGAATACGAACAAATGTTAATTTTTGACCATCGCCAAGATCAACCACTTTAGTTTCTGTTCCATATTGGATTTGGAGTTCATTCGCTTGCGCAGAAGTCAATGGCCAATTTTGGGCAGTCAATTTCACGCGTGGAAGCGCTTCATCAATAGGCGTAACAGGGGTTTGATCATAAGGATTACCTACTGCTTTTTCTTCAATATCCTCATCAACAAATGCATAGAGTTTTTGGAACTCTTTACGACGTTGCTCAAAGTTTTGAGGAATAGTACGACCTGACGCTTCTGCCACCTCAGTCCATGTGCCATGGAAAGGGACGTTTAAGTCAATCCATGTATACAAACGTTCCCAAGACTCTTTATCCATCTTGACACCTTTGTGTCCTTTTTGAAGGAGTTGAACAAGTTCAGATGTATTTGGATTAAATTCATTAGGAATCAAAATTTTGTAATTTCCTTCTGGGCCATTACGACGAACATAAGGCATTAAATTCCAATAAGAGTATGAATAACCACTAAATCCGCCCCAACCTTCAATTCCCGCTTTGTCAATATCTGTGCGTGTGAAGTCTGGAATATTGGGACTCTTTTTACCGTCATGGCAAGAGACACAATAACGATTCAAGATAGGTTGAACTTCACGATTGTAAGAGAATCCACGTTTTTGACCATAGAAAGGTTCTGGCTCAACAGGCGCTTGAGTAAACGCTTGAGTCTTTTTAGGACGTACAGTTTGGTTTTGGCGTTCATGACAACCCACACATTGAACTTTTTCACCCGGCATCCCAACAAACCATGAGCGCATTTGTTGCATTGCACCACCATGTTCATCTAAAGGCTGAATTGCAATTGGGGTATTCGCAGGAATCTTAAAGCGAACTGAACCATCTGGGTTCACAGGAACAGTTCCAATTACACGACGTACATCCCAACCAGATTCATTTCCGATAGAATAATGTCCTCCCATGTTGCGGTAAGAATATTCATATTGGAAAACGCGAAGACTTTTCACTGAACCACGTGGAACGCCAGGAAGACCTGTTCCTTCATAAATATCTTGGATATAAACATCTGCTGTTTTTGAGGTTAAATCAATATGATCAGGAATGATGGGAGGACGTTTTGTTTTGGCTAATGGTGTAGGTTCAAAATAGAAATTATTAGGATCTTGAGCCAACAATGTCATATTATCATTCGTATCAATCAAATAAAGCCCCCAAGGTTGTCCAGGACCTGGTTGAGCAGAAACAAGGTATTGTTTTTCTGAAAGTGGATGAGGGAAAAGGAAACGAGGCCATGAAGCATCTTTTTTAGGTGTAACTGAAATATAAGGTCCGCGATCTGGGGGATTGTAACCATGGGTCAAATAATCCAAAACATATCCTTGTGAAGAACCTTGCATATTATGAGGCTTAATTTGTTGAACAACCCCTTGAGTCTCTTCACGACCTTTTGTAACGTCAAAAAGATAAAGTTCTCCTGGACGATCCGTATGGTGTCCAGTAACAACCGCAACAAATTTAGTTGTTGAACCAGGAATAGGACGTGCATAGAACATACAGTTTGGCCAGTATGAATTAGAACCATAGAACTCATTTTGTCCAGTACCATCGGGATTCATGTGCATTAAAATACGTGAGAAATAGTGCGCAGAGTCTGTATATTCCCAACGTAAGAAAAGGACACGTCCATCTTCGAGGAGAACAGGGCACCAGTTATTATCTTGGTCGTAGCAAAGACGACGCACATTTGAACCATCAGCATCCATAATGTGAATATTACCCACATAGTCTGATCCACTTACACAAGGAACCCCTACAAAAGTAGCTGTTGAAGTATAAATAATGCGTCCGTTAGGAAGATACATTCCTTCATAATTATCAACGTCGGTGAAACCTTTGGGTGTAATTTCAGTGATTTTAGAACCATCTGCGGCTAATTCAAAAACTTGGAGACGCCCTTTTTCAGATACACCAGTCACCAACATGCGTTCCGCATCAAAATGCAATTCAATATCGCCAATATAACCACGTTTGGGTTTATAAATAGGAGTATATTTTGCAGAACGAACATTTAATTTACCAATTTCGTTATCGATATTTTGGAAACCGCCGATACTGGTATGTCCATTATAATTTGCAGAAATCCCCATGTGACTACGATTACGCTTAACCACTAAAAGTTCATTCAATTCTGCGACTTCAGGATATGCAAAAGCCACTTCTTTTTGAATTTCAATTAAGCGTTGTGCATCCATCACAGATTTAATATCACCATCTTTAACACGATTTAAAATTGCTCCTTCGTTGTTACGGAAAGGTGCCAATGCAAGACGTAACCCTTTAGCATCTTTAAGTTGTCCGGGGTAATTCTTTTCTAAATCGGCGATGTTTTTAAGAATATTATCTACTTTAACTAAAGGTAATTGTACGTTACATACGTTCATTGTGTTTTTAAGAGACGCATATTTTACGACAAGAGAAATTGCTTCAGCATTAGATGCTTTATCTAATTCAGGGGCAATTGCATTCCACATTTTTGCAGGGAAAGCGGATTGAAGTGTATTTTTAGCTAAATCTACAGGAGTTTTAGAAAGTAAGAGTTTAGGTCCTAACTTTGGAAAAATCGCATCAACAAATTGTGATTCTTCGGGGAACTCTTTAGAAATTTTTGTCCATAAATCTTCGGTGGCCAATGTGATTTCAGGATTAAAATAAAATCCTGTTGCACCGCCTTGGTTAAAGATACGGAAGAGAATGGTATTTTCACCTTTATTTAAATCAACAACAACTTTATTTTGATTGGGAGATGCTCCGCGTGAAAGATTTTCATGCGCAACCCGTTTTCCATTGATATAAAATGAAAATCCATCATCAGACCCTAATTGAAATGTTAACTTTTGAGCCTCAGTTGCTGTAACTTTTCGTGCGAGATAGTAAGCAGAGCTATTTTTTTTATTTTGGAAGTTATGAACACAATCATCGGGCCAGTCCGTACGTTTTGTCCAAACTTTTGCATCCGAAAAATCGATGGGTTGCGTTTCGATTGATGGCGTTTCATTGAAATTTTTTAATTCATAAGGTCCATTAAAAAACCAATCGCCAAGTTCAACAGAACGAGGTTCGTTATTTTTGTTCAAGAAATCAACACGTTCCGCATCCATTTTTGCGCCAAAATCAGACGTTGATTTAATTTCTTGCATTACTTTTGTGATCATAGATTGTTGATAATTCAACGCATCCATGTCAACAGGGGTCAGGGCTGCCGTAACCAAAGCGACTGGCACCATCCATTTCAATACATTTCGTTTTTTCATTTAAACTCCTTAAAAATAAAGTTAAGACCGGATTAAAATTTAACAACTCAACTACAAAATTTAGCACCATTTCACCTTTTTTTCAAGTCAGATTCATTTTTTTTCCTTATTTTTTAATTATCTTTTGTTTTTTTTGCTTTTAAAACTTGCTATATTTGCGAATTTATGTTATATTACATAGTTGATATGTATATTGACTCTCGTCGCTCTACTTAACCTAATCTTTTATCTCTTACAGATTATGACTCAAATCTTACCTCCTCCTCAACATATAGCAATCATCATGGATGGCAATGGTCGTTGGGCACAAAATCGTAATCTTCCCCGTGCGGAAGGTCATCGTGCGGGCGCTGAAAATGTTCTCACGATTGCGCGATCGGCGTGGAAAGCTGGCGCAAAATATCTTACGCTTTATGCGTTTAGTACAGAAAACTGGAAACGTTCTATCGAAGAAGTGACCGCCTTAATGAACCTTTTAAGCGAGTTTATTGATATTCAACTCCCACAAATTCATAAAGATAATATTCGTTTACGGGTGATTGGACAAATGGATCGACTCCCCTTTTTCGTGCGTAGTAAATTAAAAAAAGCGATTGCCGAAACCCAAAACAACACGGCTGGAACGTTAGTATTTGCATTGAGCTATGGCGGACAACAAGAGATTACTGATGCAATGAAGTCCATCGCTGAAAAAGTGGCAAAAAAAGAAATCTCTCCACAAAAAATCACCCCCGAACTCATCAGAGAACACCTCTATGCTCCTGATATTCCTGATCCAGAATTATTGATTCGCACAAGCGGAGAATTTCGTATCAGCAACTTTTTAATTTGGCAACTTGCTTATGCTGAATTTTATATTTCCAATCAATTATGGCCCGACTTCTCTCCTGAAGATCTTTTAGAGGCGATTCACGCCTACCAACATCGCGAGCGTCGCTTTGGCGGTCGAAACACCCCTTAACCCAAGGATATAAACATGCTTCAACGCGCCCTCCCCTTTACACTTCTTCTTCTTTCTTTTGTAGGACTCACCTTTATTCCTGGCTACATTGGTGCGCTTGTTTTTATTACGGTTGCCCTCATCGCACTACAATTCGCAGTAGATGAACTCTGCAATATGTTAGCGCTCATTGAATTAACTTTTGATAAAAGTTTGGCAAAGCTGACCGCCACTTTACTCGTTTTAGGGGCATTTTCGGCGATTTTCCCTCATGTTGAACCTGCAGCGTGGGAAATGCATCGTGCAGGTATTTTTGCTGAATCATTTCAAATCTTTGCAGGACTCTCTTCTTATATAGGATATGCACTTTTTGCGATTGCGGGATTTTTACCTTGGATTCATTTAGTTTTGACGGGTGTCGAAAAAAGCAAACTTTTGACTGTATTTTATTCGTTCATGGCAGGGGCAGCAATTGGAATCCCGATGGCGTGTGCAGTTTGCGTCTATCCCAAAAATATTTTCATGCCTGGTTTTGAAACGCCTGTAGTTGCGGTTCACTTACTCTTTATGGTAGCGTGTGCAAAAATGGGCGACACAGGAGCCTATTTAGTGGGCTCTCTTTGCCATAAAATTTCAGGCGGAAAAAACCACAAGATCTCCCCCAATATTAGCCCAAACAAATCATGGGAAGGCGCCATTGGCGGTATGATTTTCTCTGTAGGCATGGCGTTCTTTTTATGGGAAATGATTTTCCATACTCAAATTCCGTTATGGTTTGCCTTGATAGAGGGGATTGTTCTTTTCTGGGCGGGTTTCTTTGGAGACTTAACCGAATCTGTCGTCAAACGCGTTTCAGGGGTCAAAGACTCCGGCAAACTCTTCCCCGGTATGGGTGGAATTCTTGACGTTCTCGACTCCTTGCTCATTGCAGCACCTGTTTATGTTTTAATGAATCTTATCTATAAAATTTGCTATACCATCGTAGTCAGCCACCAAACCCAAGGGCCTCAATACTATGCCTTCAACTTCTTCTCCTAAAACGATTTATCTTAAAGACTATAAACCTTTTGATTGGATAATCCCAACAGTATCTCTTGTCTTTGATCTTGATTTTAAAATAACAACCCTCACGGCAACATTAGAAATTGAAGCGCGTTGTCCGAATCATGTTTGCCCACTGGTGCTCGACGGTGAAGAGATTGAATTATTGTCGGTTAAAGTCAATGGAAATGTGCTTACAAAAGAAAACTATGCCCTTACGGATACCCATTTAACCCTCTCTCATCTCCCCCCCAAAGCGACAGTAGAAATTACCACACAATTTAGCCCTGAGAAAAACTTCTCGATGGAAGGGCTCTACCAATCAGGAAATATTTTATGTACGCAAATGGAAGCCGAGGGGTATCGTAAAATCACCTATTATCCTGATCGCCCCGATGTGATGTCGGTTTATACGGTCACCTTAAAAGGAAACACCACCACTTTTCCCTTATTGCTTTCTAACGGAAACTGCATTCATCAAGAAACACATGGCGATATGCAAACCGTTACATGGCACGATCCTTTTCCAAAACCTTGTTATCTTTTTGCAATCGTTGCAGGTGATTTAGCCTGCTTAAAAGGCGAACATGTTACCCCATCGGGTCGTAATATCGATTTACGCATTTATACGGATCACGATAAGGCAGACCGCGCCCAATACGCGCTCGACTGCTTGAAAAGTGCCATGGTGTGGGATGAACAAACGTTCGGTTTAGAATGCGATTTAGACACCTATATGATTGTTGCAGTTGATGCGTTTAATGCGGGCGCGATGGAGAATAAAGGACTCAATATTTTTACTGCCGCCTATGCCCTCGCGAATCCTAATACCGCAACGGATAACGACTTTGCAGGCGTGGATAGCGTCATTGCACACGAGTATTTTCATAACTGGACAGGGAATCGTATCACCTGCCGTGATTGGTTTCAGCTCACCTTGAAAGAGGGTCTTACTGTGTTGCGAGATGCCCTTTACAGTGAAGATATGAATCACCCCCAAATTGAACGCATTCAAGCGGTTCAAGGATTACGAAATCATCAGTTCGTCGAAGATAGTGGTCCCCTCGCCCACCCCATTCGTCCTGAATCCTATATTGAAATCGACAATTTTTACACCTCAACCGTCTATGAAAAAGGGGCGGAAGTGATTCGCATGCTGCGTACGCTTTTAGGCAAAGAAAAATTCCGTAAAGGGATGGATCAATATTTTGAATCTCATGATGGTTGCGCGGTAACGACTGAAGATTTTATTGCATCACTTGAAAGAGCAAACCATATTGATTTATCGCGTTTTCAACGTTGGTATTCGCAAGCAGGCACCCCAGAAGTGCAAGTCGAAGAATCCTTTGATGCTGTTGGAAAAACCTATACGTTGACCCTTTCTCAGAGCTGTCGCCCCACAGCAGAGTCAGCACATAAAAAACCATTCCCGATGCCTGTTGTGATGGGATTATTCGATGCTGAAACCTGCAAAGAAATTCATACAGAAACACTCCTCTTTCAAGAAGAAAAAACCTCATTTGAATTCCAAGTTAAATCATCTCAAAAACCAATTGTATCGTTATTTAGAAATTTTTCGGCTCCAATCAACTTGAAATTTGATCAACCCTTTTCTGAAAAAATATTTCTTGCCGAACACGATACCGATTTATTCAATCGTTATGAAGCCATTCAATCCACGATGAAAGCGCACCTCCTTAGCGTCATTCAAGGTAAAGCCACACCATTTTCAAACGATATTAAAAAGTTGTGGCAAACTTTATTACAACGCAGTATCGATGGAAAAGACTTACCCGCTTGGACAGCTTTAGCGATTGTGCCTCCAACCACTTCGATTTTGGCCGCAGAATGTCTGCCCATTGATTACATACATATTTATCAGATGCGTAGCAACTTTTTAAACTTTTTATGCGAAGGTAATGACGCATTATTTGAAAAATTAATCGCTCAAAATGATACGCAACATCTTTCGTATGCGCCAACCTTTGAACAAGTCTCAATGCGCAAACTTTATGCGACCGCGCTCGGATTTTTAGCGCGTGTCAATTCGGAAAAAGCGATTCCTGTTATTGCAGAACGTTTTGATTCGACTACACAAATGACCGATAAAATGAATACCCTTTCACTCCTAGTTGAAAATCGATCTTCATTCACTGAAAAAGCGTTGTCAGATTTTTATCAAACGTGGCAAAAAGATTCATTAGTGATTAACAAATGGTTCTCTGTGCAAATGTCAATTCAAACCCCGCACATTCTTGAACGTATTGCCATGCTTGAAAAAGATCCATGCTTTAATTCTAAACTTCCTGCAAAGATTCGTTCACTTTATGGCGCATTTATTGGGAATGCCCCCTTATTTCATCAAGCACCAAGTGAACATTATCCATTTATCCTTCACAAGATTTTGGAAATTGATTCTTTTAATGCCATGTTGGCGAGCGGACTCTTTAAATCGGCCTTTTCACAATTCAAGAAGTTACCTGAATCCAACCAAAAAGAGATTCAAAACCTATTGAATCAGATGGATATGACTCAACTTTCACCTAACTTGTTTGAAGTGGTTAACCAAATTAAATAAAGCGTTGACGTTTATTTTTCAACGCTAAAAGTAATTTTTGATCCTTTTTGAAGTCTCTCTGAATAAATTTCAACGGTATGTTTACCGACCCCCACTTCGTGCATAAAAGCGTGGGGGGTGGTTTGAATAAAACGACCATTCAGAAACCAACTATACTCCCCAAGGCTAGCTTTAAAATTAATTCGCGCCGAATCTGTTTCCGCTAAATAAACGCCATCTACAGGAGAGAGAATTTGACACTTTAAGTTATGACTTTCGCGTTTACAACGGGCGCATAGACGCAAGGGAACATCCGCAAGTCCTAATGTTTCAAAAACATCTTTACACAACGATGTTGGACGGAGTCCAGACTCCCGACATACCTTTTGCAAAATTGTCCCTTTCGTATTTTGAGACGATTGCAAAGGGGATGAAATCATCTTAATCATTCGTCCTGCAACAGGAGCCGCCGCTTCAACACCCACCAAGGCTTGACTCGCTTTTCCAGACTTATTGCCCAACCATATTCCCACCGTATACTCAGGGGTATAAGCCACACACCACGCATCGCGATGTCCATTAGAAGTGCCCGTTTTCCAAGCCACATTCAGATTTTCGGCTTCGGGTAATTTTTGAGCAGAAAGCATTTGCGTTAACAGTACATAAGTTCCATCACTCCATATCGTTTCAAGCGTTGAATCGGTTTCATCTTGAAGAAAAGAGACGCGCTGCCAACCGCCACGCGCAAAGGCGGCATACATTTGGGTTAAATCGAGTAATGAGACATCGATTGCGCCTAAGGCTAAGGCTAGTCCGTATTTTTTAGCGGTTGATTTTTGTGGCGACAAAACATGAAATTTTGTCATTGTTTGCAAAAAAATGGGGAGTCCTATTTCTTGAAGGAGTTGAACAGCAGGAATGTTTAAGGAATTGGAAAGGGCTAAAGTTGTCGTAACATCGCCATAATAATATCCTCCATAATTTTTAGGACGATAATCGGCAAAAACGGTTGGCGCATCTTTCAGCAAGGTTTGAGTTGAAATATACCCTTCATCTAAAGCGATCCCATAAATCAAAGGTTTCAGAGTCGACCCCGCCATTCGTTGAGCGGTGGCAGCATTGACTTGCCCTCGAGTGGGTTCATCGTAATCTTGCGTCCCAACGAGTGCCACGATACGTCCTGTACGATTTTCAATCACGACCCCTGCCCCATCTTCAACTTGCGTTAATTGACGAATCTGTGTTTGAAGTTGTTGAGCTAAAAAAGTTTGAATTTCCGGTTGCAAAGTTGTGCAGACATCACCTTGACGGTTCCCATTTTGTTTCAAAGAGAGTCGCACAAAATGTTGAGCGGAAAAGGGATAAAAATATTGAAGTTTTTGATAAAAAAATGATGTATCTAATAACGCACACTCCGAATCTCTCAACTGGTCATATAAAGAAAATTGCGAATCCGAAATCACCCCATTTTCACGCATCGCATTGAGTACAAGACGGTGTCGAACCGCTAAACGTTCAGGGTAAAGATCAGGTCGCCAATAATTGGGAAGTTGAGGAATGCCAGCAAGAATAGAAGATTGCAAAGGGGTTAAATCCTTTGCCGACGTATTAAAATAATAGCGTGCAGCCGATTCAACACCCACAATTTTTCCACCAAATGGTAAATGATTCAAATAATATTCAAGAATCGAATCTTTCGAGGTCTGTAGCTCCATGGCACGCGCTAAAAAAACTTGTTTCACCTTATACGAAAGTGAACGGGGCTCTGGATGGAGAAGGCGAACACATTGCATACTAATGGTTGATCCCCCCGAAAGAATACGTTGATAACGCGATAAAAGTGCGAATGAACGCAAAAGTGCCCAATAATCTACCCCCCCATGTTCGTAAAACCGACGATCCTCCACTGATAAAATCGCATCAATAAAATGAGGGGAAATCTTTTCAAGCGGAACAGGAAAGCGCCATTCATAATCGTACCCACGCAATGTAAAAAGCGTGTTCCCCTTTGCATCCTTAACCTCATAAGCCGGCGTATGTTTTTCCCAGGCTTCAAGAGGAGGCGGAAAAATAAAATAGGGTAAAATCGCATACAATAAAAGCATGCACCCCACGACTCCCCCCAGAATCGCAAGGTGCACGCAAATCTTTTTTCTATGTGAAATTTTATCGAACATCAATCATTTGTTTAGACGTTTGTGTAGCACGAATTTCAGGATTGTACATTGCCTCAATCGAAACCGATGGCACGGCATATTTCCCTTTGTTAATCACGCGCACATTGTAATAAAACACACCCACTTTTCCAGGGGTATAATCCCCAAAGAACAACATGCGTTCATCACATTTTTGTATATTTTTTGTATATAATCCGCCCGAAACATTATCAACCGATTTCGAACGGCAAGCGCGTGTGGAGAGGCGTTCATCTTCGATTTCAAAGCATCCGGGAAGTAAATCCAAAATGACTAAATCTTTAATCGATTGCGTTGAGTTCACTTCAATCTTCACACAAACCATATCGCCTTGCATAAACGAGTCGATCTCTGCCGTACGTTCTGCATTCATATAGGTGCGTTTAATCTCAACCCCTTGCGATTCAGATGCCACTTTTGTAGGTAGACCTAAAGCAGAAATCTTAACATACAAAGAGGATTTTCCTTTATTCGTTACCGTCGGAATCTGATCAAAAGAAATCATTCCAGAGTCTTTCGCCCCCCCATCAACAACATAATCAACTTCGCCTAAACTTTGGGTTGCCAACCAACGAGAAAGTCCCATCAATGCCCACGCATTCGCTTGGGTAGAACCCCACCATTGATTGCGTTGTATCGACACCATCTGACGAAGCTCCAATGCCATTTTGTTCACATAAATCGACTCGGGCGCAACATCCATTGTGAGGAACAACATGAATCCAAGTTGACGTGCTCGCGAATTGAAACAACCAAATCCTTCAATGTCATTCCATGCACTGTTTTGGAGTGCCGTTTGAAGATAGGCGTTTCCTTGTTTGGATAAACCCGCTTTCATTAAGGTGGCACCCACAAAGAATTTTGCCACATTCGACTGCGTCTCTAATCCCATCTTTTGAACATACGGAATCACCGAACGATTTCCTGAAAGCAATTTCACATAATTCAAATAGGCTTTCTCCGCATCTGTCGAAAATGAGAGATAATCATACATCTCGTTCACTGCACTCAATAAAGGATCAGGCACTTTATGACCTTGCGCTTTCGCTTCTAAAATAAAATGGATCGCGTATAAAGACCCTGCATCCCATCGTTCGCCCTCGGACCACATGCTAAACCCACGCCAAACACGCAACGCATTGAGTCGATCCAACGCCATTTGAACACGTTTTTCACCCTCTTGAATAAACACTTGAGGTAAAATATTGGCTTGAACTAAAGGTTGAATAGCCAAATAAGGGAATGCAACAGATGTGGTTTGCTCTAAACATCCATACGGATAACGATTCAACCAATCCAACGCCCCTAGAAGTTCGCTGACAGGCAATGAAGATATTTCATAACGTGCTTGTGCAACGTCTGTTAGTCCTAAAAAGTTTGTATCCAATCGAAGCGGATGAGATTCCTCCGGCTTAACCACTAAAAGTTGTTCACGAGTTACCAAAGGAATGCGATGTCGTACAGCGCCATAGATTGTGGCGGTTTCGGTTTTTCCATTGAGGGTAACGTTAATCGTTACAGGGATTTTTTCAGAAGGGGTACGCGCTTTAAGTTTCACTTCAAGTTTTTGCATTTCAAGTTCTGATACACTAAATGTTGACGAAACCCTTTGCATTTGATTAACGCTATCGTACGTGAAATTCGTTTGATCCAAAACCTCATACGCTTCAGGAATCATCACTTGCCATTCTATCTTTGCAGCAGAATCTTTTAAGTTAAAAAGGGTCAAACCAAAGGAGAGTTCCCCTTCATCACCAACGCCCATACATAAAGGTAAAGAGGGCGTAATCGTAATATCATTGCGAACAATGGTAGATGTTGTAGCAAAACCCGCTTTCTGTGTATCCAAAGCAATGGCAAACCATGTGAGCTGACCTGAAAACTCAGGGGCCTCTAAAGTCATTGTCGCTTCTCCCGAATCTGAAACCTCCACGGGTTCGGCAACAACAACCACACTCTTCTGAAGTACGTTTAAGAAAGAACGACGCCCCTCTGCGCCTGCTCCCCCTCTTCTGCCAAACACACCACCATGCATCATCGCGCTATGTGACTCAAAAGAGATAGCATCTCCGCCAAAGATAGATTGCGTCAAATCAATATACGTACAAATATTTGAGTAGATATCAGTAAGATTCCATCTCATAGGATTATAATCTTGATAAATAAATTGCCATGGAGATACCATCTGATGAGGCGACAAGGCCAAAACGCCTTGATCGACCCCCCAAAGTTGAACGCGTCCTGAAACGGGTGCGCCTTGATGATCCGTTAAACACACTTTGATTTTCATTTTTTCTTTTGATGTAATCATGGGTGGCGCGTCCATTTTAACATTCATTTTGTACGCATCCATATTCACTTTTAAGCGAAGAATACCACTCAAACAATTGGGTTCATAAACTTTTTGCCCTAAGTCCGCAATCACCACAGCGTGAACTTGATATTGCGTACATTTTAAGTCGTGCGGAATCTGTATCTTAAATTGATTTTCACCAGCGACAACATCTTGTCCTTGCGCAGGGAATTTCATATCTGGCGTACGCACAAAAAGTACCCCTTTGCGAGGGACGCGTACGGTAACGGTTGCTGTTTCACCCAACTGATAGGATGTTTTATCCATTTCAAAGAGGAGTTGATTTGCAAGGGACTCATCGCTTTTACTATACGATTGTTGATAATAGAAATCAAATTGTGTTAAAGGGATCTTTGCAGAATTAGAGACTCTAACTCGATAAGAACCTGGATCTAGAGTTGGAAGAGTTAAACCATTTGAATCCTTGCCAATGTTTGCAAATAAAGAGTCGGTTATCAACGTCTGATAGCTTGCTGAATATTCACGCGAATATTCTCCGTTTCTAAACACATAGTTATATGAATAATCTTCTTTTTCCAAACAATAATATAAAGTATCCACTAAGGGGAGTAAATCACCAGAAGGGGTTACATTCACCCACGATAAAACATTGGATTGTTCATCAAAAGCGAGCCCTAGATAAGCGGAATCGTTATACATTTTTTGCGTTATGGAACTTGAAACAGTACGACCGCCGACATCCATAACAGAGATACGATGATAAAGAGAAAGCGGTGCATTGGGGTTCCATTTTAAGACATTGGAGGGAAGAGAGGTTTCAAAATTACCTTGCGAATCAGTTGTCCCCCTCGTAAAGTATCGAACGTCATAACTCGCGCGTTTTCCGATAAAACCGAAGTCGTATTTCGAATATTTTGTGTGCGAAAACGGTTCAATATTCGCTTCCATAGTATAAGTATATTGAAGAGATGCAGCAGGTAAACCAAAATAATAACGCGAAATCCCTTTAATGAGCTTCAACTTTTCGGTGAAAGTGGTGTCTGGGATTTGATTGATGTTGACATGAATACGATCTTGAACATATCGACTCACATAAACAGAGGCATTTCCCCACGCATCTTTGTAACTATTTGTCATTGGTGCAGAAAAATAAATAGAATAGTATCCATTGTCGATCTCTTTCGGAAGGGTAAATGTTGCACGCGCAAAACCAAACGTATCCGTCGTCACATTTTCACTTAAGAAAAGTTCTCCATTAGGATTTTGAACGAAAAACTTTGCGGGGACAAACGCGCTTGCTTCGCGTGTGTTTGAATGACGCAATGTAGCAAAAACGGTAAAAGATTCATCTTGACGAACATTATATCGTTCAGGTGATACATAAGCAAAATAAGGTTTATGATTGTTGGCGTAATAATCTCTATAACGCATATATGAAACATCGTTTCCTTGACGCACAATCACCCACATAATATCTTTATTAGCAGGGATAATACACCCTCCGTGCGAGTCGGTTTGAGTTTCATACAATGAAGCAAAAGTTTGATCATAACAGTTCACCGTTGCTTGTGCGATTGGTGCGCCCGAATCTAAAGAGCGAGCGGTTAAAGAAATTTGTTGATGAGAAGAGACGGCATGGATACCAATATTCGTCACAATTAAACGTTGGGATTCTTCCCACCAATAATGTGATGCGGGAGATGCATAAATTTTATAAATACCCACAGGAAGTTTCTTCATAAAATGAGTAATGGGAAGATTGGCATCTACAGGAGATTGCGTATTTAAAGGTGTTGAAAACTGAGTATCAAGAATTGTTTTCTCGACACATGATGAAGAAGCATTCATCAAAAATGGGTGAAGATTTTCTGGAATAATTTGCGTAACTTTCAACTTAAATTCTTGTGCCCCAACGATTTTGATGGGAATATTTTGTTCGCGTGAATAAGGAAATATTTCACCTTTTGATAAAAGTTGAACCCCTCCACGTAATTTAGGCACAACGATGCCGCGTACATCCTCTTTTTCCACACATTGAGATTGTAGTCCAAGCGGTCCACTTTTCAATTTAAATGCGTAAAACGATTCGGGTTTAAAATCACCTTTCACTTTAACACCATGCGTCCCCCAATATGAACGCGTAAAACTAAGATTTTGAACTTCTGGGTCAAACGAAATAAGCGATTTTAAGGAGTCTAACATTACAGGCGCTGAAAAATCTAAAACTAAATAAGGTTGCATCGATTCTTCATGGGTGTTAATGGAATTAAGGTTCACGGGCAATGAAAGTTTAGGCGCAATGTTATTTTGATTTTGAGTGGGAGCGATCGGTATCACCTGATGCGAATAATTTTGACGCGCGGGCAACATCAATGCGCGCATGCCAATACGACGATCTAAGACCACTTGAAATGCAATCGGCGTATCTTTTTGGGTGATCGACAACAACAAGTTATTGGCATTGACGTGTTTCGACAAAAATGAGAGTGGAGTGTCTTGCAAAGATTTCACTTGAATCATCGGATAACATGGATCAAAAAAGATTGAAGAGTCACAACGGATGGCCACTTGTGTTGTGGGATATCCCTCAAACGTCTCATACGTCAACACAGGAGACGCTAAAAGGGAGGTATCCGACCAAATCGACTCCGTTTTTTCAACAGGAACATTCACAATTCGTTCAATAATAACTTCTTTAATATCAACATCTTTCGTTTGTGTATTACCCCATAAAAATAAGTAAATATTAAGGGTTAATGATGCGGCAAGCACGAAAAGTAAAAAATACTTTCCTAACGACAAACGATCAGACATAGGACGCTCCTTTTTTTTGAAATTTAAAATAATCACGAAATGTTAACTATAATATAATGAGGAGTTTTTTAAAAACAAATTGAATTCTTGTTAATAACTTGAAAATTTCAATATATTTATTTTTGAAATTATTTTTAAAACAAAAAAAGGTAATATTTACTAGCTATTTCGAGTCACTGCATATTGCGTTAAAGCAATCAAATATTCTCTGTAAATCGATTCAGGAAACGTATTTAAAATCTCAATCGCGACTTGTGCATGATGTTCCATTTCCGATACAACTTCTTTAACCACAGAAACTTCCACCATCATCTGCGTTGCACGTTTAATCTCTTGAGCAGTCAAATCAGTACGCCCTGACAAACGATAAAAATCTTCGCGATTAGTGCCTTCTAACTTCGCAAGCGTGCGAATATAAAAAAGCGTAGGTTTACGGTTCATTAAATCAGACCCAATGGGTTTTCCTAAAACTTGTTCAGAACCAAACAGGCCTAACCAATCATCACGGAGTTGAAACGCAATCCCTAAATGATTCGCAAAATCCAGCAACGATTGAATCTCTGGAGAATGTTCATCTAAGTCATGACGCGCAATACGAGCTCCCGCCTCACAACAATAGCCTAAAAGCACGCCCGTTTTTCCCACCATCATATCTAAAACAGCCGATTCTGTAATCTGTGTCGAATTTTGCACCGACATATCCACATCGAGCGCTTCGCCACTAATTAATCCGCGACATAAAAAATCTTGCATACGTTCAACCAAACGTAATACCACGTTCGGATGCACTTCTTCATCTCTAAGGTGGCATAACTCACGAATCGCCCAACCTTGTAGGACATCTCCTGCTAAAATAGCAGTACTCAAGCCTAACATCTGACTATCCGAAACAGGATATCCTTGTTTCATCTTTTCATCCGTCACACCACAATGAACCGTTGGCCGTCCTCGACGCATATTATCATTATCAATAATATCATCATGAACCAATGTCCAGTTATGATACAATTCAACCGCGAGGGCCGCATGATGCGCTTTTTCTACCGCACCGCCGAGCAGACCACAACACCAATAGACCAAAGCAGGGCGCAAGCGTTTACCGCCAGCTAAGGGATAAGCTTTAGTCCATGCTGATAAGTAATTAGGACGAACGCCACGCGTAAAAGTTTCGCTATTGAGTGCTTCGTTAATACGCGCAGATATCGCTTTTAGATCTTCAATCCAAGCGGGTGCAGGAGTGTTCATAAAACTTAGGCTTTAACAGATGTTGCCGCGTGTTCGGGCTCGGGAATTAAACGGAGACCAAAAACAGTTTTCCAATCAGAATTCCAACTCATTAAAAGCGGATTAGTGGGAGGACCCCATACATTTAAATCGATAATCAAAATTTCGTGCGAACGTGTAAAATAGACATCCATGACCAATGTTTTTTCAGGGAGTTTATCTTTGATGCTTTCGACAAATTTGACCGCTTCGTCCCAGAAACGTTTTTTAAGACCATCATCGTTCAAACGACGGAAATGACGGGTTAACCAAAATTGACTCATCGCTTTGAGTTCACCTTCATAAATAAAGAGACGGAATTCGCGTGGGCGCGTCAAGGGGCGATACGGACGAACCACAATGGTATCGGTATCACCTTCAGCAATCGCTAAACGCACTTTGCTACTTTCACAAAGGATGCGCCACGCACTCTCTGCAGAAACAACAGCACCAAACTTCGAAACAAAACGCCCTGTATCTGTTGGGGCAACAACATCTGCTGTCACAAAAGAACGCCAGCGCATTGGAATTTTATCCATGGCCTCATCAATACGTTGAATCACGCCAGGTGCAACAGGATCGTTGATACGACCATTTGCAAGGGCGACAATTTCTTTATCTGTAAGCTTGACAAAAGCAGTAAAGAAGGTGTGTTCGCGAAGGATTGGATACCAAAAACTTGTGTTGACCCATTTCGGTGTAGGCATGTATGACCTCCAAAGTTTATAGATTTTTCGTTAATTTAGCACATAATCATGCTATAATATAACACTTAATTCAAGATTTTGCCATGAAAAAAGCA
>CAZIVM010000016.1:0-23809 GCA_964542845.1 uncultured Victivallales bacterium
ACTACGCTCACGTTGACTGCCCCGGCCACGCCGACTATGTTAAAAACATGATTACTGGTGCAGCTCAAATGGACGGTGCTATCATCGTTATCGCTGCAACTGATGGTCCTATGGCTCAAACTCGTGAGCACATCCTTCTTGCACGTCAGGTTGGTGTTCCAGCTCTCGTAGTTTTCATGAACAAAGTTGACCAACTCGACGACGCTGAGCTTCTCGACCTCGTTGAAATGGAAATCCGTGAACTCCTTTCTAAATATGACTTCCCAGGGGATGATGTTCCTGTGATCCGTGGTTCAGCGCTTAAAGCCGTTGAAGCAGATTGTGATCCAACTAACCCTGCTACAGCATGTATTCTCGAGCTTATGGAAGCTGTTGACTCATTCATTCCACAACCTGCTCGTCTTCTCGATCTTCCTTTCCTTATGCCTGTTGAAGACGTATTCTCAATCGAAGGCCGTGGTACAGTTGTTACTGGTCGTGTTGAGCGTGGTATCATCAAAGTGGGTGAAGAAGTTGAAATCGTTGGTATCAACCCAACTAAGAAAACTGCTGTTACTGGCGTTGAAATGTTCCGCAAACTCCTTGATCAAGGTGAAGCTGGTGATAACGTTGGTTGCTTACTCCGTTCTACCAAAAAAGACGAAGTTGAGCGTGGTCAAGTCTTGGCTAAACCAGGTACCGTTAAACCTCACACTAAATTTACTGGCGAAATCTACGTTCTTTCTAAAGAAGAAGGTGGACGTCATACTCCATTCTTTAACAACTACCGTCCTCAATTCTACTTCCGTACAACTGACGTGACTGGTGCTATCACTCTCCCAGAGGGTAAAGAAATGGTTCTTCCTGGTGACAACGTATCAATCACTGTTGAATTGATCGTTCCTATCGCTATGGAAAAAGCACTCCGTTTCGCTATCCGTGAAGGTGGACGTACTGTTGCTTCTGGCCGTGTTGCAGATATCATTGAATAATCTTTGAGGATGTAATACTTAAACGAGTGGGGTAAATGCCCTGCTCGTTTATCTCGCATAGAAAGGAATCTAGAATGCCTAGCGAAATCATCACAATGGCCTGCACAGAATGCAAGCAACGTAACTACTCAACGACCAAAAATAAGAAAAATATGAAAGGTCGTTTGGAGTTAAACAAATACTGCCCATTCGAACGCAAGCACACTTTGCATCGCGAAGTTAAATAACCAACCTTAAATGAAGATAGGTGTGTAGCTCAGTTGGTAGAGCAGCGGTCTCCAAAACCGCAGGTCACAGGTTCGAGCCCTGTCGCACCTGCCATTCTCATTCATAACTCACAATTAGGAGTCGGAAATCATGTCAGAACAAGAAATTGTCAAATCAGGATCTCACTTGAGTATCGTGGCGAGAGCTCGTCGCTTTATTCTCGATGTGATTACTGAACTCCAAAAGTGTAGTTGGCCATCACGCAAAGAATTAACAGAAACTACAATCATTGTGATTGTAATGATGTTTATTATGAGCGCGTTTATCTTTGGCGTTGATATGTTATTCAAGGGTGTCTTCCATAACATATTGAAAATTACCTAAGGAGCAACTACGCATGGACAGAACACAAGGTCAATGGTTTGTACTCAATACCCTTTCAGGGAAAGAGAATAAAGTTCGTGATTATATCGAAAAAGATATGGCGACGCAAGCTTTTGTAGACTTCCCCGTTTACGAAGTTCTCGTCCCAATGGAAAAAGTAACAACCATTAAAAATAACCGCAAATCAACTCATCAGCGTAAATTTTACCCTGGTTACTTGATGTTACGCATGGATCTTTATGATCCAGAAACCAAATTAATCAATGAAAAAGCTTGGTTTGCTATTCGCAATACCCAAGGTGTTATTGGTTTTGTAGGTGGTGGCGATAATCCCCGTCCACTTTCAGACTCTGAAGTTACCGACTTGTTGACTCAAGCCGAAGCTCCTGAAGAAAAAGCCAAACCCAAAGTCCTCTTTAACGTTGGCGAAACCGTTCGTGTTAAAGAAGGCGCATTCGAAAACTTCGAAGGGATCATTGATGAAATTGACGCGGATCGCGGTAAATTGAAACTTATGGTTTCAATCTTCGGGCGTACAACCCCTGTTGAACTCGAATTTGGACAGGTCGAACAGTTACAACCGTAACGTCGAAAACCAATATACTCGTAACGATATCATTTGTGGGAGAATTTCCTGTCGTTTCTAACCACATATGAAATATCATTAAGGAAAACACACTATGGCTAAAAAAGTAACCGGTATTATCCGTTTGCAAATTCCAGCTGGTGCTGCAAATCCTGCTCCTCCTATCGGGCCTGCGCTCGGGGGTGCTGGTGTTAACATCATGGAATTCTGTAAGCAGTTCAATGCCGCAACACAGACTCAAGCTGGTATGATTATCCCTGTTGTGATTACTGTCTACCAAGACCGCTCTTTCACATTCGTGATGAAATCACCTCCCGCAGCCGTGTTGCTTAAAAAAGCTGCTGGCATTCCTTCTGGTGCAAAAACCACTGGTCGTGAAATTGTCGGTAAAGTGACTCGTGAACAAATCATGGAAATTGTGAAAACAAAAAAAGCTGATTTGTGTATCAATGACGACGAAGCTGGTTTCCGCTTAGTAGCGGGTACTGCACGTAGTATGGGAATTGAGGTGGCTGATGCCTAAGCAAAGCAAACTCTATCGTAAACAAATGGAAACCTTTAGCCGTGATACTTATTATTCATTGGCTCAAGCGGTTGAAATTATCAAAGCGATGCCCCATGCCAAATTCAACGAAACTGTTGAACTTGCGTTCCGTTTAGGAATCGATCCTCGTCAAACTGACCAAAACGTTCGTGGCGCTATTCCCCTTCCAAAAGGAACTGGAAAAGACGTTCGCGTTGCAGTTATCGCTGCTGAATCTGCTGCAGATGCAGCTAAAGCCGCTGGTGCTGATATTGTTGGTTTAAATGATTTAATTGCTGACATTAAGGCTGGCAAAATGGACTTTGACGTATTGATCACTGTTCCAGATGCAATGCCCCAAGTTCGTACATTAGGTCGTGTTCTCGGACCTCGCGGTTTGATGCCTAACCCCAAAACGGGTACGGTAACAGACGACGTTGCTAGCGCTGTTAAAGAAGCAAAAGCAGGTCGTGTTGAATATCGTAACGATAAAGGTGGTTGTGTTCAAGTTCCCGTAGGTAAAGTTGCTTTCACTGTAGAAGACATCGTTGAAAACGCTGTCACTGTTATCAAAGCAATTCTCCGTGCTAAACCTGCCGCTGCAAGTGGCGTATATATGCAAGCTTGCACGCTTTCATCCACAATGAGTCCTGGTATTCGCCTCGACATCAAAGAACACATGAAGGTGAACGCATGAGACCCGAAAGAATTCAATTATTAAGTGATGTAAACAGCATGTTTGCTGATGTAGATTATGCATATTTCATTTCCTACAAAGGCTTAAATGTTGTCAAGTTTCGTGAATTTCGTGCAGAATTAGCTAAAAGCGAAGCCACTTGTAAAGTTTTGAAGAATACAATTATTCGTAAAGCTTTCGAGGCTAAAGGTTTTACTGATTCACAAGAAATTGCATCGTTGAAAACCGATACCGCTGTTGTATTTGGTAAAGGCGAAGGCAGTGCGATTGCAAAAGTGATCAAAAAATTTGGTGAAGCTAACACAATGGTTCAAGCCAAATGTGGATTAATGGAAGGTGCTATCGTTGATGCAGCTTACGTTAATTTGATTGCAGATCTCCCATCCAAAGATGCACTCCGTGCACAATTCTTGGGAGTTATCAATGCACCTGTTCAAAACTTTGTCAATGTTTTGGATGCTGTTATTAAAAAACAAGAAGAGCAAAACTCTGATTCATAAATTTATCTACTAGGAGATTAAAAATGTCTGAACAAATCGAACTCACCCCTGCAATGCAGCAAGTGATTGACACTGTCAAAAACTTGTCTGTAATCGAACTTTCAAAGCTCGTTAAAGCGCTTGAAGAAGAACTCGGCGTTACCGCTGCTGTTCCAATGATGGCTGCAATGCCTGCTGGTGCTGCACCAGCTGCTGAAGAGAAAACAGAATTTGATGTTATTCTCGTTGGCGCAGGCGACAACAAAATCGCAGTTATTAAAGAAGTTCGCGGCATCACAGGTCTTGGCCTCAAAGAAGCTAAAGATCTTGTTGAAGGCGCTCCCAAAGCTGTTAAAGAAGGCGCTTCTAAAGAAGATGCAGATAAAATCAAAGCTGCACTCGAAGCTGCTGGCGCAAAAGTTGAAGTTAAATAATTTAACGCTCAACATTTTTCATTCAAACGGGGTAATATGCCCCGTTTGATTTTTTGTGTCTCTAGGTTCTAGAGCGAGTTTCTTTAGTAGGTGTGTTACTAGAGAGTGTCGATCCAAATTCTCGGCAAAACAAAAGGTGTCCTATGGCTCAACGTGTAAATTGTGGTAAATTGAAAGATGTATTGGAAATCAACGACCTTGTTGCAATCCAGCTCGATTCATATCGCCGCTTTCTTCAGAACAATGTTTCAGCAGATCAACGTAAAAATTGTGGTTTGCATGAAGTCTTCCAAGAAATTTTTCCAATTGAAAATTTCGACAAAACTTTAATTATTTCTTATCATGGTTATTCATTGGGTGAACCCCGCATGAATCCTGTGAAGTGCATCAAAGAAGGTTGCTCATATTCAGTGCCTTTAATGGTGGATTTTTCTGTTTCCTATAAAGGTGAAACACAAAAAGATAGCGTCTATATGGCAGATATGCCGTTAATGACCGAACAAGGCACCTTTGTTGTGAATGGTGCTGAGCGTGTAATTATCAGTCAATTACACCGTTCTCCAGGGATTTGCTTCGAAAAAAATCGTCATGCAAGTTCTGGACAAAATCTTTATTCCTATCGTATTATTCCAGATCGTGGTTCTTGGCTTGAAGTCCAATTTGATCCACACGATAACATATTTATTTTCCTCGACCGTCGTCGTCGTCGTCGTAAATTCTTGATTACGACTTTCCTCCGTGCGATCGGATGCGAAACTGATCGTGAGATGTTGAATTCTATTTATGGCGTAGAAACACACACCACTGCATCTCTCTTAAAACAAAGCGATCTTTCTAAATTCTATACAGTTGAACCTGTATTGGATGCCCAAGGCCTTGAAGTTGTTAAAGGTTTAGAGCCTTTAAATGAACTCATTGTCAAATCGCTCCAAACTGCAGGCGTCAAAAAAGTCGATTTAGTCCATCTTCCTAATGATGAAGTTTATTTCATCAGCTGTTTGCAAAAGGACACCAATAAAACATCTGAAGATGCACTTAAAGACATTTATCGTCGTATGCGCCCCAATGATCCTATGAATCTTAACAATGCTAAAACATTGATTAAACGTCTTTTCTTTGATGTTAAACGTTATGATTTAGGGGTTGTCGGTCGCTACAAGTTCAACGAAAAATTAGGTATTGAAAACGATACCATGGAGCGCATTTTGTCTGCAGAAGATTTCCTTCTTGCAACGCGCCAATTAATCAAACTTCGTAATACAGCGGGTGCAGCAGATGACATTGACCATTTGGGGAGTCGTCGTGTCCGTACCGTGGGTGAATTGGTTCAAAACCAAGCGCGCATGGGATTACTTCGTACCGAACGTACGATTAAAGACCGTATTGCATTGTTAAGCAACGATGTTTCGACATTGACGCCTTCACGTTTGATTAACCCCAAACAATTTACAACTGTGATTCGCGACTTCTTTGCACGTAACCAACTTTCACAATTTATGGATCAAACTAACCCATTGTCTGAAATGACGAATAAACGTCGTTTGTCAGCCTTAGGGCCTGGAGGTTTATCACGTGATCGTGCCGGTTTCGAAGTGCGTGACGTTCATGCATCACATTATGGTCGTATTTGTCCAATTGAAACACCTGAGGGTCCAAACATTGGTTTGATCTCATCACTTTCATTATGTGCACGTATCAACGACTTAGGTTTCTTAGAAACGCCTTATCGTCGTGTAGTTGATGGTGTAGTTACAACACAAATTGATTACTTGACTGCTGATAAAGAAGAAATTTATGGTATTGCTCAGGCGAATGCACCTTTAACTGCTGATAACCATTTCGAAAATGAATACGTTATGGCACGTAAAACGGGTGAGTCGTTAGAGCTTCCTGCTTCCGAAATTGATTATATGGACGTATCACCTAAACAGATGGTTTCTGTCGCAACAGGTTTGATTCCGTTCTTGGAACACGATGATGCGAACCGTGCATTGATGGGTTCAAACATGCAACGTCAGGCCGTTCCATTGATGGTGAACGATTCTCCATTAGTCGGTACAGGTCTTGAAGCTAAAGTTGCTGTTGACTCCCGTGCGGTATGTTGTGCAATTGCCGATGGTATTGTTGCAGAAGTCCAATCCAATCGCATTGTGACTACCGAAGACGGTTTACCATTAGAGAAAACTGCAAATCCAGAAAAAGCGCAAGAGTATGACTTAATCAAATTCTTACGTACCAATGCTGGAACTTGTCATAACCAACACCCGATCGTCAAAAAAGGCGACAAAGTTAAAAAAGGTATGGTTATTGCTGACGGTGCCGCAACACAAGATGGTGAATTAGCTTTAGGTAAAAACGTGCTTGTCGCGTTTATGCCATGGTGTGGTTATAACTTTGAGGATGCGATTGTAATTTCAGAACGCATTGTTAAAGAAGATGTCTATACCTCTATTCATATTGAAGAATTTGAAATCATTGCACGTGATACCAAACTCGGACCAGAAGAGATTACTTCTGATATTCCAAACACTGCTGAAGATGCATTACGCAATTTAGATAGTGAAGGGGTGATCCGTTTAGGGGCTGAAGTGAAACCTGGCGATATTCTCGTGGGTAAAATTACACCTAAAAATGAAGTTGAGTTAGCGCCAGAAGAGCGTCTTCTCCGCGTTATTTTCGGTGAAAAAGCTGCGGATGTTAAAGATTCATCATTGATTGTTCCATCGGGTAAAGGTGGAATTGTGATGGAGATTCTCCGCGACTATCAATCTGAGCCATCACGTCAAACTATGACTAAAACTGATATGCGTAAACAAGTTAAAGTTTACAAAGATCAATACAAAACAAAATTCAATGAATTGGTCGATCAGTTAACTGACGAACTCTCATTAGAACTTGATGGTGTGAAATTAACCCATCCTATTTTCGATGAAACTTCATCTAAAGTAGATACAATTTTAATTTCATCAAACCGTAAAGTTACCCGTTCTTCTTTAGAGAAGTTGGCAAATAAATTTGATGCATGGCGCATGGAAGCTTGTGATTACAAAACAACTATCGAGCGCATTATTGCACGCTTTATTCCCAAATTCAAAGATATTAAAGAAGTTCGCGACAATCATATCAACGCGCTTGAAACTGGTAATCCTACGGATGGCGGAATCTTGAAACGCGTCAAAGTATACATTGCATGTAAACGTAAACTCCAAGTGGGTGATAAAATGGCTGGACGTCACGGAAACAAAGGTATCGTTTCTAAAATCGTCCCCATTCAAGACATGCCATTCATGCCCGACGGAACTCCTGTCGATATCGTGTTGAACCCACTCGGTGTGCCTTCACGTATGAACGTGGGTCAGGTTTTGGAAACGCACTTAGGTTATGCAGCTAAAATCCTCGGATTTAAATATGCAACACCTGTCTTCGATGGTATCCATGAAGATGATATTATCAGCTTAGTGAAAAAAGCCAACGATCAAGTCGCAAAAGAAACTGGCGAAGATTATCACGTCGGTTTCAAACCTCTCGCTGATGGCACTTATACTTATGATGGTAAAACCGATCTTTATGATGGACGTACTGGCGATAAATTCGACATGCGTGTGATGACCGGTTACATTTATATGCTTAAACTCGACCACCTTGTTGCAAACAAACTCCACGCCCGTGCGGTGGGTCCATATTCATTGGTCACCCAACAACCTCTCGGGGGTAAAGCGCAACACGGGGGACAACGTTTCGGTGAGATGGAAGTTTGGGCCCTTGAAGCTTATGGTGCATCATACACCCTCCAAGAGATCCTCACAGTTAAATCGGATGACGTTACCGGTCGTGCTCGTATCTACGAATCGATTGTTAAAGGACAAAATGTTCTTGAAGCAGGTCGCCCAGAATCCTTCAACGTTTTGATGAAGGAAATGCAATCCTTGGCGATGGAAGTTCGTACGATTAAAAAAGATGATATTCCAGAAAACATTTAATAGGAGAATACTAAGATGTCAGGTCATATTCACGCATATCGCGAAATGCTAGGGCAGTCCAATAGTTCTGCGTTTAGTGCCGTCCAGATTAAAGTGGCTTCTCCGCAAGATATTCGTTCATGGTCAAGCGGCGAAGTCCGCAACCCTGAAACGATTAACTATCGTACGTTCAAACCCGAAAAAGGGGGATTGTTCTGCGAACGCATCTTCGGACCTACCCGTGACTGGGAATGTAACTGTGGTAAATACAAACGCGTTAAACACAAAGGGATTATTTGTGACCGTTGTGGTGTTGAAGTTACCCAATCTAAAGTGCGTCGTGAGCGTATGGGGCATATTGATCTTGCCGTACCTGTGTCACACATTTGGTTTTTCAAATGTATGCCATCACGTATTGGTTTGATGCTCGGTAAAACTGCACGCGATCTCGAACGTATCATTTACTATGAAAGCTGGGTTGTAACCAATAAAGGTGATACCACGCTTGAAGAAGGTCAGATTCTTTCTGAACTCAAATATGAAGAAGCACGCAAAGACTTCGGCGACGCATTTGAAGCTGATATGGGTGCTTCTGCAATCAAAACGCTTCTTGAGCGCATTGATCTTCCTACAGAACATGCAAATCTTGAAGTGCTTTTTGCAAAAACAAAAAATAAAGCTGAGCGTAAAAAACTTTCAACACGTCTTCGTTTAGTTGAAGGTTTCATGACTACTGGTGCGCGTCCTGAGTGGATGATTCTGGATGTACTTCCTGTCATTCCTCCCGACTTACGCCCATTGGTGCCCTTAGAAGGTGGACGTTTTGCAACGTCTGACTTGAATGACTTATATCGTCGCGTCATTAACCGTAACAACCGCTTACGCAACTTGTTACAGTTGAAAACCCCTGAAGTGATTATCCGTAACGAAAAACGTATGCTTCAAGAAGCTGTTGATGCGTTGATGGATAACGGCCGTCATGGTCGT
The DNA here is from genome assembly GCA_964542845.1 of uncultured Victivallales bacterium. Taxonomy (GTDB): domain Bacteria; phylum Verrucomicrobiota; class Lentisphaeria; order Victivallales; family CAZIVM01; genus CAZIVM01. Next base: position 9,228 of record CAZIVM010000016.1, read on the forward strand.
TCAGTTACAGGTGCTGGAAACCGTCCGTTGAAATCCCTTTCAAGTATGTTAAAAGGTAAAACCGGTCGTTTCCGTCAAAACTTGTTGGGTAAGCGTGTTGACTACTCAGGTCGTTCGGTCATCGTTGTGGGTCCTGAACTCAAATTATGGCAATGTGGTTTACCTAAGAAAATGGCATTGATCCTTTTCGAACCTTTCATTATTCGTCACTTAAAAGCACGTGCATTAGCTGCAACCGTGCGTAGTGCAAAGAAAATGATTGAACGTGGTGAACCTGTTGTTTGGGATATTCTTGAAGAAGTATCTAAAGGACACCCCGTTCTCCTCAACCGTGCGCCAACGCTTCACCGTTTGTCAATTCAAGCATTTGATCCTGTGTTGATCGAAGGTTCTGCGATTCGTCTCCACCCCTTAGTCTGTTCTGCATATAATGCCGACTTCGATGGTGACCAAATGGCGGTACACGTTCCTTTATCAAATGAAGCACAGCTTGAAACTAAATTGTTGATGCTTGCGCCAAATAATATCTTCTCACCTGCAAATGGTAAGCCGATTACGACTCCTTCACAAGATATTATTTTGGGTTCATACTACTTAACGCATAAACCTATGCATAAAGATCATCCTCGTTCATTCTTGTACCATTACGAAGTGTTATTAGCCCTCGAAAATGGTAGTGTAAGCATGCACGATGAAATTCGCATCAAGAACCCAGACTTTGGTCGTCAAAGCATCCGTGGTTCAGCGAACGATAAATTCATTGTGACTACTGCTGGACGTTGTATCTTTAATGAAATTTGGGATATGGGAAGTGAGTTTTTCCAATCTAAACGTATTGTTGGAAAACTCCCCGAAATTACAGGCGATGGCATTCCTCTCGGATTTATCAACTCTGTTGTGGGTAAAAAAGAGTTGGGCGGTTTAATCTCTGAAACTTACAAACATTATGGACACGCCAATACGGTTCGTATCCTTGATGATTTGAAAGATAATGGTTATCGTTATGCGACACGCGCTGGTTTCTCTATCTCAATTACAGACTTCAAGATTCCAGATTCAAAACTTAAACATATTGAGTCTGCACAAAAAGATATCGATACCGTTATGCTCCAAGCCAAAAACGGGGCAATTACCCCAGGTGAGCGTCATAATAAAGTGATCGATATTTGGAAAAATACATCCAATATTATTGCGTCTGACCTCTATACACTTCTCTCTAACAACGTCGCGCTTCATCGTGAAATCAACCCTGTGTTTGCGATGTTAGATTCAGGAGCGCGTGGTTCTAAAGATCAGATTCGTCAGTTGGCGGGTATGCGTGGATGTATGGCTAAACCTTCGGGCGATATTATTGAACGTCCGATCTTGGCGAACTTCCGTGAAGGTCTTTCTGTATTAGAATACTTTATCTCATCACACGGTGCGCGTAAAGGTCTTGCCGATACTGCGCTTAAAACAGCTGACTCAGGTTATATGACTCGTAAGTTGGTTGACGTTTCACAAGATATTATTTGTCGCGGTCTCGACTGTGGTACAACAAATGGCATTCTTGTTGAAGCGATTACCGAGGGTGGTGAAACACTTCTCCCATTAAAAGCACGTATCGTAGGTCGTTTCACTTCACACGAAATTAAAGATCCAGTTTACTCTGATCGTTTAATTATTGGTGCGAACGAAGAGATTACCGAAGAAATTGGTAACATCATCGAAGAGCGTGGTATCAGTAAAGTACGTATCCGTTCTGTGTTCACTTGTGAACTCGGTCGTGGCGTATGTGTTAAATGTTACGGACGCAACCTTGCTTCGGATCGCTTAGCACAAATTGGTGATTCCTTAGGTATCATTGCCGCGCAATCGATTGGTGAGCCTGGTACTCAGTTAACCATGCGTACCTTCCATATCGGGGGGGTATCATCCAGTGTATTCCGTCAGCCCCAACACGTGGCAAAGGAAAAAGGTTTCCTCCACTTTGAAAACTTACGTACAGTGACTAATGAGAAAAACGAAACCATCGTTGTTTCCAAAAACTCAGAAGCTGTTATCATGGATGCAGACACCAATGAATTAGAGCGTTTCGAACTCGAAGTGGGTTCAAAACTCTTGAAGAGCGAAGGTCAACCTGTCAACACCAACGATGTCTTTGCAACATGGGATCCCTATAATATCCCAATTATTGCTGAGGAAACAGGGGTTGTGGATCTCCACGATATCTTGGAAGGTGTGACATTGAACCGCGAAAAATTGGGTCAATTAACTGTGATGGAGCACCGTGAGGATCTCCACCCACAAGTTGTGATTCGTAACAAGCCTAACGGCGATATTCTCAACCACTACTCACTCCCTGCTGGGGCAACCTTGATGGTGGCTGGAAAACAAAAAATCACTCCCGGAACAATTGTTGCGCGTATTCCACGTTCAACAACCAAAAATAAAGATATTACTGGGGGTCTTCCCCGTATTGCTGAGGTTTTCGAGGCACGTATTCCTAAAGAAAAAGCAGAAATTGCGAAAATCGATGGTATCGTGAGCTTGAGTAAAGTGGTGAAAGGTCAACGTGTGGTTACGGTGACTGACCCTGTGACTAAAGCAAAAGAAGAGCATATTATCCCAAGTAATAAACACCTCTTTGTGGGTAAAGATGACCGCGTCAAAAAAGGTCAAAAATTGACCGAAGGTGGTATCTTGTTACCGATGTTGTTGGAAATTTGCGGTGCGCAAGAACTTCAACGTTATATGGTAAACGAAATCCAAAAAGTTTACCGTGCACAAGGGGTTGAAATCAATGATAAACACATTGAAATCGTTATCCTTCAAATGATGCAAAAAGTGAAAATCACAGACCAAGGTTCTTCACGCTTCCTCAATGGCGAACAAATCGACCGTGATGAGTTCCGTATTGAAAACGAGCGCGTGATTGAAAATGGCGGAAAACCTGCCGTTGCTGAACCTGTCTTGTTAGGTATCACCAAAGCATCGTTGAAAACCAACTCTTTCATTTCAGCTGCTTCATTCCAAGATACAACTCGTATCCTTACAGAAGCTGCGACCTTAGGTAAATACGATACCCTCCGCGGATTTAAAGAGAATGTCATTACAGGACACCTCATCCCCGCAGGTACGGGTATTGAAGAAATGCAAGAAATTGATTATGAAGTGGTTCAAAACTAATTCATACTCTGCTTAGACTTTCAGCCGTTGAACCGATTGTGTTCAACGGCTTTTTTTGTTTTTTTAATTTATAAAATTTTCTTTCCTAAGAAATGCACAATGAATGCGTCTAATATAACAGTTAATCGATTACTAAAGTACCAACATTAAACCCAGGACTAATTATGGAAAAAGATCAAGCATTTTCGCTCTTGATTGATGCCGAGTTGCCGATGCTTCGCAAGGTGGTGTGGCAAATCTTGCGTAATGTTGCGGATACTGACGAAGTTATCCAAGACGCATTGCTCAAGGCGTGGCAAAGTTTTAATCAATATCAAGCGCGCGCAAAATTTTCAAGTTGGGTCTATCGCATTGCTGTCAATACGGCATACAATTTGAAACGGAAACGTTTTAAAGAGATGGTGGCCCTTTCTCATGTGCATGAAAACGACGATTTCTCAGCCTCTCAAGAAGGGAATACGCTTGCGCTTAAAGCCTTAGATGTGGCATTGATGGAACTCCCTGAAATTTATCGTCAGGCGCTCGTTCTTACCTTTATTGAGGACTTGCCCGGTGAACGTGCCGCGGAGATTGCTGGTTGCACGGCAAACACCCTTTATTGGCGTGTTTCAGAAGCAAAGAAATTACTTAAAAAAGCGTTGTCGGAGGTGGTTTATGAATAATGAACAATTAGAACAACTTTTGAAAAAACACTCTCAAGAATCTGTTTCTTTTGATGAGTCTCAATTTGTATCAACAGAACAATTTAAAACTAAATTTTTTGAAAAAGCGCATACACGCAAAATGTCAAAGCGCGTGAATAAAAAAATGATCGCCTTTGTCGCTTCGCTTCTCGTCGTAGGCGTTGGTCTTTCGGTGACGATGATGAATGAAGATGTAACTCCTCAAAAAAGTGCATGTGAAGAATATCAATTGATTTCGTATGATGAGGATGAGGGGGCGATTTCAGATGTTTGCACAGCTCCAAATGCGCCACTTCCTGAAATCACTCCACCTGAAAAGGTGACGGCTACACCTTCAGTTGTTGGAGGTATGCCGACACCGCGTAAGGAGCGAAATGCTGTCGTCACTAAAAAGATGATGAGTGCCCCTACGGGATATTCAGCGCCTTCTGCTTGTAGGGTTTCTGCATTTGCTATTGAGGATCGATTCGATGATCAACCCATGAATACAGAATCTTATAAAGCTTTAAGCGAAACCTCATATCGTGAAGTGATGAAAGAGCCTCTATCCACGTTTTCGGCGGATGTAGATGTGGCTGGATATGGATTAATGCGTCGATTGATTAATCAAGGGCGATTGCCTCAAGCTAAATCGATTCGTGTCGAGGAATATGTGAATGCTTTCAACTATAGTTACCCCAAACCCACGCAGGATGCCCCTGTTGCGATTTCAACCGAAATTGCGTCATGTCCATGGAACACGCAACATTTACTTGCGCGAATCGGGATCCAGGCTAAAGAGATTAATATCGACGCTTTACCGCCATCGAATATGGTCTTCTTGATTGATGTATCGGGATCAATGTGTGGTGAAAAACGACTCCCCTTAGTCAAAGAATCCTTGCGATTACTTGTTGAAAAGATGCGCCCCATTGACCGCGTTGCTATTGTCACTTATGCAAGCGGGACACGTCTTGCATTACCCTCGACATTCGCCAAAGATAGTGAAAAAATCATGCAAGTGGTTAATAGTCTTGTTGCAGGTGGTGGGACTCACGGATCAAGTGGTATTGATTTAGCCTACAAAGTTGCATCCGAGAATTTTATCAAAGATGGCAATAACCGTGTCATTCTTGCCACAGATGGCGATTTTAATATCGGACAAACCTCTGAGGCGCAATTAGAGCGTTTAATTGAATCTAAGCGCGCAACAGGTGTTTATTTGACCGTCTTAGGTTACGGAATGGGGAACTTTAAGGATGCTACACTTCAAACATTATCCAATAAAGGCAATGGAAACTATGCTTATATTGATGATATTGTAGAGGCAAAGCGTGTTTTGGTGACCGAATTTTCAGCAACATTATGGACCGTGGCCAAGGATGTTAAACTTCAAGTGGAGTTCAACCCTCGCAAAGTGGCGAAGTATCGCTTAGTGGGGTATGAAGATCGACGTTTAGCCAATGAAGATTTTGCCAATGATAAAAAAGATGCTGGCGATATGGGCGCAGGGCACACTGTGACGGCGCTTTATGAATTGATCCCTGCCACAGATAGTGATCGTTTGCAAGTTGCCGCGACACGTTATACAACAACATCTTTGAATAAGGATGTGAGTGCTGAGGAGTTTATGACTGTCAATATGCGTTACAAAACGCCTGATGGCGATGAAAGCAAGTTGATTTCTCAACCTGTTAAAGATGTTCAACTTCTCTTCGATCAAACTTCGGATGATTTCCGTTTCGCATCTGCCGTTGCTGCTTATGCTCAACTTTTACGCAACTCTCCTTTTAAGGGTAACATCACCTTCGAAGAGGTGATTGCACTTGCGAAAAGTAGCAAAGGGAAAGATGATTCATGTGAACGCGCAGAATTTATTCGATTGGTAGAGAAAACATTGTTGAGTCCTGCACTTCGCAAAGAATATGAACGCCGTCAACGCGAAAAAACGTCGAGTTCAAACTAAATAATAATATGACGCAACATTCTTAATCATAGGATGTTGCGTTACCGATTATAAGGAGGGCGACCAACGCGCAATATCGACTGCGTCCCAGCCTTTACGTTGGGCGTAGTCTGCGAGTTGATCCGAGGCAATTTTGCCTAGTGTAAAGTAGTGCGCTTGGGGGCGTGCAAAACAAAATGCGCACGTCGACGCTTCTGGTATCATCATTGCGCTTTCAGTTAAACGCACTCCAATGTATTTTTCAATAGGTAACATTTTGAAAAGGGTTATTTTCTCGCTATGATCGGGTTGAGTCGGATAGCCTGGCGCAGGACGTATCCCTTGATATTTCCCTTCAAATAACTCTGGAATAGTGAGATTCTCATCAGGGGCATAACCCCAAATTTTTGTACGGAGTTCTCTGTGGGCATATTCCATCATAGCTTCGGCAATATGATTAAAAACACTTTGGGCGAGAATGGCTGCATAATCATCGTGATTCGCTTTGCAGTGGGCAACATACGTTTCACTTGAGCCTGCTGTAGAGACAATGATCCCGACAAAGTCCTTGGGTTTAATAAAGTCTGCAAGTGCGAGATAATGAGGATTTTCCGACTTTTTATTTTGTTGTCTTAACGTGAAAAAACGAAATGTTTTTCCTTCTGGATTGATTAAATCAAAATCATCCCCATGTTTGATCGATGGAAAAACACCACATAATGCTTTCGGCGTAAAAATATGGGATTGCGTGTGCAATAAATTTTTTGCATCATCAATTAATTTTTGTGCCGTAGGGGCTTTCAATGGATTCTTCATGATATTTTCAAAAGTGTCTTTGAAATCCCAGCCAAACAAGAATGCGCCCCAGTCGATAAACGGAATTAATTCCGCAATGGATGGGGTTAAAACATGAATTCCTGTTTGGCGTGGTGCATAATTAATCATCAAGATTGAATCCTTTGGCGCGTGCCTCTTCTAACGATACTTTTTCAGGCGTTTTGCCTTGATGTGCTTCGCGAATCTTGTGATATTTGGCTTGGACTTCACTCAAAAATTTCATGCGATCATTGGAGACAAGTTGAAGGGCGGCTTGTGCGGCTTCTGTTGCATCGCCGGTTTGCACCACTAAATCGAAGTAGGGTGAAATTTTAACAGCGGTATGAGCCGATGAGGTTGTGGCGCCTCCCACCATTAAAGGGATGTTGAGGTTATGACGGACCATCTCTTTGGCGATGTGTTCCATCTCTGCCAAGGATGGGGTGATGAGTCCTGACACGACCACTAAGTCCGCCTTCTCTTTTTGCGCGGCTTCGATAATATCTTCGCAAGGGACCATGACGCCTAAATCTGTTACATCAAAATTGTTACACTGCAAAATTACAGATACGATATTTTTACCAATATCGTGGACATCCCCTTTGACTGTTGCTAAAATTACTTTTCCGGCCTTAGACTGTGCATCTGATTGAGATTCAAGAATATAGGGCATTAATAAATTGACTGCACTTTTCATTACACGCGCAGTTTTCACCACTTGCGGTAAGAACATTTTACCTGCACCGAAACGTTCGCCTACAATTTTCATCCCTTTCATTAATACATCGTCGATTACCTCCACAGGGGTGGCTTTGGATAAACGACACTCTTCAATGTCGGGTTCGATATATTGTGTAATCCCTTGAATCAATGCGTGAATCAAGCGTTCTTCAACAGGAAGTTTGCGCCATTCATGGGCGGTATCTTCTTTTTGTGTTTGAGCAGAATCTCTCACTTTTTCAGCCGCCTCAAGCAACGCATCTGTTGCCTCAGGCGATTTGTTGAGAACCGCATCTTCAACCGCCGCTTTAATCTCTGCGGGAATATCATCATAGTTCATGATTTGCGCGGGATTGACAATCCCCATATCGAGTCCGTTTTGGATTGCATAGTATAAGAAAACGGCATGAATCGCTTGACGAATCAGTTCGTTGCCACGAAATGAGAATGAGACATTCGAAATTCCTCCAGAGGTGAGAACGCCGGGACAAAGTGTTTTAATCGCTTTGACGCTATCAATATAATCTTTTGCATAGTTATTGTGTTCTTCAATTCCAGTTGCGATGGCAAAGACATTGGGGTCGATAATAATATCATGAGGTTGGAAACCCACTTCTTCTGTTAAAATCTTATAAGCACGCTCCACAATTTCGAGTCGGCGCGCTTGACAGTCCGCCTGACCCTTTTCGTCAAAGAGCATTACGAGAACTGCGCCACCTAATCGACGCACCATTTTGGCGTGTTCACGGAAAATTTCTTCGCCTTCTTTTAAACTGATAGAGTTGACAATTCCACGCCCTTGTACACATTTGAGCCCCGCTTCAATCACTTCAAAGCGTGAGGAGTCGACCATAATCGGAACGCGCGCAATAGCTGGATCTGTTGCAATGAGGTTGAGAAACTTAACCATGCAAGTTTGTGCATCCAACATCGCATCATCCATATTAATATCAATGATTTGCGCGCCATTTTCGACTTGTTCGCGTGCAATATCCAACGCTTCTTCATATTTCTCTTCTTTGATTAAACGTAAGAATTTGCGAGAACCCGCCACATTCGTGCGTTCACCTACATTGACAAAGTTGGTCTCTTTAGAAATTTTAAGGGGCTCGAGTCCGCTCAACATACAGTTGGGATTTGGCGCATTCAGTGTGCGAGGGGTATGCCCTTTCATCATGGCGGCCATCGCTTGAATATGATCAGGAGATGTTCCGCAACATCCGCCTAGAATATTGACCAATTTTTCCGTGGCAAAAGGTTGCACTAATTCGGCCATCATTTCAGGGGATTGATCATACGCACCAAAGGCGTTGGGTAATCCTGCATTGGGGTATGCGTGCACATAGCAAGGGGCTTTTTCCGCAAGAACACGCAAATGGGGAATCATCTCTTTGGCACCTAATGCACAGTTGAGTCCAATACAAAATAAATCTTTCGCATGTTGAACTGCAATCATAAATGCTTCAATGGTTTGACCCGCTAAAATACGCCCTGATGCATCTGAAACCGTCCCTGAAATCATGATGGGGACCGATTTTCCTACCTTTTCTGCGACCGTTTCCGTTGCAAATATCGCACACTTTACATTAATGGGATCGAAGGCAGTTTCAATCAAAATAAAATCGACTCCGCCATCAACGAGTCCTTGAATTTGTTCGGTATATGCCGTGGCAAGTTCATCGAATGTCATATTGCGTAATGAGGGATCATTAATATCGGGCGACATGGAACATGAACGACTTGTCGGCCCCACAGAACCCGCAACAAAACGGGGTTTGCTCGGATTTTTAGCGGTATACTCATCCGCGACTTCGCGTGCAATTTTAGCAGATTCAAACGCAATACGATATGCCTCTTTTTCAAGGGCGTATTCTTGTTGTGAAACAGAGTTTGCGCTAAAAGAGTTGGTTTCAATAATATCTGTCCCTACATCTAAGTAAGCACGGTGCACCTCTTTAATCACATCAGGGCGCGTGATTGAAAGGAGATCGTTGTTCCCAATGAGGGGTTTATCGTGATGCAAAAATGCTTCTCCTCGATAATCTTCTTCAGTGAGTTTATAACGTTGAATCATGGTGCCCATAGCACCATCAAGAATCAAAATATCGGATTGAAGTCGTTGAAAAAGAGGAGAAGTCATGCGTCGTTATTTCCTGATTTAAGGTTAGTTACGGTAAAGGTTAATTTCGTTGCGTAATTGCAAGGTTGCTTCACGGGCGGCTTCGGCAAAATCTGTCCCGTTAGATGCGTAGATGATTCCGCGAGAAGAGTTAATGACAAGTCCCCATCCGTTGGCATCTTTTCCTGCTTGTACGGTTTTTTGAACATCGCCACCTTGCGCGCCAACGCCAGGAACTAAAAATGGAATTGTGGGGCAAATTTTACGAACTTCGCCAAGTTCTCCAGGATAAGTTGCACCAATAACAAGCATAATATTTTGGTTGTAATTCCATTTGTCTTTTGCGTATTGTGCAACAATTTGATAAATGGGAGTGCCGTTGGCATCCGTAATATTTTGGAGCTCATCGCCAGAAGGGTTTGAGGTACGGCAAAGAATCACAGAACCGCGATCTGCGTGATCGATAAAAGGTTTAAGGGTGTCGGTGCCCATATAAGGATTTAAGGTAACGGCATCTGCGTTAAAACGCTCAAAAGCTTCTTGGGCATAACGTTGTGCCGTGGGGCCAATATCACCACGTTTGGCATCGAAAATGACAGGAATTTCAGGGTATTTTTCGAGAATATAATCGATAGTCATTTGAAGTTCATCTTCTGCATCTTGTCCTGCATAATAAGCGACTTGGGGTTTGTAGGCACAAACAAGATCCGCGGTGGCATCAATAATGGCTTTGTTGAACTCGAAAATAGGGAACTCTTTTTCTTGAATATGGGTAGGAAGTTTTGCCAAATCTGGATCGAGCCCGACACACACCATCGATTGATTTTTGGTCCAAGCGTTTTGAAGTTTTTGCATGAAAGAAGTCATTTTAATTTCCTTGTTGTTAATGGGTTAAGAAAGATTTTGATAGTCTTGATTAAACGTGTTCATGTTATCAGCTTTGAGAAAAGGATTGGTCTGTTTGAGTCCGCCAAGTGTTTCTGTGGGGATATGACTATAATTGTGCCCCGAATAAACGCGGAGTTCATCGGGAAGAGTCTTAATCCTTTGAAGCGTCTGAAAAAGTTGTTTAGGGTTTCCAAACCCGATGTCATCGATAAAGAGGGTGTCGCCAGTAAAAAGGGCAGGGGGATGATTCATTTGATAGACCACGGAGTCTTCGGTATGCCCTGGAGCGAACAATGCGTGAATAGCCGTATTTTCTAAGGGTATAATTTCGCCGTCATTTAAAGCGATTATGGGCAGACTCCCACAGTGAACGCGCGGATGGGCATAAATTTTAATACTGGGATATTTTTCATAGAGTGCTTTTACATTTTGCGTGTGATCGCCATGCCCATGAGTCAAAAGAATCGCGACAACTGAAGCGTGTGCACTGTGAATGGCTTCTTCTATAACTTTGATCGTTCCTGTGGGATCGACAATAGCACAGACTCCCTCATCAACAATGAGGTAAGAGAAATTGTGGTCGAACCCACCGACAGAAAGTTGTTGAATCATGGCCATAGATATTCTGTTTATTTTCTGTTGCCAAAGAGACGAAGAAGGAGTAAGAACAAGTTAACGAAGTCGAGATAAAGCGTTAATGCGCCGTTAATTGCAAAGCGTTTGACCTCACGTGAATCTGTATCCCCTGCAAACATTTCATTCATTTGTTTGAGCTTCTGAGTATCATAAGCTGTGAGACCCGCAAAGATTAAAATTCCTCCGTATGTCAACGCCCAATAAAGTCCTGTAGACTGCATGAAAATGTTGACAACTGATGCAATGATTAATCCAATTAATGCAAAAATGCAAAATGTGCCGACCACCGAAAGATCTTTTTTGATAAACATTCCAACCACGCTTAAGCCTGCAAATGCCCCCGCGGTGATAAAAAAGGTGGAGGCAATAGAGGCTTGCGTGTAAAGTAAAAATAGGATAGAAAATGTCACGCCATTCAAGGCGGAATAGACTAGGAAAAGTGCGCCTGCTGCAAATGCAGAAAGTTTTTCTGTCATGGCACTAATCATCACCACGAGAATCAACTGTACAATCGCCGAACCATAAAAGATGCTTCGTGATTGTGCCACATCTTCAGCAATTCCCGTTTGGGCAAGATAAAACGCCAAAACGCCTGTGACTAACAAGCCCACAAACATCCACGCATAGACGCGATTGATAAAGGTGAGGGCAATCGGGGTTGTGAGTGCAGAGGTGCTGGTTTCGCCAGTGGGATTACGATAATTAGAATCAAGGTTACGATTGTTGTAAGAATAATCATTAGACATGAGGTGTTCCTTCTGTGAGAGGTTGTATCAGGATATCTTTGACGACTTGAGGGATGATGAACTCTCCGGGTTCAAGTCCGTGTTTGATGAGATGGATTCGCAAACCGAGTATTTTTTGAAACTCGCGTATGGCAGTCGTATGGTGTCGATATTGCGCAGTGAGTTGTTTAACGTGATCGCGTTCGAGTTGAATCCGTTGTTCGATTTGGGTTTGCGCAGGGAGAAAGGCATATTGATTGATATTTTCAACCGTACACGCTTCGAGTTGCAATGAGAGTTGATATGACTTCTTCATGTTCGGATCAATTTTGACAATGGTTTGACGAGGAAAGTAATCTTTCGCACGAATGGTAAGGGTGTAGTTGCCTTGTTTTTCAAAAGCGACTCTATAGTGCGAGGGGTCTTGTGGGATAGGAATGAGGTTAGGAAACTGCTCGACCGTGATTTTAACCTCTGTGACTGGGTTCGATGTGTTACGATCGAAAAAGGAGAGTTGGAGTGTTGCGGGGCGTGCTGAGGGGGTCGCAAAATGAACCCCACTTGGCATTTTAGGCAATGAACGAATCCCTTGTTCATAGTCTTTAAGTGATTGCAACAAGTATAATTTTTGTGCCATAAAAAGTTTTTGATTGTTTTCGCTTTTTTGCGCGGAGATAAGAATATCTTTTAACGGACTTTGTCGGGTAAGCATCGCTTTCATTTGAGGGGAAGCGACGTATCCATTGAGTTTTTGGGTGGCGCGTGAGAGTTTTTGTGAAATTTCGGATAATGCTTGAATTTGCGGCAGATTCTCGTTACGAATATCTGCAGGGGCTTCAGTACAAAATGCGCGATAATTGCCTTCGATAACTAACGCGGTTTGTTCAAAAACTTGCGAGAGTGCAATCCACTGACGAATAGATGAGGAGCCCCCGCGTGCGGTATTGAATTGGAATTCAATTTTTTGAAATGCGGGCAAATTTTTTGTCATTTGTGCATGGAGGCGAAGGAGCATGCTATCTGTTTCAGCCGTCATGCGTTCGACTTCATTCAAAGTGAACTGCACCATTTGAGGAGATGCGTTGCGTGAATAATCGTTGTCTTGTCCGTAAAGCGCACGAACCATAAGTAATGCTTCTGTGATTTGTTGGGCATTAATATGTTGGATCTCTTCGATTTTGACAACCTGTTGTTCCCATTCGATTTCGTCGTGAGCCACTGACAATAAGGCTTGATGGGCAAGAAGTCCATCTTTCAATAATTGATTGAGTTTTTCAATTTGTTTAGAAATTTCAGCAATAGAGACGATGTAGTAAGGGAGGATTTTTTCATTTCGGAGGGTTAAGTTGTCTGCGACGAGTGTTGAATCGATTTGAAACTCGGTCAGCGACTCTGCAGCGCCTGCTTCTATCGCCTCTGCCAACTCTTTTTGTTGACGCACAAATTCAGGATTATAGGCCCCCAATGTTGCAATCGATTGCATGAGTTTAGAGCTTGCTTTGAGTTCGGAACCTGTGATCCAATCCGAAGATAAGATGGTTTTGAGATAAAGATTTGTGCGATTGAAGATTGCAATCGTATCGGGCAAAATAACGGGCAAAGCGTGAGTTGTAGACGGGAATAATACGGAGTCTGCCGTTGTGCTAGATTGTCGAATATTGCGTGCGTTAGAATTGTCCTCTGGAATTTCGTGTACAAAATTGAAATAATACCAAATCATTCCCACGACGATGCAAAGCGCAACGGGAAGGAGAATTTGAGATAACGCATGTGTAAAGTGGTGAAATGATTTGAACATGAATATTGATATGAGTTGAGTGATACAATTATATTTATAATATAGACCCATTTTTTAAAATTACAACATTTTTTATACAATAATATTTAAAAGAGAGCTTCTTCAATATTTTTAGTTTTGACTGGGTAACACCATCGGAAGCGTTTTTAAAACTTGTTGAATCATTTTAGGCGTAATTTTGAGCGTGCCTTTGACATGGTTTTTCCCTTTTGAAAGCGTGGTGTTTTCTTGAAATTCTTTCGCTAAATCGGGATATTTCCCCGAAAGCGCAATAATGCCAATCATGAGTTTGCCGTTGAGTTTTTGAAAGAGGGAACTCACATCGCTTTCTTGCGCGTGGAGAAAGGTGGAACATTCGATATTGTCTTGAGCGTTGCTAATGACGCCATTGGCACTGAGCACCTCACCAAAACGTGTTTTTGAGGCGAACCAGCCTAATTTATTTGTGTTATTTTCGGGAATAATGCGCCACATCCCTTTCTCTTTTTCGAGTTTGGGGCTTTGGAGGTACTGGGAATAGATCTCTTTTTTTGTGACAATAAAATAGACAGAAGGTGCGTGTTCGATCCAATAGACCCCTTTTTGATTGAGCGTGATGCTAAACCCTTTTTTATTTTCGATTTCGATATCTTCAAATAGGTATTTATGATCGGGTAAACGTATAAGTTTTTCGGCAAAGTTTTTAAGTTTTTCGAGGCTCGCTGTAGAGTGGAGAACGGTGAATCCTTGGGACTGTTTTTTTGGGGCGATAAAATAGGTTTTAGAGAGTTGGAACGGGGTGATTTTGGCTTCGAGCATGGCGTTGGAAAAACACATCAAGGCATCTTCGGCATCGGGCAAGAATTTAGTATAATTGGCCATGATTTTCATGACGGGCGCGCTATTTTTTTGAACGATGGGGTGGCTCAGGAACTGCGGAAGATCGAAGCTTGCAATAAACTCCGTATTTTGTGGGAGTTCAATAGGGGGGGTGTCCTGGGTGTTGGCACACAAACTAAATGTGAATACGAGTGTAATAATGACGGTAAATGCACCGATAATTGAAATTTTTTTCATCATAAATTCCTTTCCGTTTAGTTCCTTAATCCTAACTTGATTTTATATA
>CAZIVM010000017.1:0-23451 GCA_964542845.1 uncultured Victivallales bacterium
TATTCATTTTTATGCGTGAAATTACGTTTGTTTTTTCAGAAACTTAGATTATATTAAGATTAGAGTTACTCTAATATTTAACCCCAGGAAATAGATATGTCTCCACTCAAACCTTTTGTACCTGTCGATGATAAAACTCCCAAATATACCGTTAAAGAAGTGGCGGATATTATGGAACTATCACCTCATACGATTCGTTATTACGATAATGCTGGATTAATCCCCTCTGTCGAACGAACCGAAGGGAATATTCGCATGTTTTCTGACTACGCCCTCACGTGGTTGCGACTCATTCACTGTTTGCGCATGACAGGGCTCTCAATTGATGGCGTACGCGAATACATCCAAATGTGTCTGCAAGGAGAATCGACCATCCCTGCACGCGCCGAAATTATTTTTAAGCAAGAAAAAATATTGCGCGAACAACTCAATATGCTCAACCAACAAATGGAAGTGCTAAAATATAAAAAGAAATATTACAAAGATCTTTTGAATAATAAAGGGACAGATGGGTGTAACCCTGCCAGCAAAGGACATACCCCCCATAAAATTTAAGGCTTAACTGACCCTCGTTTGTTTTTCAACGGGAATGATTTCAATTGCAGGCGGTTCAGCAATGCAAGCATGATAACAAGCTCCGCAGCCAATACATAACTCCGTTTTAAATTCTGGAAAACCTTCCAAAGATAAAACAATCGCACCTGTCGGACACGCATCGGCACAATAACCACACTCTTGTTCGCCATGAAGCGCAATACAACGTGAGGGAATAAAGGCCACATCTGCAATTTTTGTTTTCTGCTTTTCTGCAAGCGATAACGCGCGAATCGCTCCCGTGGGACATACCGCCGAACATCGATGACAATCAAATTGACACTCCCCTTTTGAAAAGTCTATTGCCACGGCGCCATGACCTTCTAATGTGGGTGTAATTATTTTTGTTGGACAATTCGCGGTGCAAAGTTGACACCCCGTGCATTTAGACGCAAATCGTGTTGCCTCCCCTGCCCCTGGCGGAAGAATCTGAAGTTTTTGGGCGTATGAGGAAAGAATGGAGAGTCCACTTTTCGCCATTGCGACACCCACACCAATCCCCGCTAACAACGTTGCCCCTTGAATGAGAAAGCGACGTCGCGTAGGATCATGCAAAATTTTTTCTTCTTGTGTCGATTTCACACATTGTCCAAGCTGAATTGCTTTAAGCCCACAAGTCGGGACACAGTTCATACATAAAATACAACGTTCGGTATCAATCTTTTTCTTCTCTAGGTCGATACATCCCATCGGACACGCCTTTAAACACTTTTTACACTTCACGCATTTTTCAGAAATATTCAACTTAAAAACAGGATATTTTGAGAGAAGTCCAAGGAAGGTCCCCACAGGACAAATTGTGCTACAAAAAATACGACGTTTCCAAAATGCAAGCCCCATTATCACCATGAGAGGAACCGTTGCCCCTAACGAAAATGCCCCCAATGCGCGCCCATAAATTGAATATGGATCAAACGCGAGGAGTCCAGAATAAACGCCACAGAACATCAGGCCCACCACGATTCCGAAAATCGCATAACGCACAACAGGATAATTTCCAGGGGCGTTATTTTTGCGTCGCGACAAGAAAATCACAATATCTTGAACAATTCCCATCGGGCACATCACACTGCAATAAAGCCGTCCGATACAAAACGTCGTCACTGCAATGAGCCCCACAATCGCAAGAACACCATACGAAAACGATTCTATCAAGTGTAAAATTGCGGGTGCAAATTGTGTATGAGGGATCGCATTAAAGAATTCTATTTGCGAAAAAAACGCAAAAGTGATACTCGAAAGAAAGAGTAGACCGCATGTTATCCGAAGGATTTGAGGGAAGTATTTCATAAAAGGATATTTAGATTAATTAAAATATATATTTTAATATACCACGTTAATCTTAATTTGTCAAGAAAAAATTTATATTTTATGAGTCTATTTGATCTTGGAGCTGTATCTCAATATCGCTTACATTAATCTTTATTTCAAATCCTGTATGACGATTATTAATAACAATACGCGATAATTCAGAATTGGGCGCGTTTAACGATTGGTCAACATAAACCGTATCGAAAAACTGTGTGGCATTTTGCGCGTGATACTGAATGCGTATATCATAGGATTCGACATGATGAAAAATTAAAACACTCGGCACTGAAAGAAGTTCGTCCGAATTTTCATCAAACACTTCCCATCGATCGCGCGAAAAAGGAATCGTTAAAACACCTTTTTCGTGTTTTATTTTTCGTAAATCAACTTCTCCATCATGAATTAAAGAAGCTAAAAACACAATTTCATGCAATACATGTGAAGGCGTGATTCCTAACCTTAAATCCAAAGGAAAATGTTGGGTAAAATCTCGAAAAATGGCATTCAAAGAAGAGATGTTTTTCATCATAAGACTCCGTTTGATGTAGGGTTACAAATCAAACACATCATAAATATAGATCATATCTTTGATCGAATCTAAGGAGAGACTTTTCGATCTTAAAAAGTGAGCAGTGATTCTATTATAAGGTAAAAACAAGGATTTATCTTGAGATGAATCCGTAAAAATAAAAGCGCAATCAAACCCATAGAAAGCGATGGCTGGACGTTGTGAATCGGGAATGGCAGCACGCACTTCTTCTAAGGAAGTGAAACGCGCGTTTGTAAAGTCGAAAATGGGATGTCCGAATTGAAGTTTGTAATAAACGTGTGATTCCTGAGCAAGAAAGGGTCGGTTTGATGCAAATTCGTACATCTCCATCAATGAACAGTCGTCGTAACGATACGGCGAATAACGCAAGGCATCAAACGAATATATTTTGTATGCAAAATAGCCGAATGTGCATGATGATATTATAAAAACTCCAACAACTACCTTCATGAATAACTTATAGCGAGGAGTCATTTCTCTTTTAACGATATACATACGTTCATCTTCAGGAAGCGATGCCTGAACTTTGTAAAATAAAAATACCCAAAAAATAAAAAAAGGAACTATAAAAAAGAATAAAGCAGCCCATTTAAATAACAGACCCAATATGCCTAACGTCACGATGATTGAACTGTAAAAAAAGAGTTCTTTGCGCATAAACATATTCTTATAAAATTTGAGCACGCCTTTGTTTTTGACCTCATAACTCATGATACAAGGCGCAAGTATCGCACAGATTAAATATCCAACCATACACCCCAATGTTTTTTCAAACGATTGAAAATTTACGCGTAAAGTAATGGGGAGGATCGTAAGCGCAGAATAGACCATAACAATCAAAGCATACCAGTGATATTTCATTCATTCCTCCTTTATAACATGATAGTATTAAATGTATAATTTACCACTGATTATTTAATTTTCAAGTGTTTGACTCTATAAAATATATGATATTTCAATGAATTGACAATTTTATTCTTTGCTTCTCTATTTTTAGAGGCGAAAAAACTTTTTTCAAAAAAAATTCAAAAATATATAAAAAGAGATTTGACTTAGAGTTACTCTAAGGATTATATTAGTGTTTATACACAAAATATCATCTCTCTCAAACAAGGAGTTCACATGAATTTTAACGACATTGTTTCTCTCCTTTCTATCGACTCAACCAGTCTCGAAGCACACGCTTTGAGAGAAAAAGCCAATGCACTTTCTCATCAGCGATTCCATGATACACAGTTACTCTTAGGGCAAATCGGAATTGAAAAACATCCATGTCCAGCGCAATGTGCTTTTTGTGCTTTCTCCGAAACCCTTCTGAAAGACGCCCCTTTTCAAATGAAAGAATCTGAACTTTCTGCTCATATTGAAAATTTTATTGAAAATGGCGAACTCGATGCCCTATTTCTCATGGCGATGCATAACTATAATTTTGAATACTTATTAAAATGTGTTCGACATGCACGCAAGTTGGTTCCACATGATATGCAATTAGTTGTTAACATTGGCGATACAACACTTGAACAGTTCAAACAACTCAAAGATGCGGGCGTAACAGGAGCATATCATGTATGGCGTTTAGGCGAAGGGAAAGATACTCAGTTAGTTAAAACGGCTCGTATTCAAACCATTGAAAATATTAAAAAAGTGGGACTAAACTGGTATTATTGTTGCGAACCCATTGGTCCCGAACATCGCCCCGAAGAGATTGCAGAGGCCATTTGGTTAGGCAATGAATTTGAGTGTTATCAACATGCCGCAATGGCACGCGTCAATTTCCCAGGCTCTCCGCTTTCTGAACGCGGGGCTATTTCAAAAGAACGTTTAGCTCAAATTGTGGCAATCATCACGTTAGCCTCACAAGTCAATTCAAATCTCAAAAGCATCGCGGTTCACGAGCCCGACGTCTTATCATTGCAATCAGGCGCAAACAGTGTCTATGCTGAAAGTGGAATTAATCCACGCGATGTTCAACATGAAACAGCGGATGGACGAGGAAGAAGCGTGGCGGATTTATCTTTAATGCTTCGCGAATGCGGTTGGAAAGGGAAAAAATAAGAAAAATTTAAGCTTATGTTTAACTTTAATCTAGCATCATCGTCAATAAGGGTTTATATTATATATAAAAATAAATTATAAATTGTTAAAAAGCAAAGGAAACTATGAAAATCTTAATGTGTTGTTGTGATGAATATCACTGCATCGACCCGAGCAAAATTCAAAATTTTTACGCACGTGCAAAACAGCGCGACGCCGTTCAAATTGAGGTTGTTCGGGATTTGTGCGCGACCCTTTCTGCTCTGGATGCACCTATAAACAATTTTACACATTTTGATACGATTATCGGTTGTTATCCGCGTGTGATTGAAAATTTATTTGCCCGACT
Organism: uncultured Victivallales bacterium; assembly: GCA_964542845.1. Classification (GTDB taxonomy): domain Bacteria; phylum Verrucomicrobiota; class Lentisphaeria; order Victivallales; family CAZIVM01; genus CAZIVM01. The sequence continues at coordinate 4,839 of CAZIVM010000017.1, forward strand.
CAATCAGAAAGCCCCTCAAATATTAAACCTTCGTGCTGAAACCGTAGACGTCATTGCTGAAAAGTGCGAACTCCCACCACTTGACCCTACGCTTGAAACAACACTTCCAGCTTTTCAAAAAGAGTCCGATTGGATTGCATGGTATCCTGTCATCGACCAATCGCGATGTACAAATTGTGGAAAATGTGTTGATTTCTGTGTGTTTGGGGTGTATAAAAAAGAGGAGAAAGAAGTGTCGGTCATTGCCCCTTCGCATTGTAAAACGAACTGTCCTGCTTGTGCTCGGATGTGCCCACAAAAAGCCATTATGTTTCCTAAAATTAAAGAGATGCCTTATAATGGTGCAGAAATTGTATCGTCGGACATCGCGCATGATAGCCCAACCGAAAAATCTTTAACGGCACGACTTCGCGCAAGAAATGCAGTAAAGCCCCCATTATTTAAGGATGAAACCCCATGAAAATAGCCGCGGTAACCCGTATTTTAAGACAATGCTCATTTAAGGTGATCTATCACTTGGTGTTTAATTTTGCACGACAAGGCGCACGTGCGATTCGAATGTTTGAAAAAAGACGTCGAAAAAACGCCCCATTCTTTCCAGCATTCATGATGCTTTCCATTACCAATGCGTGTAATTTTAACTGTAAAGGATGCTGGGTTCAACAAACCTCTCCCTCGCAACAACTCTCCCTCAAACAAATTCAAGGCGTGATCAACACTGCGCGCAAATATGGATCAAGTTTCTTTGGAATTTTAGGTGGAGAACCGCTCTTTTATCCTGAACTTATCCCTTTATTTCGTCAAAATCCACACGCCTATTTTCAACTCTTCACCAATGGATCTGTCCTAACGGTTGAAATGGCGCAACAGTTGGCTCAATTGGGAAATGTCACCCCATTAATTAGTATTGAGGGGCTCGAAACAGAATCAGAGGTGCGTCGAGGTGCAGAAAATGTGTTTGCACGCACATTGGAAGGGGTCAAAAATGCAGTGGATGCCAAACTCTTTGTAGGGGTCTCGGCAAGCATTACCGCGCGTAATATCGATGAACTTGTCTCCGAAAAATATTTAGACCTCCTTATCCAAAAAGGGGTCCACTACATTTGGTACTATATTTATCGTCCTGTGGGCCCTTGTCCTGATACGCAAAACGCACTGACGAAAGAACAAATCCAACGTGTTCGGCAGTTCATTGTGGATCAACGCACCCGTGCAAAAATTCTCATCATTGATGCTTACTGGGATGCGGAAGGACGCGGTGTTTGCCCTGGCGCAATGGGTCTTTCACATCATATTTCGCCTCAGGGCGCGCTTGAATTCTGCCCACCGATGCAATTTACAGATAGTTATCTAAATGAAGACGGCAGTAATCTTGAAACATTGTTGCAATCCAACGCTTTACTTTCTGTATTACGCCATGAAACGGCATGTTATTCGCGTAACTGCATCTTATTAGATAATCCCAATCACCTTCATACGATTTTAACGCAAAATCATGCCAAAGACTCATCTATGCGTGATGGATATTCGGAGTTAGCCTCCATGCAACATCATCCTTCACATCACGACCCCGAACACTTAATTCCCGAAAAATCTTTAGCGTATAAATTTGGCAAAAAATATTACTTTTTTGGGTTTGGAGCCTACGGATGAATCACGATATTAAACACGAATGGATTGTTGAATTTTGTCAAAAACAAAATGCGGTGCCACCTGTAAGTTTTGAGACACTTAATCGGTTTGCCCAAGCATTTATCGCACAGCATGCGTTGTCCGAGACCTTGCATAATCGCGTCATGCTCTCTATTCATAATGCGATGTGGGAAGAGACATTCTCAAGAATTCCTATTGAAAAACGGCTCATTCTCCTCCCTGATTGTCTGGCAAAACGCGAGATGTGCCCTGCCACTTTCGACGAGTTAGGGCGTGTCTGTGCCCGTTGCGGAAGATGTCAGATTGCCGAAATTAGCCAAAAGGCAGACGAACTCGGTTATGCGTTGCTCATTGCGGAATCGTCATCTGTGGTTTCGCAGTGGATTGAATCAGGCGAAATTCAAGGCGTGATTGGTGTTTCGTGCGAAGAAGGACTCCAAAAAGCGTTTGCCCCCATGTTTAAGTATGGGATTCCCGGCGTTGGAATTGCGCTCAACGGCGCAGGCTGTTATCATACGAGCGTTGATACGCAACTGCTTTTTAATGCGATGAGTCTCCCTGAAAAATCTCCCTTCAATATGCTCTCTGTAGAAGCATTGCAAAGTCAAGTAAATGCAATATTTTCTGACGAAAAAATTTCGCAAAATCTTTCCGCGATTCGTCCACTTTCTCTATCGCTTCAAGATGCCGTTGTTCACACGCTTTCTAAACATGGCAAACATTATCGCCCTGCAATCCTCGCCTTACTGTATAGCGCAATTGCAAACACCAACGAACTCCCCCCTGAAATTCAAAAACTCATGCTGGCTGTCGAGTGTTTTCATAAAGCCTCTTTGATTCATGATGATATTGAAGATAATGACGATTTGCGTTATAATGAACCCACTTTACACCACAAAATCGGTGTGCCTCATGCAATTAATATCGGAGATTTGCTCATTGGCGAAGGTTATAAACTTATTCTTGAAGACCCTATTCCCCTCCCGCTTCGTTCTTCTCTTGCGAACTTAGCCGCACAAGCCCATCTCGATTTGACGGTGGGGCAAGCCCTTGAGTTTTCGCTTGATGTTGAACAGGCAACTTATGAAGATCTTCATTCTATTTTTCGCTATAAAACGGCGCCTGCGTTTCGCATCCCTTTTTTAATGGCGTTGTATGCCACCCAACTGGAAAATCAGTATGAAAAACTCTTTACGCAAATAGCGAATGACTTAGGGGTGGCGTATCAAATTTACGATGATTTGGAAGATCCAAACGCCCCGCATTCGTGGGTTTCAATCTGCATGCGCATTGAAAACATTTCGTTTGACGACGCGATGCAAAAAACGTGGGATACCTATTTTATGTATCGTCAAAAGGTATTAAATCATCTTGAAGAAATTCACCAAACCCCGCTCAAAATTGCATTATTGCGTATCATTCAAAAGGTGCTTAAAAATGTTGAAAAGTAAACCGACATTGAGTTCAAAACTTCTCGACGCCCTTCAAATGGGGTGGGATCGCATGCACCCTGAAGCACAACAACTCGTGATGCGTTTTGTGAAGAGTCAAAGTGACGAACACGGCGGTTTCAAAAATCGAAATGGCAAACAAGATTTGTATTATACTTTTTTTGGACTCCTCCTCTCATCCCTTCAAGGGAAACATTCTGGGAGAGAAAAAACGATAACTTATTTAAATCAAATCAATCCCCATGATTTAGATGCGATACATTTAGGGTGTTGGATTCGAAGCAAAATGTTGTGTCAATACCTCTCTTTGCCTCAACGACTCCAAAAACAAACATTTTTGCATCGTTTTCGAAAAATTGAGAAAAGTGATATTGCAGTTTTTGAGCGTTTAACCCAGCGAAATGAACCTCTCCTTTTTCCCAATCATGATTCAAAGTCTCCTTATGCAAAGTTTATCGAAGTAGGGACGCAACAAGATCTCAAACTTTCAGTTTCACCTTTAGACTTCGCTGTATATACAACCCCTTCAGGTGGCATGAGTAATCTTAAAAATCAAACGACTCCTTCTTTAAATGCGATGTCGGCCACCTTAGCATTAAGCTCTTTTTGTACCGTTTCGCAACTCAATATTTCTCAGCTTATCACACAAATTTTAGAATTGCAAAATTCCGACGGCTCGTTCAAAGGACATCCAGCGTTAATAGACGGGGACTTACTTTCAACAGCTACCGCACATTGGGCATTGCGTCTCCACAACATTACGCCCCGCTATGATGTCCGCCCATTCTTAAAAAATTGTTTTGCAGAAAATGGCGGATTTCATGCAGGGACCCGTGATTTAGTTTGCGATTTAGAGTATACCTTTTATGGTATTCTAACCATGGGGAGTTGTTGATGAATATTTCTAGCTATCAAAAAATATGGAAAAAACGTTTGCGTGATGAAATGACTTCTCCTTTTCAATGGGAAGGGAAACTTGCGCGTTCTGCGGTTTCGACAGCAACGGCCTCCATTGCTCTTTCCAAGTATGACCCCATTCAATATCGTCGACAAATTGAGATGGCGCAACAATGGTTAATCGCACATCAAAATGAAGATGGTGGCTTTGGTGATTCTCCCGAGTCTCCCTCCAATACAACCGCCTCCCTCTTGGCTTATGCGGCATTACATCATGGGGTCGGAGCTAAAGATACAGTGGTCAAAGTGCAACAATATTTGACCCAATATTTAGGCGCCATTGATCCCGAAAATCTGCGTCGATCCATTTTAAAAAAGTATGGAAAAGATTTAACATTTTCAGTGCCAATTCTTGCGTTATGTACGGCGGTTGGGCTTTTCGGTCATCACGATAAAAATTGGGATTTAATTCCACGTCTCCCCTTTGAACTCTCCATTTTACCCGAAAAAATTTGGCCGTTACTTCATTTACATGTGGTGAGTTACGCCATTCCTGCCTTGATTTGTATTGGCATTACCCAATCTAAGAAATCAAAAAAAATCGCGTTACACAAATGTTTTCAACGTTATACCATTCCCAAAGCATTAAAAATATTACAATCCAAACAACCTCAATCAGGCGGTTTTTTAGAGGCTGCTCCGCTCACCTCATTTTGTTTGATTTGTTTAGTGGAATCGGGATTTAAAAACCACGATGTTGCACAACGATGCGCGCAATTTCTTGAAGAAACGATGGATCCAAACGGCGCATGGCCGATTGATGTAAACTTATCGCAATGGGTCACATCGCTCTCTTTATCTACGTTGGCGCATACACTGAATGATAACGAAAAAGCGATTGCTACTCAACACTTGTTACAACAGCAAATTCAGATTCAACACCCCTTTACAAATGCTCCCGCGGGGGGGTGGGGTTGGACGCATCATGATGGTGCTGCTCCGGATGCAGACGATACCCCCGCGGCTTTGATTGCACTTCATCAACTGAACCCTAATCATTGTCATGCACAAATTGTTGCGGGATGCGAATGGTTGCTCAAGATACAAAATCGTGATGGGGGGATTCCTACATTTTGTCGCGGCTGGGGAAAACTCCCCTTTGATCAAAGTTGTCCTGACTTATCCGCGCACACTTACCACGCGTTTGCGTGTTGGTTGCCACAACTTCCCCATAAAATTGCGCAACGTGTCATCAAAGCGCAGTCTCAAATTTTGCGTTATTTAGAACGGCAACAACATGTTAATGGCGCATTTTATCCCTTATGGTTTGGCGATCAATATGCAGAGGATTCACGCGCCCCCATCTACGGAACGGCCACGGTGTTGATTCATTTAAAAGGGGTGAATACGCCTTGGATTGAAAAAGCGCAAAAATTTCTTTGTGAAACGCAACATGTGTCGGGGGCATGGGGCAATATTGTGCCTAACACGCCTCATGCGAATTTCTGTTTTACATTACGCGCAGTTACGGCGTTAACAGGCGTCCCTTTTGCCCAAGAGCATCTTGCACGCGCCATGAAATACCTAGACCCTTATTTGAGTGAAGAAAAACCCATTCCAATTGAACCTTTTGGTCTTTACTTTGCTCAGCTTTGGTACGACGAAAAACTTTATCCGTATATTTTTATAAACGAAACCTTAAACGCGTTGGAACATTATGAATAAACATTTACTGATACTCATCATGGTCGGAGCAACACTTTTTGCCTTGGCAAGTGGAGCGATTTTCTTTTTCCTTGCGCCTGTTAATGATGGGCACATCCTTTATTCATCGGAACAAATGGATGGTTCGGAACATCGTGTTGTTGTGATTCCACAACTCAACATTGGGGAATACTTTGAATCTTTTAGCACAGATACATCCATCGTTTCCGACGCTATTCCATGGGGAAATTTTCGTGGAAAAAACCTCGATAATATTGTTATCAACGCCCCCGAACTCACCACCCAATGGAACGATAGTGGGCCGATTGTTCAATGGGAAGTGAGCCTTGGAGAAGGATATGCGGCTCCTGTCGTTGCCTATCATCGCGTGTATATTATTGACTACGATGAAAAGAAAGAACACGATGCACTGCGCTGTTTTGATTTTGAAACAGGCAAAGAGTTGTGGCGTCGCACCTATCAAAACAAGATTAAACGCAATCATGGGAAATCGCGCACCGTTGTTGCCGTGGATAGTTACACCGTTATTTCGATTGGACCGCAAGGGCATGTGATGGCACTGGATGCCATTTCGGGGGATCTTTTGTGGAGTCGCGACCTCGTTAAAAATGATGGAAGCTTGGTTCCTCAATGGTACATGGGGCAGTGTCCGCTCATTGATCAAGACGCACTCATTTTGGCAGTGGCAGGCGACAGCGTCTTACTCACCGCACTTGAACTACGCACAGGAAACGTTCGCTGGGAAACCCCAAATACCTTGGATTTTAAATTATCTCATGCCTCGGTAGTCCCCATGACTTTAGAGGGTGTAGAACAATATGTCTATGCCGCCTTAGGCGGAACTGTGGGAATCTCTAAAACAGGCGAACTTTTGTGGTCGAATACCCAATGGAAACCCGCTGTGCTTGCCCCGACACCTGTTCAAATTGCCCCTAACAAAATTTTCTTAACCGCAGGATATGGCGCAGGTGCGTCTGTTCTTGTGGTCGAAAAAAACAATGCTGAATGGAAAGTTGAACTCTCCCATCAGTGGAAACCCACTCAAGGCCCCGCATCGGAACAACAAACACCCATTTTTCATCAAGGCAAACTTTGGATTATTCAACCTAAGGACGCAGGCGCATTACGTGCGCAACTGGTTGTCGCAGATCCTGAAAAACTTCCCAAAATAGAAGCGAGCTCGGGGCGCGAACATCGCTTTGGAATTGGACCTTATATTTTCGCCGACGATAAAATCTGGATTTTAGATGATGAGGGCGTCCTTTCTGTATATCGTTATTCGGAAAACACCTTTCAATATCTCAATCGATTTAAGGTACTTCCGGGCGTTGATGCATGGGGGCCGATTGCCTTTGCACAAGGACGTATGCTTGTTCGCGATTCTTATCTTTTGCGCTGTATCGATTTACGTAAGGAGTCATATCTATGAAATTAACCCCATTACAATCTATCGCTTTTGCAATAGCGATAGGCGCATTTGCACTGATAGTGTCGCTATTTTGGCAATCGACAGCGACAACAAATATGCCCAACACAACATTGGATTCAAAATTAGCTTATACGCCAATGGTTAAGCCCGACTCTTTAATTTTAAACGATTTATTTTTTCAGGTTAATCGCGAAAAATTCACCGTAGAAGCTTACAATCTTAAAACACAAAAACTTGTATGGTCGTCTCAGGGCGAAGATAAATTTATTGTCCCAGGAGCTGCGTTCCCTATCGACATATCGCCAGAAGGAAACTTATGGGTCGCCAATCCAGGACGCAAACGTTTAGAACAACTGGATCCAGAAACGGGACGTTTTATTGCCTCATGGCATCCACAAGAAAATTTTGGAGGTTGCTGTAATCCTGTGCGATTTGCAGCGATGGCGAATGGAAAGTTTGTGACCATGGAGAAAGGGACACGTCAGGCGCGTATTTTCGCCCCTTCGGGTGAAGTGGTTCGCACTCTCACAAAACAACTCTCTCCATCTGAATATCACTATACATTGATTCATTTATCAGATACCATATATTTAATAGATTTCAATTCCAAGACTCAAAAGCGTCAACAATGGGAGGTCGGTGTTTATGAATAGACGTGACTTTATTCGCGACATAGGTAAAATTTCGATTCTTACACTTCTAGGTTATCTGCTTTGGGGATATACGCAGAAAAAATCATCATCCGATGATCATACAGATAAATCAACTGGGGTTTGCCGTCAAAATGGTCATTGCAGAAAATGCCCCATGATTGCCCAATGCAAACACCCCACGGCACTCTCATTCAAACAAGCGAGGGATTCATGAATCGACGTCATTTTCTCAAAGCCTTTGGCGTTCTTGCGGTTCTTTCGCCATTTGCTGCATTATTTAAATTTAACAATCCGCGCCCAATGCGTTGGCAAATTGATCCCACCAAATGTATCCAATGTGGGAAGTGTGAAACGCATTGTGTGTTATCTCAATCAGCGGTAAAATGTGTTCATCAATATGCCAGTTGCGGTTATTGTGAATTTTGCAGTGGCTACTACCAAGATAAACGCATTAAACTCGATACAGCCGCCGAAAATCAACGTTGTCCAACGCGTGCCATTCAACGTACTTATATTGAAGACCCCTATTTTGAGTATAAAATAGATGAAGACTTATGTATTGGTTGCGGGAAATGTGTGAAAGGATGTGCCGACTTTGGAAATGGATCTTTATTTCTGCAAGTGCGACACGAACGTTGCAAAAATTGTAATCAGTGTCAAATTGCGCTCATCTGCCCATCTCAGGCATTTACGCGTGTCCCTATCGATCAACCCTACATTTTCAAACAAGATGTTTTTGAGGTGAATGGATGAATTTTTTATTAGCACAAGCTCGTTTTCCAAAACCTGAATTTGAGAAATATGTTGAACCTCCCATGGATGTGGAAGCGTTTCTCAATGATCCCACAATGTGGCGTGTCGGACTCCTCATCATGATGTTAGGTCTCGCCGCATACTGTTTATATCGTTGGCGTTCGCGCATGGCACTTGTGGGGGTTGCGGTCGTCAACTTCATTTTGTTTGGTTTTATATTCACTGTTTGCCCCTGTCCTGTGGGGATGTATCAAAATGTAACGGCGCATATTGCGCAAGATTATGCGATAGATTTAACTATTTTACTCCTTTTTTGTATTCCATTGATTGTTGCATTGTTTCGGGGCAGACTCTTCTGTATGGGGGGGTGTCCTTTGGGTGCACTTCAAGAATTATTTCATTTCAAAACATGGCAAGTTCCGTTTGCGCTCGATCGAATCTTACGTTATATCGCCGTCATCATTTTAGGCGTTACGGTCACGATTGCAGCTAGCGGGGGCGATTTTTGGTTATGTCAATACGATCCTTATGTGGGCATTTTCCGACTCGGCATGCCTTTGACTGCCTTAGGGATTGCACTCCTATTTTTAATCATTGGCTTTTTTATATCGCGTCCATTTTGCAGATACCTTTGTCCTTATGGCGTACTGCTACGCATTGCGAGTGCGATGAGTTCGCTCAAAGTAGAGGTCACACAAAAAGAGTGTATTCAGTGCAAACTCTGCGAACAGGGGTGTCCGAATGGTGCCATTCTCCCGCCAACACCGTCTCAACAGCTTGAAGATTACGACAAAGGGGTAAAACGGATGCAATGGCTCATTACATTTTCACCAATCATTGTGGCATTGGGAATTGCGGTGGGATACTATTGTGCGCCTGTTTTTGAATCAAGTTATGCTGAAATTCGCATTCTTGAAATTGTTGAAAATCAAACGCCTTCACACGAACTCGATGCATTTGAAAGCTCAGGGAGAAGTCTTGAACAACTCAAACAAGATGTGTTGAATATTCAACGAATGAACCAACGTGGCATGGGAATTGCAGGGGGATTTCTTGCATTGTTCATCTTGATTGAAACTATTCTTTTATCACGACGTCCTGTTGAAAGTCGCACCTACACTGTCGATCAAGGGCTGTGTGTGTGTTGCGGTCGGTGCTACGAATCGTGTCCTTTAGAACGTAAACTTCCCTCACAGAAAGGTTAAATAAAATGAAAAACTGGATCTATCCACTTTCGAAAACCATCGTCTATATTTCCGCAGCCTTTATCCTCCTCATGAGCATCACGCTTTTCATTGAATTTCAAAAAGGAGCTGAAGTGTTACCCCAAACGCAGTCGATGCTTGATAGTTTGCGTCTTGAAGTAGAAAATCATGCTGAATGGGTGCCGTTGGTTCGCGACTTAGACTACTTATACCGTAAAAGTTATTTCACACATCATGCGCAAGTGCAAAATGCAACACGCATTTTGGTGAGTGCGTTAATCCTTTTCTTCTTAGGCATTATTGCGATGACGTGGAGTCGACCTCCCGCATTTGTTCGCCCTCAAAATATAAGTCGCGAGAAAGAGATTGTCGCGCTTCGTTATGGACTCCTTACATTAGGATTGTGTGCGGTATTAGGACTCGGTTCTTTTGCCGTTTATCGACTCAACTTGCCGAGTGAATCTTCAGACTCGAACGAAATGCAACCACCTTTATCGCTAGAACAAATCCCCGCCGAATTACCGTTTGACTTAGCTGCATTTTTATCCGCTTCAGCTCAACATTGGCCCAGTTTTCGCGGTTCAATAACTGCCAACGCCAATGGATTGCCACAATCCGCAAATCTTCAAACCTTGTGGAAAACAAAAATCCCACTTCATGGGTACAACTCACCTGTCATTTGGGGAGATAAAATTTTTGTGAGTGGGGCCAATAAAAAGAAAAACGTGGTCTATTGTTACGATTTAAGTACAGGAAAATTGATTTGGAAAAAAGAGACTCCGCCTTTTGATTCCGCCCCAGATGTAACCGACGATACAGGGTATGCCGCCCCGACACTTACCGTCGATCAAGATCGTGTCTATGCGATTTTTGCAACAGGGCAACTCATTGCCATAAATCATGCAGGCGAAATGGTATGGCACAAAAAATTCCCTGCACCACATATCCATTATGGTTACGCCTCTTCGCTTCTTCATTTAGGCGATCGCATTATTGTTCAATACGATATGGAAGATCAACAAACCCTCTATGCACTTTCCCCCACAACAGGAAATGAACTTTGGAAAACAACGCGTCCTTCCGCAGTTTCATGGGCTACACCTGCCGCTATTTTTGTAGATAGTCATCCTTATATCTTTACAGCAGGCAACCAAAAAGCAGAACTTTTTGATGCGAACACAGGAAAACTGATCTGGGGTTTGGACTGTATGGGGGGTGAAGTTGCAACCACCGCAGTAGCTTATGATAACAAAATTTACTATGCCAATCAAGGGGCATTCACAGGGGCATTTGAACCTTTAACGGGGAAAATTATATGGCAAAATGATAATGTACCGAGCCCTGATGTTTCGTCGCCCATGGTGGCCAACAACGCGATGTATCTTTGCGGAAGTGGCGGAAGCATCATTGTGTTGAACGCAGAAACAGGCGAAGAGGCGTATGAAGAGAATTTAGACAATGGTTTTTACGGTTCGCCCGTGATGATTGATCAAAAACTTTTAATGATTAATCAAGATGGACTCCTCCTCGTTGTGAACCCAAATGTTGAAAAATTTGAGGTTGTAAGACGTCATGAGATAGGGGAAAAAGTGGTAGCAACACCTGCCGTTGTGGGGAAAAAAATCATCGTGCGCACATTTAATAATGAGCTCATGTGTTTAGGAGAGGCGCAATGAACACCCAACTTCTTCCGCATCTCATTGAGATTCAACACAAACAGGGGTATTTGCCCATCGAAGACCTCGAAGCGTTGTCGATCAAGCTCAATATTCCTATGCAAGAGATCTCCTCAACGGCGACTTTTTACGCAGCGTTTCGATTTAAACCGCAAGGGAAACACATCATCAAGGTCTGTGTCGGTGCCGCATGTTATGTCAAAGGGGCAGAACGTGTCTATGATGCGTTTCAAAAATACCTGAATATCCCCCCCACCGAAGATACCGATCCCACGGGTGAATTTTCACTCACCAAAGTGGCCTGTTTAGGATGTTGCATGTTAGCCGTAGCGGTACAAATCGACAACCACATTTATGGATGGGTCGATCCTCAAAACATTGATACAGTCATCCGCTCATTTCGTGAATCTCAACGCACTGCATCCCATGCAAAATCTTCTCGCAAATCAAACGAATCTATTGAGTCTCGCATTGAAATGTGTTGTTGTTCTTCATGTAATGCCTCGGGCGCAGAAAAGATATGGAGTTTGGTGCAAAACGAGATTCGCAAGTATGATTTACCTGTACAATTACGCAAAGTGAGTTGTACAGGGATGTCGCATCTTGCCACTCAAGTCACGATCTTCGATGGTGAAAATTTTTACCATTATGCACGCGTTCAACATGAAGATTTACACCATATTTTATCACGACACTTTAATCTCACTCAACCGTTGGCAGGGGCACGTTGGAAACTAGCTTCGTTTTTTCACAATATCTATCATCCGACAAAGTGTCGGTGTGACGATAAAAATCATCAATCACCATTTCAGCTCCCTCAAACCCCACTCATTGTTACTGAACATCGTGGGGAGAGTCAACCGCTTGACATCAATGACTACAAACAACGCGGGGGGTTTTCTGCATTTGAAAAGTGTCTAACAACCGATTCTAACACCATTATCCAAACCCTTATCGATGCCAAATTAAGAGGTCGTGGTGGTGCAGGTTTTCTCACAGGGATGAAATGGAAATTTGCACACCAATCTGTGGGCGATACAAAATATATTGTCTGTAATGCCGACGAAGGAGATCCTGGCGCATTTATGGATCGCATGGTGCTTGAATCTTTCCCTTATCGCGTGCTTGAAGGGATGCTTATTGCGGCACATACGCTCCAAGCGCAAGGGGCATTTATCTATATTCGCGAAGAATACACGCAAGCCATCCAAATTTTACGCAAAGCGATTCAAAAATGCGAAGAACATCATCTTTTTGAAAAAATTTCACCCACATTTAAAATCTCATTATTCTTAGGCGCTGGGGCATTTGTTTGTGGTGAAGAGACCGCTCTTTTGGAGTCAATGGAGGGAAAACGCGGAATCCCTCGGGCGCGTCCGCCATTCCCAACCCAAGCAGGATACCTCGGAATGCCAACACTCATGAATAATGTGGAAACTTTTGCTTGTATTCCATGGATTTTTCGAAATGGCGCTGAAGCATTTTCAGCCTTAGGGACAACCGATTCGGCAGGAACAAAATCATTTGCGCTGGCGGGTAAAATCAAAAATGGGGGTCTGATTGAAGTGCCGATGGGGCAAACCTTGCGCGACATCGTTAACCTTTACGGCGGTGGTGTTGAAACGGGGCATACACTCAAAGCGGTACTCATTGGCGGACCTTCGGGCGGATGTATTCCTGAAGACAAAATGGATATTCCTGTCGACTACGAACGCTTAACGCAAATGGGCGCTATGATGGGTTCTGGCGGACTCGTTGTGTTAGATGAACGAGACTGCATGGTGGATATTTCGCTCTACTTTTTGAAGTTTATGAAAGAAGAGTCGTGTGGAAAATGCACGCTTTGTCGGGAAGGGATTATACGACTCTATGGTTTACTCGAAGCCCTCACCAAACGTAACGAAACCCCCTTTCCCGAAAATTATCTTGAAGAGATTGCAACATTGAGTCGGCAAATCCAACAAGGTTCACTTTGTGGACTCGGTCGCACCGCATCCAATGTTGTTTTAAGTGCCTTAAAGTATTTTAGACCCGAATTTGAAGCCCATCTTCATGGGGCGTGTCCCGCTGGAAAGTGTATAGATTTAGCACAATTTTTTATTGATGAAACGTGCATTGGATGTACGAAATGCGCGCAATCTTGTGCGGTAGATGCGATTGCTTTTGCCCCTTTTGAACGACACTTTATTCTACAAGAGAAGTGTGTTAAATGTGGGGTATGTCGCGATATTTGTACTCAAAAATCTGTGCAAGTTAAAACATTAATTCCAACAGATACGATTCAAGCAACTGAAGAAATGTTAGCCACTGAATCACGAAAAAGCGTAGATGCGCACCATATCTTAATGGATGATATTGAGATCCCTTTTGAACAGTGCAGTTCACTTAAAATTCTAGACGGCGCACACGAATTTGCCCAAGTTGAAATCCCCACGCTTTGTTATCTTAAGGGGTGTCAAGAACAAGCACGCTGCATGGTGTGTGCGGTTTATGATGCGACTCTTCAACGGTTTGTTCCAGCTTGTGAAACGCGCTTTGAAGCTGGGCATGTTTATGAACTCACCAGTGAACGCGTAATCCAATTTAGAAAAGAAGCACTCGCATTGTTGTTTGATCGACACGATTTTACTTGTAAGACGTGTCGTGCAATTTCCAAATGCGAACTCCTAAAGTTGCGTCAAAAATACCCCATTCCTCGACGTCATCAAAATGCAACAATCGATACCTCTATTCAACACGGAAAACACATCTCTTATCAACGTTCACGATGTGTCTTGTGTGGCAGATGCACAGGAAAAGGGAGTAACCTCTCTTTCCAATATCGTGGAGAACACACTCGCATCGCCCCTGCATTAAATCAAACATGGAATGATATTCCCTTGAAAATCGCGCAAGATTTGGTTTCAAAATGTCCTGTAGGTGCCATCACACTCACGGAGAACAACACATGAAAAAATTTTATATTTGCTTATCTTTTCTCATTGTTTCCGTTGCTGTTTTGAGTTTATTTTACATGACAAATAGTGCATCGCCCCATGAACCTAAACCCCCTTCATTAAAAACGATAACCACCCTCGAAACCTCCGATCCATTGACCTCTCCCGCCTTTGATGGCACTCATTATTGGTTAGGAAATAGTGTAGGCGAAATCTTTAGAATATCAGGGCAAAATATCGACAACGCGAAAATCTCAAATGTTGCCATAACATCTCCAATCACATTCGCATATGATCGTTTTTATTTTGGGGATGAAGCGGGTATCTTTTACGCGATGGACTCACAATTTAAAGTGTTGTGGAAGTGGTCGACTCAAGATAAAATTGTGGGACGCGCACTTGCGTGGAACAATGCGATTATCTTCGGTTCGTATGATCAGAATTTGTACGCGCTCAACGCGCATACGGGCGATTCAATATGGATCTATTCCACGCAAGGATTCATCAATGGTTCGGTGGTATTAGATGAAGCCAATCAAGCGCTTTTCTTTGGAAATTGCGATGGAATTCTACGTAAGATTTCGCTTAAAACGGGGCTATTATTAGGTGAAGTCGATTTGGAGTCGCCCATCCCTTCGACCCCGGCAAAAGACGCACAAAACTGTTACTGCATCACGCACAACGGAACCCTTTCTGCATGGGATTGTGCGACGCTAAAACAACAATGGTCAACCGCCCTTTCAGGGGCTTTCATTTCGTCTCCAACATGCGTAGGCAACACCTTATGGGTTACCGCAGATCGTGGCGAAACCTATATCCTCAATCGCGAAAATGGGACATTAATCCACACCTTAAAAACACAACATTCATTAACCGCACCCGTCCCTGCCAGCGCAACGCATTTATGGATCCTTTCACAAAAAGGGATGCTCTATTATGTTCAAAATGATAGCCCGTTTACAGTTCAAAGTGTCCATCAATTTCAAGCGGACTGTTCATTTCCGATATTCTTAAATCCACCTTACTTGACCGTTGTCGATGAGGATGGTGCACTCTTCATTATGGAGGTTCTCCCATGACCCTTTCTATTCAAAATCTCTCTAAAAGTTTCCAAACCCCACAAGGCGTGATTTCACTTCTCAATCATATCTCTCTTCAAATCAACGCTGGCGATACGATTGCAATTATGGGGCCTTCGGGTTCAGGCAAAACGACGCTACTCAACATGATTGCCACGCGCGAACCTTTTGATTCGGGCGAAATTGTCTATCCGCCCTACACGTTATCGCAACTCAGTGAAAAAGAAAAAACCTTATTTCGTCAAGAGGTTATTGGTGTAATGAACCAAGACCCCATGCTGTTGCCGCAACTCACGTCCATTGAAAATATCGAACTGCCTGCACTTGCTAAACGTCAAAATCAAACCCAACGCGCCTTAGCGTTACTTGATAGCGTTGGGCTGTCTGAGCGCGCGCATCACTATCCGCATCAACTCTCAGGTGGGGAACGTCAGCGTGTCGCTTTTGCGCGTGCGTTGTTGCTTTCGCCACCGCTCATTTTAGCGGATGAACCGACCGCACAGCTTGATATTGAAAATGGCGAAAAATTACTCCAATTGATTCAAAAACTTCATCGTGAATTTAAGTTTACGATGATGATGTCGACTCATAATCCTGAAGCAGCAAAATACATGAATCGTTTATTTGAAATCAAGGCGGGTCAACTTGTGGAGAAAAACATATAATGTCGTACAGCACATTCATTCTACGTTCTCTTATGTATCATCGCGGAAAGTTTGCGTTACTCGCCCTCATGATTGTCCTCATGACCACCGTTCTTTCAGGCGCACTTTTTGTTGGCGACTCCCTCGATTTTACATTGACGCAACAAGTTAAAAAACGTTTTCAAAACATCAAAACGATTGCGCAACTCCATTTTCCATATACAGATTCACGCGCAATATTACACCATTCAGGATACGTTATTGCCTCTAATCAAACGTTAATTCCTGTTCAAATCTATGGCATTGACGATCCCGCCCTTGCGCCACGCGATGCTTATCTATCACTCTCATGTTTGAAGCAACTCAATCTCTCAACAGATGGCACATTTTCAGTTCAACTCGAACAAGGCAACGCCCAAACCCAAGAATCTATCGCAGGTCGACCTCCCGAAATAAAACAGATGCGACTCCACTCCAAAGGGATTGCACCTGAACTTTGGCAACATTTTTCACGGCAAACACAAAGCGCATCACCACTCAATATTGTCGTAAATAGAGCCTTTTTGGCACGTCAATTAGGGATGACAAATGGCGGAAATCTTTGGTTAAGTGAAAACGATTCTTCCCATGTAAAAGAAATGTTATTAGATGCATTAACATTCAATGATCTTGAACTAATGGTTACAACTCAGCCTCAAGGTCTTTTGCTCAAATCGAATCAATTTTTCATACCAAAGCCCATCGCACAACAATGGCAAAATTATCCACAATTTCTCACAGGATTTTGGAAGTCATTGCATGATAATCAAATCGAAGAACCGTACCTTTTCACGCTCGGAGTTTCACAGCTTCAAGCGTTTAATCTTGACTCACAGATTTACTTTTTTTGCGATACGCCTTTGTTTACAAAGACTCACAATGTGCAAGCCACTTACTTTCGTGTAGGCGATTTTCGCAAACTCTATGAAAAAACAGACACTCTCCCATCCATTCATTTTTTGACCCCCTCCCCCTTTAATGCCGCATTTACCGCGGATATTCCCGGATTAACGGATGCAAATTCTTGCACAGAATGGAAATCAGGTCTCCCCATTGATTTTGATAAAATACGCAAAGCGGATGAAAATTATTGGCGTCAATATGGCGCAACGCCCAAAATAATCCTTCCCATGGAACACGCACAAGAAATATTAGGCGACTCACAAGTTACCGCTATTTTGTTCCCCTCAAACACGGATATTCATTCCCTCAAAAATGAAATACTTGCGTGCATGTTGGGTCATCCAGAATTATTGTTTACCCTCTCAATGCCTCGTAATGAGGCGTTTGCTAATGCGAAAAACGGGGTCGATTTTTCCGAACTCTTTATCGGGTTAAGTTTCTTCCTCATTCTCGCAGTTCTTTTTGCCTTAATTCTTTGGATGCGTTTGTTTATCAGCGATCTCGCCGATGAACAAAAAATACTTCAAAATTTAGGATTTTCGCGTGCGCAAATGATTCATATTTATATGGGGGAGTTTCTCCCTATTATCATTTTAAGTGGGTGGTTTGGAATTGTAGGAGGATGCGTTTATAATCGCATCTTATTATGGGCGATTCTTAATCTTTGGCATGAAATTGCATCCGTCGATACCTTAATTTTTCATATAAATCCTGTTTCTATTTTCATTACACTTATTGTGGTGTGGAGTGCATGTATTATTCTACTCATTCATGCAATCAGAAGCAAACAAACATCCCCCCGTATTCGATATTCTCCCCTACAATCCGCGCAAAGTTTGACGCAGTTTGCGTGGCGGAATTTTAGACGTTTCCAACCTCAAAATATTTGGGTCATTGCAATTCTCTCCTTAGGCATTTTGGCGACCTTAGGGGTGGGTAGCGCAATCATACGCACTGACGGGGAACGCGGATTTGGATTCGACTATGTGATGAGTACGCTCGTCCCCTACCCCAATGATTTGCAAGCATTCGACACAGAAAATATTTGCCCTATTCGCGTTTATCACGCCGAAGCGGCCGATTGCACCAACATCCATCGCGTCACTCAACCCACTGTATGGGGAATTGATTCAGACATGATTCAACGTTTCCATATCAAACTTCCCGATGGCGCTTGCGGAGTCGATGCAGGTGTACTGCAATGGATTCTTAAAATGAAAATGAGCGACTTCATTCAATATTCCAATGGAACGCTTCAAATCCAAACTGTATTCAAAGGTTCGGTATTTCAAGGGGGTGTTTTAACGTCGTTAAACACATTTAAAACTTTATTCCCTGAAGTGAAAGGCGCGCAAATGTGGCTCATTCGTGGTGAACACGCCTATAACATTGCGAGCGAAAAATTACGCGATTATGGTCTCCAGATTCAAACCGTTGATGAACGCATGGCACATTTTGATGCACTTCAAAATCGTTATCTCATGATTTTTTTACAGTTAGGTGCGCTTGCCCTTCTTTTTGGATTTCTCGCCTTAATATTTATGTTTCAACGTGAAAAGTTGTGTCGCCA